>NZ_JBFAWC010000005.1:482555-510623 GCF_040680155.1 Streptomyces sp. NPDC052114 | reverse complement strand
CCTGTCACCCTCCCCTTACACCCCACGCGCGGCGTTGCGCACATGTTATTCCCCAATCTCCGCCGCGGTGGCCCGCATCCTCCCGGGGATGCGGGCCACGCGCGCGTAGAGGGTGCTTTTCGTCGCGTCCCAAGGTTGTCGCGGCACCCGGTCGTCGCGTCCTCCGGAGCCGAGCGCGGTCTCCGGAAGACGCGTGCCGTCCGGCGTTACGCGGGGCGCACCACGCTGTGGATCGGCATGTAGTAGATCGACTCGACGCGGACGTTCGCGCCCGGCTTCGGCGCGTGGATCATCTTGCCGTTGCCGATGTAGATCCCCACGTGGCTGATGTCGTCGTAGAAGAACACCAGGTCGCCCGGCTTGGCGTCGGCGGTCTTCACGGTCGTGCCGACCTTCACCTGGTCCCACGTGGTGCGCGGCAGGGAGATGCCCGCGGCCTTCCACGCGTCCTGGGTCAGCCCCGAGCAGTCGTAGGAGTCGGGGCCCGTGGCCCCCCAGACGTACGGCTTGCCGATCTGGGCCTCCGCGAAGTCGATGACCTTCGCGGCCTTGGTGGCGTAACTGCCGTCCGTGGTCCCGGAGCCCGAACCCGAACCGGTGCCCGAGCCCGAGTCCTGGCCGCCCTCCTGCCCCTGCCCCTGCCCCTGATCCTTCTCCTTCTGCGCGGCCTCTTCCGCCTTGCGCTTGCGCTCCGCCTCGGCGGCCTGCTTGCGGGCCAGTTCCTCGGCCTTGCGCTTGGCCTCCTGCTCCTTCTTGCGCTCGATCGCCGCCAGCCGCGCCTTCTCCTCGGCGGTCAGCTTCGAGAGGAGCCCGCGCGCCTCGCCCAGCTTCTTCTGGACGGCCTGCTTGCTCGTCCTGAGGTCGTCCCGCGATTCACTCAGCGTCTTGAGGCTCTTCGCGGCCTTCGCGCGCTGCTTGGTCGCCGACGCCTGCTGCGTCTGGTAGTCGTCGACGGCCTTCTTCTGGCGCGTGGTCAGCCGGTCGGCCAGGTGGTTCTGGTCGAAGTAGCCCTGCGGGTCGTTGGCCAGCATCATCGTGGCCGTCTCGGAGACGGCCCCGGTGCGGTACTGCGCGGCGGCGAACGAGCCGAGCTCCTGGCGGGCCTCGTTCAGCTCGTCGGTGCGCTTGGCCACGTCGTCGAGCAGATGGTCGACCTTCTTGCGCTGCTTGTCGGTGCGCTCCTTGGCCGAGTTGTACTTCTGGGTGGCCACGCCGGCCTGGTGGTACAGGTCGTCGACCTTCTTCTGGACCTCTTCGAGGCTGGGCTTCGACGGCGCGGAGGGGGCTGCCTGCGCGCTCTGCGACAGGAGGGCGACGGAGGTGAGGGCGGCCGTCGTGATGCCGAGGGCGGGGGCCGTGCGCATTCCGGCCGTACGGGTCCGCGGCTTGCGGTGCGACGCCAAGGAGGCGACTCCTTCCGTAGACCGCCTACCGGGTTAGCTGTCGGGTTCGGGCGGGTGGTCCGGAAGGTTGCCCTACGGTCCCGTACTTCGTACGGGACCGATTCACCCCAAGGTCATGGTGGGTCCCCGGCTCCGAACGTGTCGGACTCGGCGGAGGCCACCCGGTCCCGGCGGGGTTCGCCGGTGGGGGACGAGCGGCCCGCCGGGCACGCTAGCCAACTTGTGCGGCCGCTGTGAAGGTTGATGTTCGATATGCCCGATACATTTTCGTGACTTCACGAGGGTCTTGACGCGGATGGAGTACGGCAGCGACGCGGACATGACACGCCGTAGCGGAGCGTGACCGTCCGTGGGCGGCACGTGGGCGGCACGTGGGCGGGACCCTCCTAGACGGAGGCGGGACCCTCCCCGTCGGAGGAGGTGGCCGGAACCCGGGGCGGGTTGTCAGTGGGGCCGCCTAGACTCGGGAGGCGATGAGCAGCCTCTTTGATGACAGCTTCCTGGCGGACCTGCAGCCCTCCCGGGCCGCGGACGAAGAGCCCCCGCCGCCGCCCGAGGACAGCGCTCCGGAGCCCATTCCGGACGACTTGTTCGACGGGAAGTTCGACGCGCCCATGACCAGGGACACGCACTACCGCGACGGCGCCCCGCGCCCGGTCATCGACCCGGCGACGCTCCTCGACGGGCTGAACGAGAACCAGCGCGCGGCCGTCGTGCACGCGGGTTCCCCGCTGCTCATCGTCGCGGGCGCCGGGTCCGGCAAGACCCGCGTGCTCACCCAGCGCATCGCGCACCTCCTCGCCGAGCGCGGCGTGCACCCCGGCCAGATCCTCGCGATCACCTTCACGAACAAGGCCGCGGGCGAGATGAAGGAGCGCGTCGAGCAGCTCGTGGGCCCCCGGGCGAACGCGATGTGGGTGTCGACGTTCCACAGCGCCTGCGTCCGCATCCTGCGCCGCGAGTACAAGAAGCTGGGCTTCACGTCCTCCTTCTCGATCTACGACGCCGCGGACTCCAAGCGCCTGATGGCCCTGGTCTGCCGCGACCTGGACCTCGATCCGAAGAAGTTCCCGCCGAAGTCCTTCAGCGCCAAGATCTCCAACCTGAAGAACGAGCTGATCGACGAGGAGGACTTCGCCGCCCAGGCCGCCGACGGCTTCGAGAAGACCCTCGCCCAGGCCTACGCGATGTACCAGTCCCGCCTCCGCGAGGCGAACGCGCTGGACTTCGACGACCTGATCATGACGACGGTCCACCTCCTGCGCGCCTTCCCGGACGTCGCCGAGCACTACCGCCGCCGCTTCCGGCACGTCATGGTCGACGAGTACCAGGACACCAACCACGCCCAGTACGCCCTGGTGCGCGAGCTGGTCGGCCCCTCCGGAGGCGAGGGCGACGATCCGGCCGAGCTGTGCGTGGTGGGTGACGCGGACCAGTCGATCTACGCCTTCCGCGGCGCCACCATCCGCAACATCCTCCAGTTCGAGGAGGACTACACGGACGCGACGACGATCCTCCTGGAGCAGAACTACCGCTCCACGCAGACGATCCTGACCGCCGCGAACGCGGTCATCGAGCGGAACGAGAGCCGCCGCCCCAAGAACCTCTGGACCAACCAGGGCGCGGGCGCGCGCATCACCGGCTACGTCGCCGACACCGAGCACGACGAGGCGCAGTTCGTCGCCGACGAGATCGACCGCCTCACGGACGCGGGCGACGCCAAGGCCGGCGACGTGGCGATCTTCTACCGGACGAACGCGCAGTCCCGTGTCTTCGAAGAGATCTTCATCCGCGTCGGCCTGCCCTACAAGGTCGTCGGCGGCGTCCGCTTCTACGAGCGCAAGGAGGTCCGCGACGTCCTCGCGTACCTGCGCGTGCTCGCCAACCCCGAGGACGCGGTCCCGCTGCGGCGCATCCTCAACGTCCCCAAGAGGGGCATCGGCGACCGCGCGGAGGCGATGATCGACGCGCTCTCGCAGCGCGAGAAGATCTCCTTCCCGCAGGCGCTGCGCCGCGTCGACGAGGCGTACGGAATGGCGGCCCGCTCGGTCAACGCGGTGAAGCGGTTCAACACGCTCATGGAGGAGCTGCGGACCATCGTCGAGTCCGGCGCGGGCCCGGCCGTCGTCCTGGAGGCCGTGCTCGAACGGACCGGGTACCTCGCCGAGCTGCAGGCCTCGACCGACCCGCAGGACGAGACCCGCATCGAGAACCTCCAGGAACTCGCCGCCGTGGCCCTGGAGTTCGAGCAGGAGAACGGCCGGGCCGAGGGGGCGGAGGCGACTCAGGGCGCCGAGACCACCGAAGGCGCGGAGGGCGCCGAGGCCGCGGTGGGTGCGGTGGCCCAGGAGGGTGCCGGGACCGAGGGAGGCGAAGGCGCCCCGGTTGCGGAAGGCGCCGCTCCGGTCGGTTCGCTCTCCGACTTCCTGGAGCGCGTCGCCCTGGTCGCCGACTCCGACCAGATTCCGGATGAGGAGGAGGACGGCTCCGGAGTCATCACCCTCATGACGCTGCACACCGCCAAGGGCCTTGAGTTCCCCGTGGTGTTCCTGACCGGCATGGAGGACGGTGTCTTCCCGCACATGCGTTCTCTGGGGCAGGTCAAGGAGTTGGAGGAGGAGCGTCGCCTTGCGTACGTCGGCATCACACGCGCGCGTGAACGGCTCTATTTGACGCGGTCCTCGATGCGCAGCGCCTGGGGCCAGCCCTCGTACAACCCGCCGTCGCGCTTCCTCGAAGAGATTCCGGATGCGCACCTGGACTGGAAGCGGACGGGTGCCGTCGCCGCCCCGCCGCCGTCCCGTTCCTCGGGGCCTGCCGGGGGCATCGCCTCGTCGCTGTCCTCCTCGCGCTCCCGCTCCGGCGGCGCCCAGGGCTTCGCCACGCGCCGCGCCTCGGAGAAGCCGGTGGTCTCGCTCGCGGTCGGCGACCGGGTCACGCACGACCAGTTCGGCCTCGGCACGGTGGTCGGGGTGAAGGGCACGGGGGCGAACGCCGAGGCGACGGTGGACTTCGGAGACCCCAAGCCGAAGCGCCTGCTGCTGCGGTACGCGCCGGTGGAGAAGCTGTAGCCCGGCGGGGCCTCGGGCCGCCACCTCGGTGGGGTCCCGGGGTCCCCCAAGGGGGCGGTCCTACGTCGGGTCGAGGCCGTGGCTGCGCAGCCACGGCAGCGGGTCGATCGCCGAGCCGCCGGCGGGACGCACCTCGAAGTGCAGATGCGGGCCCGTGGAGTTGCCGGAGTTCCCGGAGAAGGCGATGACGTCGCCCGCCTTCACGGGGCCGCTGGAGATCTTGTGCGTGGAGAGGTGGCAGTACCACGTCTCCGTGCCGTCCTTCGCGGTCACGATCGCCATGTTGCCGTAGGCGCTGTTCCACTTCGTGGAGACGGTGCCGTCGGTCGCGGCCATGACCTCGGTGCCGTACGACACCGGGAAGTCGATGCCCGAGTGCGCGGACATCCAGTTGATGCCCGCCTGGCCGTAGCGCGCGCTCAGGCCGTGCTGCTTCACCGGCAGGGCGAACTTGGGACGCAGCCGCTCCTTGCGCGCCGCCTCCGCGGCCGCCTTCTTCTCGGCGGCTACCTTCTCGGCCCTGAGGTCGATGCGCTCCTGCGTGCGGCTCGCGCGGTCCGCGAAGTCGCCCGCGTCGGCGGAGAGGTTCGCCAGCTGGGTGTCCAGCTTGTTGTTGGCGGCGGAGGGCTTCACGGCCGTGGCGTCCGGGGCCGATGCCGCCGTCGTGTCCTTGGCGTCGTCCCCGCCGAAGCCGCCGACGGAGGCGGCCGCGACCCCGGCGACACCCATCACGCACGCCGAGGGCACGGCGACCGTGAGGAGGGCGGAGCGCTTGGCGGGGGAGCGGCGGCGGGTCCGGGAGCGGCCGCCGCCCGTGGGGCCGTCGCTCTTGCCGCGGGAGGAGCGGGGGGAGTGCGGGGCGGCGTCGGGGGAATCGACGGCCGTCACGTCGAACTCGGCGGTGTCGTACGCGGACGTGCCGCTTGTGCCGTACGCCGAGTCGGCCGAGATCTCGTACTGATCGGTGAGCTCGTAGTGGTGGGCGTCGCCCGCGGGCTCCGTGGCCTCGTACGACTGGGGTGCCCCGTGCGTGTCGTGCACCTCGTGCGGCTCGGGCATCTCGCGCGCCGCATGTGCCGCGTGTGCCGCGTGCGCATCGTGCGTGTCGCCGGCGGAGTTCCACGCCGTCGCGTCATACGCGCCCGTGTCGAAGGTCTGGGTCTCCCACTGGCCGGTCTGCGGCGCCTGGTTCCAGGCGGCGGCGTCCCACTGGCCCGTGGAGTCGGGGCCCGGCTGCGTGGGGATGTCGGCGAGCTGCTGATGGCCGCCGGTCGACCACGCGGCGGTCGTGTCATAGCTGCCGGTGTCGTACAGGGCGGCGTGGTGCTGCGCGGCGTACGCGTCGTAGTTGAGCGTCTGCTGGGTGCCGGTGGTGGTCGCCCACTGGCCCGTGTCGTACTGGCCGCCGTTCATGTCGCCGAAGAGCGGGTCGGCGGCGAAGGTGCCGGTGTCGAAACCGGTCGTCGCGTAGCTGCCGGTGGACCCGTCGGCGTAGCTGTCATAGCCGTAGCCGCCGTGCTGGGTGCTGTGCTGGTCGTACGTCGCGTAGTGCGCGTAGTCGGCGCCGGGTGCCGAGGGCGAGGGAGTCGAGCTCCCCGACGGGTGACGGTCGTTCACCAACTTCTCTTTCGCCTCGGCAGCAGGGGCAGAGCAGTCCGGCGACTGTACCCGGCGGTATACGGGCGCGACAATCTTCGGCAGGTTTCATGGTCTCAGGAAACGGGCATTCGGCCGCCTTTCGGCGGTCTGCGGGCACAGCTTTGGCCTTGCGTTCGAGAATTGTTCGATAGTTAATCGGTTGCGGACACGGTCTCAGGCGACCGTGACGCCGTTCGGTGTGCCCTTCGCGTCGGCTCCCGGGTTCGCGAGATCGAGTGCCTGGCGTATGCCGTTCGCGACCGCCGGGTGCACCGGGAGTGCGAGATGGCCGATGCCGGTCACGCGGACGTTCTGCGCGACCAGGTCGGGGTGGTCGACGCACGCCGTCTCCAGTGGCGCCATGATCTGGTCCAGATCGCTCCAGAAACTCACGAACTGGGTGCGGCAGCCCGGCGCCGGTTCCTTCAGTTCCTCGATCACGTCGGAGCCCGGGCGCATCTGCCGCACGATCGGGTGCGCGTCCGCGAGCGGCACGACACGGGTGCCCGAGTGTGGCGTGCCGAGGGTGACCAGGGTGCGGATGCGTACGTCGCCGCCGAGCCGCTGCGCGTAATAGCGGGCGATCAGACCGCCGAGGCTGTGCCCGACGACGTCGACGCGGGTGTGGCCCGTGCGCTCGCAGAGCTCTTCCACGTGGCGGCCGAGCAGCTCGGCGGCGGCGCGGACGTCGCAGGTCAGCGGCGAGTAGTTGAGGGACTCCACGCGGCGTCCGCCGTCCTGGGACAGGGCGCGGCGCAGCAGGACGAAGACCGAGCGGTTGTCGATGAAGCCGTGCAGGAGCAGGACCGGGGGCCTGCGGTCCGCCGGGAGGCGGGGCGCGTCGGGGGGTGGCTGGACCGGGGCCGGCCTGCGCTCCTGGGTGATGCCCGAGGGGTAGAGGAGCAGGTGCCCGGCGAGGATCGCCAGTTCCAGGGCGGTCGCCTTCAGGAGGGCCAGGGAGAGGCGGCCCGCCAGTCCGGCCGACAGGAGTGAGACGAAGGGGCGAAAGGGGTGCGTGGCTGCGCGCGTCGCCGCGCGCGCTTCTTGGCTCCCTGCGTCCGCACTCCCTACGTGGGCCGCTGGGCGGCTCCCCTTGTGGGGGCCTGCGCGGGTTCCTTTGCGGGGCCCTTTATGGGCCCCCTTGTCGGACCCCCGGTGGGCGCCGGAGTGGCTTCCCTTGTGGCCCCCTGAGTGGACCCCTGTGACAGGCATCGTCGACCTCCCGACCGGCGCACGGGAGGGCAGCTCTGTCCCCCGTGTGCCCTATGGGGGAGTCGAGGGCGAGGAGTCGGCGGTGCGACGGGGGTCGGTCCGGGTCCGTCGGACGGTGCTCCTTGCCGCCTGCGTGACCAGGCGGTGCCCCGTGCCCCCGTTGCTTCGCCGATGCACCGGACCACCACGCCGTGCGGCTGCCGGCGTGGTGGTCCGGCGATCTCGTCGCGGCTCCCCTCGCGCCTGGTCCGGATGCGGAGCGTGAGCCCTTGGGCAACGGATGGGCGCGCAGCGAACGTGTCCCAACGTGTGATTTCCCCCTCCCTCTCCACCGCGAAACTGCCGCTTGCGCGATGCTGTAGATAACGTTCGTTCACTTCCCCGGCCGGTGCGGTGCGGGGTATCTGTACCGGGACAGCGTGGTGTCGGTACGGATATCGGTACATGGAGGCAGTGATGGGTGTGGCAGCCGGGCCGATCCGCGTGGTGGTCGCCAAGCCGGGGCTCGACGGGCACGATCGCGGGGCCAAGGTGATCGCGCGGGCGCTGCGTGACGCCGGTATGGAGGTCATCTACACCGGGCTGCACCAGACGCCCGAGCAGGTGGTGGACACCGCGATCCAGGAGGACGCCGACGCGATCGGTCTGTCCATCCTCTCCGGGGCCCACAACACGTTGTTCGCGCGGGTGTTGGAGCTCCTGAAGGAGCGGGACGCGGAGGACATCAAGGTGTTCGGCGGCGGCATCATTCCGGAGGCGGACATCGCGCCGCTGAAGGAGAAGGGCGTCGCGGAGATCTTCACGCCCGGGGCCACGACCGCGTCGATCGTGGAGTGGGTTCGGGGGAACGTGCGGCAGGCGGTCTGATTCTTTCTGGCGGGGGCGCCTTGGGCGGGCGTCTGCGCCTGTTGTCCGTCTCGGGGGCGGGGCCGCGGGGGTATGTGCGTACTCGCCATCCCTGCGCCCCGCCCCAAGTCCAAAGACGCCAGCGCTGGCTCAGTGCTCCGTTCGCACATACCCCCACGTCCCCTCGGGAGCGCGTGCGCCCGTCGGCCGGTGGGGGCGGGCCGCTCCGTCCCCGCGGTGGGCGGCAACCGGCCGTCGACGGTCCCCGCTGTGGGCAGGCGTTCCGCAAGGCGGAACGGGTGGGCACAGCCCCCGGTGCCGGGCAGTGGTGAAGGTGGCCCCAGCCCCGGCGCAGGCGGGGAAGAACCCCGGTGCCGGGGAGCGAGAAGTGTGGCTCCAGCTCCCGCGCAGCCGGGGTGCGGGGGAAGGTTAGGGAGGCGGGGGGAGTTCCATGCGGATCGCGGAGCGGAGCCGCAGCGTCGTGACGAGGCGTTGGAACGCCTCCGACCAGTAACCGCCCGCCCCGGGCGACGCATTCTCCGGCTCGTCCGGTATCGCCGTCAGCGCGTCCAGACGGACCGCCTCCGCAGGATCGAGGCAGCGCTCCGCGAGACCCATCACCCCGCTGAAGCTCCAGGGGTAATTGCCCGCGTCCCGCGCGATGTTCAGGGAGTCCACCACCGCCCGCCCCAACGGCTCCGCCCACGGCACCGCGCACACCCCGAGCAGCTGGAACGCCTCCGACAGACCGTGCGCGGCGATGAAGCCGGCCACCCACTCCGCCCGCTCGGCGGCCGGCAGCGTGGCGAGCAGCTTGGCGCGCTCGGCGAGGGAGACGGCGCCCGGACCCGCCGCGTCGGGCGACGCGGGGGTGCCGAGCAGCGCCCTGGACCAGTCCGCGTCCCGCTGCCGTACCGCCGCACGGCACCACGCGGCGTGCAGCTCGTCGCGCCAGTCGTCGGCCACGGGGAGCGCCACGATCTCCGTCGGGGTGCGATTGCCGAGCCTGGGCTGCCAGGTGGCGAGTGGGGCCGCCTCGACCAACTGGCCCAGCCACCAGGAGCGTTCACCGCGACCGGCGGGCGGTTTCGGGGTGACGCCGTCCCGCTCCATGCCCGCGTCGCACTCGTGCGGCGCCTCGACGGTGAGCGTGGGCGCGCTCGACGTGTGGTCGACGGCCACGCAGGACGCCGCGCGGGCCGACATCCGGCCCGCCAGGGCCGAGCGCGGCAGTGCGGAGAGCAGTTCCGCCGCCGTGGCGCGGACGTTGCGGCTGCGGTCGGTGAGGGCCTGTTCCAGGAACGGCTCGTCCGCGGCGGACAGGCCGGTGCGCAGCGAGTCGAGGAACATCAGGCGGTCCTCCGCCCGCTCCGTCGGCCAGGTGGAGAGCAGGAGGGTCCTGGCGGCAGCCGGGGCGTGCGCGCGGAGTGTGCTCAGGAGGGCCACGCGCTCCGCGAAGAGTCCCTCCTCCCAGAGCTGTTGGACCTGCGTCGTGTCGTCCGTGGCGGGCAGCGGGATCCCGCCTCCCGGTGTGGCGCGGAGTGCGAACTTCCAGTCCGGGTTCAGGCGGGCCAGCCACAGCGCTCTCGGGCCCGCGAAGGCGAGGGCCTGGGGGCGCAGGTCCGTGCGGCCGCGCGCCGCGTTCAGGAGCGCGGGCAGCAGTTCCGGCGGCGGGCCGTACCCGCGCGCGTTGGCCAGGGCCAGCCACTGGGGCAGCAGCTCCATCAGGTCCGGCGCCGCGCCCCGACGGCCGCCGCTGCCGCCGGAGCCGGGCTGGTCGGTGAGGAGCGTCGCGAGCCTGCGCCGCGCGGCGGGCGGCACCGGCGGTCTGGGGTCGTCCGCCGCGGGCTCGGGCGGCGCGGCGGCCGGTGCCGGGCGCAGGCCCGCCCTGCGCCGCACCGTCTGCAGCGCGGCCGCGTCCAGGAGGGCGACGGGCGCCTCCTTGTCCGGCGCGTGGAGCGCGGGCGGCAGCGCGCGGCGGTCGGTGCCGAGCAGGGCCGCCGTGACCAGGTCGTCCCATGAGGGACGGGCGTGCGGTGTGGGCATCTGCCTCTCCTCGCGTACGTTCGTCAGCACAGCGGCACCGTCTCTCCCGCGCCCTTCGGCCAGGCCGCCAGGGGGGTGAAGCCCCGGTGGCCGCACTCGCCGAACACCGTCAACGGTGCGCCCGCGGACAGCGCCATCAGCCGCCACAGGCCCGGTCGGGACGCGGCGGACGGGGGGATGGGGAGCGCCAAGCCGGTGGTCGGATCCGCCAGTTGCCAGGAGCCGGTCTCCTGGGTCGGTATCACGTCGGCGAGCGTCATCGGCCAGGAATCCAGCCAGGGGTCGGCGCGCAGCGCCTCGCCGTACCGGGCGGTGGCCACGTCCGGTCCCACGCCCGGCGGCCGCAGCGCGGTGGGCGCCGGGGCCGTGAACTGCTCGCCCAGCTCGGCGCGCAGCTGTCCCGCGCCCGGGTATCCGGTCAGCTCCGCGTCGAGCGCGAGGCCCACCGGCAGGGCGAGCGCGGGGGCGCGGCCCGCCGCCCCGTACGACAGGAGCAGCGCGGTGCGCCCGGTGTCCGTGCCGTACAGCCAGACGCGGCGCGTGGTGAGTCTGCTGTCCGCCGTGTCGTACTGCGCGAGGACCAGCCAGCGGTCCCTGACCGGTGGGCCCTGCGGCTGTGCGGACAGGCCGACGCGGGAACGGACCGTGGCGGCGAGGTCGTCCGGCAGCGTGTCGCGGTGGAGCCATCCCTGGTCGAGGAGGTGGAGCAGCGCGCACTCCTCCAGGAGCCGCACCGGCCAGCCGGGCCCGGACGAAGGTATCGCCCCCAACTCCCTGACGCGCACGGCAAGTCCCGGCGCCTGCGCGTCGACCATGCGGGCCGCCGTCTCCTCCCACAGGCCGTACCCCGCCTGCTCGGCCGCCGCCGTGCCGCCGCGGAGCAGGTCGGACAGGCGCTGCTCCAGCTCCGTCGCCCCCGCCGTGATCCGCTCGGCCCGCTTCTCCGCCCTCCTGCGCGCGGCCTCCGGATCGGCCGGGGCGGGGGGCGCGTCCCCCGAACTCCTCTTGTCCTCCGCTCTTTTACGGCGCGACGTCAGCCACTCCTCGGCCCAGGCCGGTGGCTCGCCGTCCGGCACGGTGCCGTCCGCGGCGGCCCAGACCAGCAGCAGCCCCAGCGCGTGTTTGCACGGGAACTTGCGGCTCGGACAACTGCACTTGTACGCCGGACCCGCGGAGTCCGCGATGTCGACGACCGTCTGATACGGCTTGCTGCCACTGCCCTTGCACAGCCCCCACACCGTCCCCTCGCCGGATCCGCCCGCCTCCGACCACGGGCCGGCGACGCCGAGTTTGCTTCCCGCCTTGCGTGACGGGGCGTCAGGAGCCAGTGCGAGCACCTGATCCGCCGTCCAGCGCACCCCCTGCTGAGTCATGTCTCGAAGGTAGGCGCCGCCACTGACAATCGACCTTGAGCACGCCATCTGTGCAGGTCAGGGCGGCAGTCGGGGCGATTGTCAGTGGCGTGGTGCACGGTGGAGACACATCCGGGCCAGATGTGCCCGGACGAGCTGGAGGGGGATCGCTCCATGACCGTTTCCGTCGACTCGACCGCGTCCGCGACCGCGAATCCGGCCGCGCCCGCGCAGACACTGCGGCCGCACGCCGAGGACGCGTTCGCGACCGAACTGGCCGCCCTCGCCGCGCAGGACGACCGGCCGAGGCCGCAGCGGTGGAAGCTCTCGCCGTGGGCCGTGGCGACGTATCTGCTCGGCGGCACGCTGCCCGACGGCACGGTGATCACGCCGAAGTACGTGGGGCCGCGCCGCATCGTCGAGGTCGCCGTCACCACCCTCGCCACCGACCGCGCCCTGCTGCTGCTCGGCGTGCCCGGCACCGCCAAGACCTGGGTGTCCGAGCATCTCGCCGCCGCCGTCAGCGGCGACTCGACCCTGCTCGTGCAGGGCACGGCGGGCACACCGGAGGAGGCGATCCGCTACGGGTGGAACTACGCGCAGCTGCTCGCGCACGGCCCCAGTCGCGACGCGCTCGTGCCCAGCCCCGTGATGCGGGCCATGGCGGAAGGCATGACGGCGCGCGTCGAGGAGCTGACCCGCATCCCCGCGGACGTGCAGGACACGCTGATCACGATCCTGTCGGAGAAGACCCTGCCGATCCCGGAGCTGGGGCAGGAGACGCAGGCCGTGCGCGGCTTCAACCTCATCGCCACGGCCAACGACCGCGACCGCGGGGTCAACGACCTGTCGAGCGCCCTGCGCCGCCGCTTCAACACGGTCGTCCTGCCGCTGCCGGAGAGCGCCGACGCCGAGGTCGACATCGTCTCGCGCCGCGTCGACCAGATCGGCCGCTCCCTCGACCTGCCCGCGGGCCCCGAGGGCATCGACGAGATACGCCGTGTCGTCACCGTCTTCCGCGAGCTGCGCGACGGCGTCACCGCCGACGGGCGTACGAAGGTGAAGTCGCCCAGCGGCACGCTCTCGACGGCCGAGGCCATCTCCGTCGTCACCAACGGCCTCGCCCTGGCCGCCCACTTCGGAGACGGCGTGCTGCGCCCCGGTGATGTCGCGGCCGGCATCCTCGGCGCCGTCGTGCGCGACCCCGCCGCGGACCGCGTGATCTGGCAGGAGTACCTGGAGGCGGTCGTGCGGGAGCGGGACGGCTGGAAGGACTTCTACCGCGCGTGCCGCGAGGTGAGCGCATGACGACAGCCACGGAGAGGGGCGGCGGGGCGCCGCTGCTGCTCGGGGTGCGGCACCACGGGCCCGGGTCGGCGCGCGCCGTGCGTGCCGCGCTGGACGAGGCGCGGCCCGACGTGGTCCTCGTCGAGGGACCACCGGAGGCCGACCCGCTGGTGGAGCTCGCCGCCGACGAGGGGATGCGGCCGCCGGTCGCGCTGCTCGCGCACGTGGTGGACGAGCCGGGCCGGTCCGCGTTCTGGCCGCTCGCCGAGTTCTCCCCGGAGTGGGTGGCGATCCGGTGGGCCGTCGCGCGGGGCGTACCGGTGCGCTTCTTCGACCTTCCGGCGGCGCACTCGCTGGCGCGCGCGGAGGAGGAGCCGGACGCAGGGCACGAGGAAGGACACGACGCAGGGCGCGAGGAGGGGCGGGAGGCGGCCGCGGAGGGGGAGGACGCGGTGCGGATCGACCCCATCGCCGTGCTCGCCGAGACGGCCGGGTACGACGACCCGGAGCGGTGGTGGGAGGACGTCGTCGAGCACCGCGGGGCCGCCGGCGACGCGTTCGCCCCGTTCGAGGCGCTCGCCGAGGCCATGGGGGCGCTGCGCGAGACCTATGGCGACGGCGGGCATACCCGTGACCTGGTGCGCGAGGCGTACATGCGGCTCCACATACGCGCCGCTCTCAAGGAGTTCGGGCCCGAGCGGGTCGCCGTGGTGTGCGGGGCCTGGCACGTGCCCGCGCTGCGGCGCAGAACCACCGTGGCGGCCGACCGGGCGCTGCTCAAGGGGCTGCCCAAGGTGAAGGCCGAGCTGACCTGGGTGCCCTGGACCCACCGCCGGCTCTCCCGGGCCAGTGGGTACGGCGCGGGGATCGCCTCCCCGGGGTGGTACGGCCACCTGTTCAGCGCCCCCGACCGGCCCGTCGAGCGCTGGATGACGAAGGTCGCGGGGCTGCTGCGCGACGAGGACAGGCTGGTCTCGTCCGCCCACGTCATCGAGGCGGTGCGGCTCGCCGACACGCTCGCCGCGATGCGGGGACGTCCGCTGGCCGGGCTCACCGAGACGACCGACGCCGTGCGCGCGGTGATGTGCGAGGGCTCGGACGTGCCGCTCGCCCTCGTGCACGACAGGCTCGTCGTCGGCGACGTGCTGGGAGAGGTCCCCGAGGCGGCGCCCGCGGTGCCGCTCCAGCGCGACCTCGCGCGGCTCCAGCGCCGCCTGCGGCTCAAACCGGAGGCGCTGGAGCGCGAGCTGGAGCTCGACCTCCGCAAGGACACGGACGCGGCGCGCAGCAGGCTGCTGCACCGGCTGCGGCTGCTCGGCATCGGCTGGGGCGAGCCGGTGGCGTCCCGGGGGAGCACGGGGACGTTCCGCGAGACCTGGCGGCTGCGGTGGGAGCCGGAGCTCTCCGTGCGGGTCGCGGAGGCGGGGGTGTGGGGCACGACGGTGCTGGGCGCGGCCACGGGCAGGGCGGCGTCCGACGCGGTCGACACGGGGGCGCTCGCCGAGGTCACCGCGCTCGCCGAGCGGTGCCTCCTGGCCGATCTGCCGGACGCGCTGCCCGTGGTGATGCGGGTGCTCGCGGACCGGGCGGCGCTGGACGCGGACGTCGGGCACCTCGCGCAGGCGCTGCCCGCGCTCGTGCGGGCCCTTCGCTACGGGGACGTCAGGGGGACCGGGACGGAGGCGCTCGGCGAGGTGGCCCTGGGGCTCGCCGAGCGGGTCTTCGTGGGGCTGCCGCCCGCGTGCGCGGGACTGGACGCGGAGGCCGCGCTGGAGATGCGGGGGCACGTCGACGCCGTGCACCAGGCGGTGGGGCTGCTCGGCGACCTGCCGCTGGGCACGGCGGACACCCGCGCCCGGTGGTTCTCCGTGCTGCGCGTGCTCGCCCGGCGCGACGGGGCCGCCGGAGTCGTCCGGGGGCGGTGCGTGCGGCTGCTGCTGGACGGCGGGGAGCTGGAGGACGAGGACGTCGCCCGGCTCATGGGGCTCGCGCTGTCCCGGGGGAGCGAGCCCGCCGAAGGGGCCGCCTGGATCGAGGGGTTCGTCGGGGGCGGATCCGGCGGCGGGATGCTGCTCGTGCACGACGAGCGGCTGCTCGGGCTCGTCGACGACTGGCTCTGCGGGGTGTCGGACGCCGCCTTCGTGGACGTACTGCCGTTGTTGCGGCGCACCTTCTCGGCGTACGAGCCCGGCGTGCGGCGGACGTTGGGGGAGCTGGTGCGGCGGGGCACGTCCGGGGCGGGGGCCGCGGTGAGCGGGGGAGGCGTGCCGGGCTTCGGCGGGGAGAGCGACACCGTGCGCGCCGACGCCGTCGAGCCGGTCGTGCGACTGCTGCTCGGCCTGCCGACGGTGACGGGAAGCGACAGCGACGACCTTGCGGGGGTGGCGGGATGACCGAGGCGACCGACGAGCGGCTGCGGCGGTGGCGGCTCGTGCTCGGCGGCGAAGGGGCCGACGGGACGGGGTGCGCGCTCGCGGGGCGGGACGCGGCGATGGACGGCGCGCTCACCGCGCTGTACGGGGGAAGGGACGACAAGGGCGGCCGGCCGCGGGAGCGCTCGGCGGGGCTCGGGGCGTCGGCGCCCTCCGTGGCGCGCTGGCTCGGGGACATCCGGACGTATTTCCCCTCGTCCGTCGTCCAGGTCATGCAGCGCGACGCCATCGACCGGCTCGGGCTCTCCACGCTGCTCCTGGAGCCCGAGATGCTGGAGGCCGTGGACGCGGACGTGCACCTGGTGGGCACGCTCCTCTCCCTCAACAAGGCCATGCCGGAGACGACCAAGGAGACCGCGCGTGCCGTCGTGCGCAAGGTGGTCGAGGACCTGGAGAAGCGGCTCGCGACGCGGACCCGTTCCACGCTCACCGGCGCGCTCGACCGCAGTGCCCGGATCAGCAGGCCGCGCCACCACGACATCGACTGGAACCGCACGATCGCGGCCAACCTCAAGAACTACCTGCCGGAGTACCGCACGGTCGTCCCCGAGCGCCTCATCGGGTACGGGCGGGCGTCGCAGTCCGTGAAGAAGGAGGTCATCCTCTGCATCGACCAGTCGGGGTCGATGGCCGCGTCCGTCGTCTACGCCTCGGTGTTCGGGGCCGTGCTGGGCTCCATGCGCTCGCTCGACACGCGGCTCGTCGTCTTCGACACGAACGTCGTCGACCTCACCGACCGGCTCGACGACCCGGTCGACGTCCTCTTCGGCACCCAGCTGGGCGGCGGGACCGACATCAACCGGGCGCTGGCGTACTGCCAGTCGCAGATCACCCGCCCCGCCGACACGGTCGTCGTCCTCATCAGCGACCTCTACGAAGGAGGCATACGCAACGAGATGCTGAAGCGGGTCGCGGCGATGAAGGCGTCCGGAGTGCAGTTCGTGACGCTGCTCGCGCTCTCCGACGAGGGGACGCCCGCGTACGACCGCGAGCACGCGGCGGCGCTCTCCGCGCTGGACGCGCCGGCGTTCGCCTGTACGCCGGACCTCTTCCCGGACGTGATGGCCGCGGCGATCGAAAGGCGCCCTCTTCCCATACCGGACACGAGCGCGGGGAACCGGACATGAATACGCATCGGTAACAGGGGGCTTGCGCTCCGGCGGGCGTCCCGTGCGAGGATCGTCGCGCCTCATTCGCGGAGCGACAGGTTCCGCCCCACCCCGTCCCGCCTCCCAGAGGACTTCCTCCGTCTTGACGTCAGTCTCCGCGGCTACGGCCGTTCCGTCCGGTGCTGTTGTGCGCTTCGTGCGCGCGGCGGCCGGTCGGCGCGCGCTGCAAGTGGTGCTGGTGCTGGGCGGGTTGATGGTCCTCGGTCTCCTCCTCGGAGGGCGGGCGCAGGCGGCGGACGGGCCGGTGGGCGGCGCGGACGCGGTATCGGCGGGGCAGGCGCGGCCGTTGAAGTCGGCGGCCGAGCCGGTTGCCGATCCGGTTGCCGAGTCGACTGCCGAACCGATTGCCCCCTCGGCTGCCGACTCGACCGCCGAGCCGGTCACTCGTACGGTGCGGCACGCCGCCGATGCCGTGACGGAACCAGTCGCGGAGCCCGTCGCGCGACCCGCGGTACGTCCCGCCGTGCGCCCGGTCGTACGTCCCAACGTGCGCCCGCTCGTACGCCCCGTCGGCGAGGTCGTGGACGGAGTGGCCGGGACCCTGCCCGAGGCGTCGGACCCGTCGAAGCTGCTTCCCGGGCACGGGACGCCGCCCGGTTCGGGCGACGGAGCCGGGCGGGGCAGCGGTGCGGAGCCCGCGCCCGCTCATGAGGGCGCGCAACCGCCGGGCAAGGCGGGCGAGCGTGCCGACTCGGCGTCGGGGCGGGATCGTTCGGCCGAGCGTCGGCCGGTCGGGCCGCGGGCCGACTCCGCGTACATGAGCGCGATCCGGTGGGCCGACGGCGCGTCGGTGCGTGACCGCGACGCCCACGGTGGCGTCGTCGCGGGCGAGTACGGCACCGGGCGCCCGTCCCTTCCCTCGCCCGTGCCGCCGGGCGGGAGCGTCGTCAACGCGACGGCGGGTGACGGGGGTTCCTCGCGACCCGGTGATCTGCACGCCGCCGCGTTCGGCGGCCGGACGCCGGTCCGGCACCTGGTCGGTCCCGGGTTCTCCCCGGACCACGCACTCCTTCGCGACAGACACCGGGACATCCCCGAATTCCCTGGCTAGGGCAGCCCTTTCCCCGCGACGACCTGCCGCGCGGGGGCGGAACAGGTCTGCCCGCCGGTCACCGGACATCCGTATCCCCGGATCTCCGAACGACCGGGTTCACAGCCAGAGCTCGACGACAGCGCGTCCTGCGGACGGCCGCCGAGCTCGCATTCGAAGGATCCGACGCAAGCATGAACAAGAACATCCGCCGTTCCATCGTCATCGCCGCCGGTGTCACAGGTGCCTGGGCGCTCGGCTCCGCCGTCGCCAGCGCGGACGAGCTGCCCCAGCACTCCATCGCCGTGCCGGACCAGGCGTCCGACGCCGTCGCGGACGTCAAGGGCGCCGTCGACGACGTGGACGTCAGCAAGGCCCGGGGCGCCGCCGAGGACAAGGTCTCCGAGGTCTCTGGGGTCTCCGAGGTCTCCGGGGTCAAGGAGAAGGTGTCCGACGCGCGCGGCACGGTCACGTCCGTCGACCGCGACCAGGTGCGGGACCAGGTGCGGGACCAGGTGCAGGACCAGGTCCAGCGGCACGTCCAGGACCGGGTGCAGACGCCCGAGGCGCCCGCCGTCGGCTCCATCGACGCGCCGACCGCCGACGTGCCCGCCGTCGACTCCATCGACGCGCCGACCGCCGACGTGCCCGCCGTCGACTCCATCGACGCGCCGACCGTCGACGCGCCCACCGTCGACTCCATCGGCTCCATAGACGACGTCGACTACCTCTTCGGCCCGCTCTCCGCCTTCGCCCCCGACCTGGAGAAGACCCTGGCCGACGCCCCCGGCCACGCCCAGGGCGCCACGGGCGCGGCCACCGCCACGGTCACGGGCGCGGCCACCGGCGCCACCACCGCCGCCTCCCCGGTCGTCGACCAGACCGCCGCCTCCGTGCTGCCGCCCGTCGCCGCCACCGCCGTCGACGGCGTGCTGCCGGTCGCCGGGCAGGCCGTGGGCGACGTGTCGTACCTCGCGGAGGGCGTCGTCGGTGACGTGCAGCCGTTCGCCGGCGGGGTCGTCGGGGAGGTCCCGCCGTTCGCGCAGGCGGTCGTCGGCGACGACGCCCGGCCGTTCGCGGGCGGGGTCGTCGGCTCGGTCACGCCGCTCGTGCAGGGCGTCACCGACCAGGTGCAGCCCGTCGTGCAGGGCGTGGGCGGCAGCGCGCACGGGCTGGCGCAGGGCGTCACCGGTGACGTGCGGCCGTTCGCGGGCGGTGTCGTCTCGCAGGTGCAGCCGTTCGCGCAGGACGTGGCCGGAACGGTCGCCCCGGACGCCCGGGCGGTCGCGGGCAACGCCGTCACCGGCGTCCAGGGCGTGACGGGCGACGTGGCGCCCGACTACCTGCCGACATACGAGGCCGTCGCCTCTCAGGTCCCGTACACCGCCTGAGAGAACAGCTGATCGCTGGAGCAACGCGAGCAAACGGGCGGCCCCTGACGCAGCGGGGGCCGCCCCTTGCCCCGCCCGCCCGGGCGCGCCGGACACGATCTGTGACCGTCATCACCGCCCAAATGTGATCTGCAATTTAGGGACCTACGTCCTGCGGCGATAACCTGCGGGACGGACATGCCGCGTAATGGACTCCGTCCTACGCCTCCCCTGTGACAGCGCAGTCACGTTGCCCTCCGCGGCACGCCCACGCAGACAGCTGACCGCAAAGCAGCGAGATCACGGATAAGGGACGGACGCGCGTGGACCTGTTCGAGTACCAGGCGAGGGACCTCTTCGCCAAGCACGGTGTACCGGTGCTGGCCGGTGAAGTCATCGACACGCCTGAGGCGGCGCGCGAGGCCACCGAGCGGCTGGGCGGCAAGTCGGTCGTCAAGGCGCAGGTGAAGGTCGGCGGCCGCGGCAAGGCCGGCGGCGTGAAGCTGGCGGCGGACCCGGACGAGGCCGTCGCCCGTGCGACGGACATCCTCGGCATGGACATCAAGGGCCACACGGTCCACAAGGTGATGATCGCCGAGCTGTCCCCGGAGATCGAGGCGGAGTACTACGTCTCGTACCTCCTGGACCGCACCAACCGCACCTTCCTCGCCATGGCGTCGGTGCAGGGCGGCATGGACATCGAGGAGGTCGCGGAGAAGACCCCCGAGGCCCTCGCGAAGGTCTCGGTCAACGCCGTCGACGGCGTCGACATCGAGAAGGCCCGCGAGATCGTGGCCCAGGCGAAGTTCCCGGCCGAGGTGGCCGAGGGCGTCGCCGAGGCGATGGTGACCCTGTGGGACACCTTCGTCGCCGAGGACGCGCTCCTCGTCGAGGTCAACCCGCTGGTGAAGACCAAGGACGGCCGCATCCTGGCCCTGGACGGCAAGGTGTCCCTGGACGCCAACGCCGACTTCCGCCAGCCGGAGCACGAGGCCCTCGAGGACAAGGACGCAGCCAACCCGCTCGAGGCTGCTGCCAAGGCCAAGGGCCTCAACTACGTCAAGCTCGACGGTGAGGTCGGCATCATCGGCAACGGCGCGGGTCTCGTCATGAGCACCCTCGACGTCGTCGCGTACGCCGGTGAGAACCACGGCGGCGTGAAGCCCGCGAACTTCCTCGACATCGGTGGCGGCGCCTCCGCCGAGGTCATGGCGAACGGCCTGGAGATCATCCTCGGCGACCCGGACGTCAAGTCCGTCTTCGTCAACGTCTTCGGCGGCATCACCGCCTGCGACGAGGTCGCCAACGGCATCGTGCAGGCCCTGGAGCTGCTCGCCTCCAAGGGCGAGAAGGTCGAGAAGCCGCTGGTCGTGCGCCTCGACGGCAACAACGCGGAGCTGGGTCGCAAGATCCTGTCCGACGCCAACCACCCGCTCGTGCAGCGTGTGGACACCATGGACGGCGCGGCCGACAAGGCCGCCGAGCTCGCGGCCGCGAAGTAAGGGACGAGGGACAGAACAGCCATGGCTATCTTCCTCAACAAGGACAGCAAGGTCATCGTCCAGGGCATGACCGGTGCCACGGGCATGAAGCACACCAAGCTCATGCTGGGTGACGGCACCAACATCGTCGGCGGCGTGAACCCGCGCAAGGCCGGCACGTCCGTCGACTTCGACGGCACCGAGGTCCCGGTCTTCGGCACGGTCAAGGAGGCCATGGAGAAGACGGGCGCCAACGTCTCCGTCCTCTTCGTGCCGCCGGCCTTCTCCAAGGCCGCCGTCGTCGAGGCGATCGACGCCGAGATCCCCCTCGCCGTCGTCATCACCGAGGGCATCGCCGTCCACGACTCCGCCGCCTTCTGGGCGTACGCGAAGTCGAAGGGCAACAAGACCCGCATCATCGGCCCGAACTGCCCCGGTCTCATCACCCCGGGCCAGTCGAACGCCGGCATCATCCCGGGCGACATCACGAAGCCGGGCCGCATCGGCCTGGTCTCGAAGTCCGGCACGCTGACCTACCAGATGATGTACGAGCTCCGTGACATCGGCTTCTCCTCGGCCGTCGGCATCGGTGGCGACCCGGTCATCGGCACGACGCACATCGACGCCCTGGAGGCGTTCGAGGCCGACCCCGAGACCGACCTGATCGTCATGATCGGCGAGATCGGCGGCGACGCCGAGGAGCGCGCGGCGGACTACATCAAGGCCAACGTGACGAAGCCGGTCGTCGGCTACGTCGCCGGCTTCACGGCGCCCGAGGGCAAGACCATGGGCCACGCCGGCGCCATCGTCTCCGGCTCCTCCGGCACCGCGCAGGCGAAGAAGGAGGCCCTTGAGGCCGCCGGCGTCAAGGTCGGCAAGACGCCGACCGAGACGGCGAAGCTGGCGCGCGCCATCCTGGCGGGCTGACCCCAGCCTCTGAAAGCGGGCCTGCACCTCTTGCGAGGTGCAGGCCCGCTTTCGTTTTCTGGCGCGAGCCGCGCGGGCCGCTACTCCGGCCGCGGTGCCAGGCGTTCCGGGCCGTTCGGGAGTTGCGTGCGGAGTCTGGCGCGGAGTTCCTCGTCCTCGTACGAGAGGGGGCCCGGACCCATGCGGGGCGGTACTCCGCTGATCGCCTTGCCCGGGGACTGCGGGGGCTCGTAGTGCGTCGGGGCGGTCTTCAGGGTCAGGGCCGTCGCCCCGATGATCAGCGTCGTGAACGCGATCGCCGCCCGGGTCCAGAAGCGGGCCCGGTGCTCGCTGCCGGTGCGCACGCGGTCCGCCTTCGGCGTCCGCAGCTTCTCGGCGCCGCCGACCTCGCCCAGGCGCCGGTGCACCGCCTCGGGGGTCGCCAGCTCGGGCAGCCGCGCGGCGATCGCCTCGCGCGCGTGCAGCAGGCGGTTCGCGGCGGCGGGCGTGCTCGCCTCCGTCTCGGCCGCGGTCTCGGGCAGGTCGAGGCCGACGCCGTCGTACAGCAGCAGGGTGCGGCGCTGCGCGGGCGGCAGGTCCAGGAGTACGTCGAGGAAGGCGCGGTCGGCCGGTGCGGCGGGCGGGGCGTCGGGGTGGCGCTGGCTGGGGCGGAAGCGGTGCCAGGGCGACATCGCGTACTCGTACGCGGCGGCGCGGACCCAGCCCGCGGGGTCGCGGTCGACGGCCACCTCGGGCCAGCGCTGCCACGCCGTCTGGAAGGCGCGCTCCACGGACTCCTGGGCGAGGGCCCTGCGGCCCGTCAGGAGGTAGGTCTGGCGGACCAGGGCGGGGGCCGTGCGGGCGCAGAGGGCGTCGAAGGCCTGGGCCGGGGTCAAGGTGCCGTGGGCGGGCTGCGCGGGGGCCTCGGGCCGGGCTTCCCGGGCCGCCCCCGGCTTCGGATCCGCCTTGCGCCGCGCGTCCGGCCTCGGCTTCGGACGGCCGTTCCGCACGGCGGTCGCGGCGGCCGCCACCGGCGTGGGGCCCTGCGGCTTCGCCGCGCGTTTCGCGGCCGGCTCGGGTCGCGTCCTGGACCTGCCGCCGTCGGCGGGGCGTGCGCGTCCGTCCCCGATGTCGCGGCCCCGTACGCGGCCGAGCAAGGGCGAACCTCTGCGCGGTGCGGAACGCCCGCCCGCGACGGGGGCGGTGGCGACCGGCTCCTCGGCCGTCCTCTCCGCCCTCCCGCTCGCCTTGGGCGCTTCAGTCGTTCCGGCCGTTCCAGCCGTTCCAGCCGATTCGGCCGATTCGGCCGTCTTGGGCGTCGACTCGGCCTTCTCGGCCGTCGTCGCGGCCTTGTCCGCGGTGTTCGCCTTGCCCGCCTTCTCCACCGCGATCGCGTTCAGGAGTTTCGCGTACGCCTCGCGCTTGCGGCCCCTGGGGTTGGTGCGGCCCGTTTCCCAGGAGCGGACCGTTTCGCGCGTGACG
Source organism: Streptomyces sp. NPDC052114 (assembly GCF_040680155.1). Classification (NCBI taxonomy): domain Bacteria; kingdom Bacillati; phylum Actinomycetota; class Actinomycetes; order Kitasatosporales; family Streptomycetaceae; genus Streptomyces; species Streptomyces sp. NPDC052114. Next base: position 487,898 of record NZ_JBFAWC010000005.1, on the reverse strand, counting down.
CCCACCTTCGCGGCGAGGTCGGCCTGGCTCAGCGACTTTGCCTCGCGCAGCCTGCGGCGTTCCTTGGGGGACGGCAGCGGGACGGGAGGGCTCTGGGTCATGTCTCAGCCGTTCCGCCGTACGAAAAAGTACATAAACGTATCTTGAGCGACACATCCGGTATTCGCCTGTTACGACGAGAAAGCGCGTGTCGTTGGGAGCATGGCCGTGTGACCCAGACCACCGAGCACAGCGCCTCGTCGCCGCCCCTGAAGCCGCCGCGCGAACGGGCCCGTGACCGTTCGCCCGGACTGGCCACCTGCGTGGTCGGCGGGGCCGTCGCCGCGGGCCTGGGGCTCGGCTCGTTCGCCGTCCTGGTGATGGTGCTGTGGATCAGCTCGCCGTATCCCGACAGCGGTCCCGGCGGGGCGCTGCACGTCGCGGCGGGGCTGTGGCTTCTCGCGCACGGCACCGAGCTGATCAGGACGGACACGCTCTCGGGGACACCCTCGCCGATCGGTGTGACACCGCTGCTGCTCGTCGTCCTGCCGTGCTGGCTGCTGCACCGGGCGGCGCGGGACGCCGCGGCCCCCGAGGGGCGCGGGCACCCCGTGCGGACGGCGTGGTGCGGGGTGGTGGCGGGCTATCTGCTGGTCGGCGCGGCGGCGGCGCTCTACGCGGCGGGCGGTGAGCTGCGGCCCGACTGGATCGGCGCGGGCGTGCACGTGCCGCTGCTCGCCGTGGGCGCGGCCGGGTTCGGGGTGTGGACGGCGCACGGGCGTCCGCGCGGGCCGCTGCCGGGGTTCCTGCGGCGCGCGCTGACCGCGCTGCCCGACGGGGTGCGGGGGCTGTTCGTACGCGGTTTCTTCGTGCGGCGTCGGGCGCTGGCCCTCGCGCGGGCCGCGGCGGCGGGGACGGTGGTGCTCGTCGGGGGCGGCGCGCTGCTCGTCGCGGTGTCGCTGGTGCTGCGCGCGGGACCGATGCAGATGTCGTTCGCGCAGGTCACGGACGTGTGGTCGGGGCGGCTCGCGGTGCTGCTGCTGGCCCTCGCGCTGGTGCCGAACGCGGCGGTGTGGGGCGCGGCCTACGGCCTCGGACCCGGTGTCGCGCTCGGCACGGGAAGCGTCGCGGGGCCCCTGGCCGTGGACGCCGGGCCGCTCCTTCCGCCGTTCCCGCTGTTCGCGGCGGTGCCGCCGGCCGGACCGGGGTCGCCGCTGAGCTGGTCGGTGGCCGCGGTGCCCGTGGTGGCGGGGCTCGTGGTGGCGTGGTGCACGGTCCAGGTGGCGGCGCCCGCCTTCGGGGAGCGGGACGAGGCCTGGTCGCGGGGGCGGACGGCCGCGGGCGCGGCGGTGGCGGCGGCCCTGTGCGGGGCGGCGATGGCGGTGCTCGCGGCGCTGGCGGGCGGGCCGATGGGCGTGGCGGTGCTCGCCGAGTTCGGGCCGGTGTGGTGGCAGGTGGGCCCCGCGGCGCTGGGCTGGATGGCGCTGGTCGGCGTGCCGACGGCGCTGGGGCTGCGGGCCTGGCGGCTGCGGGAGCCGTCCGGCGCGGGGCGGTGGGGATGGGTGCCGCGGCCCCGGCTGCCGAAGATGCGGGAGCCGCGCATGCGGATGGCGCGCAGGGGGGTCCCGCAGGTGCGGCTTCCGCGCGTGCGGCTCCCGTGGTCCGCGCGGACGGCGGACGACGCGCCTGCCGTACCGGACGCTCCGGAGCCCCCGGAGGCCCCGTCCGCGAAGGCCCCGGAAGCCCCGGACGGGCCGCCCGCCCCGGCACCTCAACTCTTCGAGCCGTACGACTTCCTGCCGCAGCCCCCGGACATGGACCCCGCCGCCACCTGGCACGACGACACCGCCCGCGAGGCCCGCTGGCAGGCCCTGAAGGAGGCCGGCGAACGGGACGCCCCTGAGCGCGCCCCCGAGCGGGGCCCACAAGCGAAGAACCCGCCCACCCCGGCAGCGGAGTGAACGGGTCCCCAGGAGGAGAGGTCCGCGCTAGTCGTCGTCCTGCTCGCCCAGCAGCGGACGCAGCTGCTTCGGCAGCAGGTCCTCGCAGTTCTGCTTCGACGCGCTGGTCAGGGCGTCGTCCACGCACGTGTAGTAGTCGCGGTACACCAGCTGGGCCGTGAACGTCCCCGCCACCATCACCAGCGCGAGCGCCCCCGTCACCAGGCCGCTGACCGCGGCCGTCGTCTGCGGCCGCGTGGACGGCCGGGCGGCCGGCTGGTCGGCCCGGGGAGCGGCACCCTGGGCGGCGGGCGCCGTCGCGTCCGGCGTGCGCGGCTTGGCCCGCAGCGCCTGGACGGCCCACATCAGCGCGAGCGCGCCGAGCAGCAGCGCGACGTAACGCCAGCCGAACAGTGCGAAGAAGAAGGCCCACATGCCGGAGAGCAGGGCGTAGCGCGCGCGGCGCTGGGCCGGGTCCGTCGGGTCCCAGCGCAGCCCGCCGCCGTTGCCCGGTCCGGAGGGGCCCTCCTGCTGGGGGCCGCCCTGCTGGCCGGGGCGGTCGCCGAAGCCGCCGGGGGAGCGGCCGGGCTGGCGGTCGCTCCACTGGCTGCCCCACGGGGAGCCCTGCTCACCGCCCTGGGAACCGTCCGGGGCGGAGTCGCCCGAGGGACGGCGCGGCTGCCACGGCCGGTCCGGTGTCCCCTCAGGCGGTGGCGCGAAGGGGTTGTCGTCGTCCTTGCCCGTTCCCCGGGCACCCGAGCCCCGGGACTCCGGCCCCTGGGAATCGGAGTCCTGCGGTGGAGACGAAGGGCGGCTACGGTCCGGCATCAGGTGTGCGTCTTCCCCTTGGTAGGGCCGTGGTGGAGCCGTCGCGCGGCTCGGCAACTCGGCATTCGTCGGTATTCAGGCGCCTTCCCCCCAGACGCTACCTCCCGCCTACGCCCCCGTCCCGTGAGGGGCGGTTCCGTGTGCCGGTATCGTTGCTGACGGTCGGCCGCTTCGTAGAGTTCCCCGTATAGCGGGGCTCGAAGCCTTCGTACGACCGTACAAAGACGCACCTTCCGAGAAAGGGCCCCGCTGTGGCCGAGAGCGCTGTGGTCGCGCGTCCCAAGCGACTCGTCGTGCTGGTCTCCGGGTCGGGCACGAATCTTCAGGCCCTGATCGACACCATCCGCGCCGAGGGCCCCGGGGCCTACGGAGCCGAGATCGTCGCCGTCGGCGCCGACCGCGACGGCATCGTCGGCCTGGAGCGCGCCGAGCGCGCCGGGCTCCCCACGTTCGTCTGCCGGGTGAAGGACCACGCGACCCGCGACGAGTGGGACGCGGCCCTGGCGGAGGCGACCGCCGCGCACGAGCCGGACCTGGTGGTCTCCGCCGGGTTCATGAAGATCGTGGGGAAGGAGTTCCTCGCGCGCTTCGGCGGGCGGTTCGTGAACACGCACCCCGCGCTGCTGCCCAGTTTTCCGGGGGCCCACGGTGCGCGCGACGCGCTCGCGTACGGCGTGAAGGTCACCGGCTGCACCGTCCACTTCGTCGACGACGGCGTCGACACCGGCCCGATCATCGCCCAGGGCGTGGTCGAGGTACGGGACGAGGACGACGAGAGCGCTCTGCACGAGCGCATCAAGGAAGTCGAGCGCACGCTGCTCGTCGATGTCGTGGGGCGTCTGGCCCGGCACGGCTACCGCATTGAGGGACGAAAGGTTCTTATCCCGTGACCGCCGAAGCTACGAACGCGTCCGCCGCGCAGCGCCCCGTCAAGCGCGCGCTGGTCAGCGTCTACGACAAGACCGGCCTGGAAGAGCTCGCGCGCGGGCTGCACGAGGCGGGCGTCGAGCTCGTCTCCACCGGTTCGACCGCCGCGCGGATCGCCGCCGCGGGCGTGCCCGTCACCAAGGTCGAGGAGCTCACCGGCTTCCCCGAGTGCCTGGACGGCCGGGTCAAGACCCTCCACCCGAAGGTCCACGCGGGCATCCTCGCCGACCTGCGCCTGGAGGACCACCGGCGGCAGCTCGCCGAGCTGGGCGTCGAGCCCTTCCAGCTCGTCGTCGTGAACCTGTACCCCTTCAAGGAGACCGTCGCCTCGGGCGCCACGCCCGACGAGTGCGTCGAGCAGATCGACATCGGCGGCCCCTCCATGGTCCGCGCCGCCGCCAAGAACCACCCCTCCGTCGCGGTCGTCACCGACCCGAAGCGGTACGCGGACGTGCTCGCGGCGGTCAAGGCGGGCGGCTTCGACCTCACCGCGCGCAAGCGTCTCGCGGGAGAAGCGTTCCAGCACACCGCCGCGTATGACGTGGCCGTCGCCTCCTGGTTCGCCGACGACTACGCCGCGGCCGACGAGTCCGGCTTCCCCGAGTTCCTCGGCTCGACGTACACGCGCGACAACGTGCTGCGCTACGGCGAGAACCCGCACCAGGGCGCGGCCCTCTACGTCGACGGCACGGGCGGCCTCGCCGAGGCCGAGCAGCTGCACGGCAAGGAGATGTCGTACAACAACTTCACGGACACGGACGCCGCGCGCCGTGCCGCGTACGACCACGACGAGCCCTGCGTCGCGATCATCAAGCACGCCAACCCGTGCGGCATCGCGATCGGCGCGAACGTCGCCGAGGCGCACCGCAAGGCGCACGCCTGTGACCCGATCTCCGCGTACGGCGGCGTGATCGCCGTCAACCGCCCGGTCTCCAAGGAGATGGCGGAGCAGGTCGCCGAGATCTTCACCGAGGTCATCGTCGCGCCCGAGTACGAGGACGGCGCCCTCGAAGTCCTCACCAAGAAGAAGAACATCCGCGTCCTGCGCGCTCACCAGGCGCCGTCCAACGCCGTGGAGGTCAAGCAGATCGACGGCGGCGCGCTGCTCCAGGTCACCGACCGCCTCCAGGCCGACGGCGACAACCCCGCCAACTGGACGCTCGCCACGGGCGATGCGCTCAACGCGGGCGAGCTCGCCGAGCTCGCGTTCGCCTGGAAGGCGTCCCGCGCGGTCAAGTCCAACGCGATCCTGCTCGCCAAGGACGGCGCCTCCGTCGGCGTCGGCATGGGCCAGGTCAACCGCGTCGACTCCGCGAAGCTCGCCGTCGAGCGGGCGGGCGAGGAGCGGGCGCGTGGCTCCTACGCCGCCTCCGACGCGTTCTTCCCCTTCCCCGACGGCCTGGAGATCCTGACCGCCGCGGGCGTCAAGGCCGTGGTGCAGCCGGGCGGTTCGGTCCGCGACGAGCTGGTGGTCGAGGCCGCGAAGAAGGCGGGCGTCACGATGTACTTCACGGGGACGCGGCACTTCTTCCACTGATCTTCCCCTGAGCGGGACCCGACTGTTCTTCCAGCGAACGGGACCCGACGTACGAACGGCGGTGGCCGTCCGGGCGCCGTGCCGCCCAGCTCGCGCCGGAGCTTGCGTTCCAGGGCGGGCCTGGCGAGTGCG
>NZ_JBFAWC010000005.1:0-482545 GCF_040680155.1 Streptomyces sp. NPDC052114 | reverse complement strand
CCCCGGTGTCTTCCGGCTGGCCCGGGGGAAGGACACGGCCACCGCCGTCTGCGTGCCGCGAGAGGCCCAAGCCGCTCAGTAGCGCGGCCGGTTGAACCAGGCGGTGCCGCTGGGGACGACCGGGGCGATCGTGATGATGACGGCGAAGACGACCCAGATCAGCGGGCCGATGATCGCGGTCGCGAGACCGGAGTCGAGGCCGACGAAGAGGGCGATCAGGCCGACGATGCCGCCGAGGGCGCCGTACACGACGGTGGTGATCCGAATGCCCTGGCCGCCGCGGCCGAACTTGACGCCGAGCGTGATCGACAGGGTCGCGAGGCCGGCGGCTATCAGGGCGGCGACCACGGCGATCCCGGCCACGGCGTCGCCGCCGTCGCCCACGCCGCCGAGGCCGAAGTCGTCGGCGCTGTCGGAGACGTCATTGGCGACGGCCGCGACGTACAGGTAAATGATCGCGAACAGGATCTGCACCGACGAGATCAGGAACAGGAAGACCCGCGCGGTCATCAGGAGACCCGGCATCGACTGCTGCATCATGTTGCCGCCCGGGTAACCGGGGTAGGCCGGCTGCTGCGGGTAGCCGTAGGCCTGCTGCGGCGGGACGCCGGGCGGGCCCTGCTGGGGGTAGCCGTACCCGGGAGCGGCCGGGGGCTGCTGGGGCGGCTGCCCGTAGGGGTTGTTCGGGTCGCCGTAACTCATGGCGGTCTTCCTCCGTCGGGTAGTGCGGGGACGACGCGGCACATCACGGAGGAAGTTCTACAGATGCGGTCCGTCCCCCCGACACTGCCCGCGGCACTGTGCCGCATATCGTTCTTTAGGCATGGCTTATTTGTCCAGCCGCATTCCCTATGTGTTGTGCAAGTGCAACCTCCTGAACGGGCTGGTGGGCCGCGGGAGTGCCCTGATTGGTACCGGGCGGGCCTCATCCGGGAAGATGGGGTCATGACCGCCCAGATTCTCGATGGCAAGGCCACCGCAGCCGCGATCAAGTCCGAACTGACCGCCCGCGTGGCGGCCCTGAAGGAGAAGGGCGTCACGCCCGGACTCGGTACCGTCCTGGTCGGCGACGACCCGGGCAGCCAGAAGTACGTCGCGGGCAAGCACCGCGACTGCGCGCAGGTCGGCATCGCCTCGATCCAGCGCGAACTGCCCGCCACCGCCACCCAGGAAGAGATCGAGGCGGTCGTCCGCGAGCTCAACGAGGACCCGGAGTGCACCGGGTACATCGTCCAGCTCCCGCTGCCCAAGGGCATCGACGAGAACCGCATCCTGGAGCTGATGGACCCGGCCAAGGACGCCGACGGCCTGCACCCGATGAACCTCGGCCGCCTCGTCCTCAACGAGCCCGCGCCGCTGCCCTGCACCCCGTTCGGCATCATCACGCTGCTGCGCCAGCACGGCGTCGAGATCAAGGGCGCCGAGGTCGTCGTCGTCGGCCGCGGCGTGACCATCGGCCGGCCGATGCCGCTGCTGCTCACCCGCAAGTCCGAGAACGCCACGGTCACGCAGTGCCACACCGGCACCCGCGACCTCGCCGCGCACCTGAAGCGGGCCGACATCATCGTCGCCGCCGCGGGCGTGCCGCACCTGATCAGGCCCGAGGACGTGAAGCCGGGCGCCGCGGTCCTGGACGTCGGCGTCTCCCGCGACGCGAGCGGCAAGATCGTCGGCGATGTCCACCCGGGCGTCGCCGAGGTCGCGGGCTGGATCTCCCCGAACCCGGGCGGCGTCGGCCCCATGACCCGCGCCCAGCTCCTGGTGAACGTCGTCGAGGCCGCGGAACGCTCCGCGGGCTGAACCGGAAAGGGGCCGAGCCCATGAGCGCAGGACCTGACCCGGAGCGCACCCCCGAGCCTCCCGTGGCCAAGGGCGCGGTCAGCGCGCCGGGGCCCGACGGACGGCCGCGGAAGGTGTCGCGCCGCTTCCCGCTGTTCACGCGCGACACCGCGCGGCCCGAGGGCGGCGGCCGCGCCGCGCCCGGCGACGCCCCCGCCCCGGCCCGGCAGTGGCCGCTGCTCGGCGTCGTCGGGCTGGTCGGGCTCGGGCTGCTGCTCACCGCGCTGGACGTGTTCCGCGTCGGCACGCTGCTGATCGGCCTCGCCCTCATCGGCGGCGCCGTGCTGCGCTGGGCGCTGCCGGACGTGGGGATGCTGGCGGTCCGTTCGCGGTTCACGGACATGGTCACATATGGGGCACTCGGCCTGGCGATCGCCCTCCTGGCGATGATGGCGCAGCCCAATCCGTGGCTGGAGATCCCGTTCCTGGACGACACGCTCCACTACACGATCTAGCGCACGCGGTACGCAGCAGGCAGCAGGCAGCAGGTGGCACGCCGCAAACCGCATGCCGCACTTCGCGATCGAGCGCGCCGCCGGTCCGGACCGGCACGACTCACGACGGTGGCCCGTCCTCACACCTGAGGACGGGCCACCGTCGTACGGACCAGGTTCCCCCCGTTGCCTCCCCCGATGGCGATGGCCCAGTCCGGTGCACGACGCTACGGCCCGAAGCGGAACGTGTCGTCGCACTCAGGGTTGACCTTCGTCTGCTCCCGGCGCCGTAGTCGCGCGGTTCCTACAACTTCCGCGGTACCGCGGCTGGTTGACGTTCCGCCGCCCATACGCGGGTTACGCTGCGGCGATGCGGATCCGCCCCCTCATCGTCGACGTGCTCATCGCGGTCGCCCTGACCACGGTGGCCGTGCTGCTCGGGGAGGAGTCGGCGGCGCAGGGCTGGCCGGAACTCGACTCCGTGGGCTACGCGTTGCTGGCACTGGTCAACGTGCCCGTCGTGGCGCGGAGCAAGGCCCCGCTGACCGTGCTGATCGTCGTGCACCTCGCCTGGATCGCGTACGTCACCGCGGGCTACTGGCCCGTGGTGTGCACCTTCGGCCCCATGCTCATGCTCTACACCGTCGCCTCCCTCAGACCCCTGCGCACCTCGCTGGCCTGCGCCGGTCTGATGACCGCCGTGTGGATCTACGCGGGCGCGATCAGCGAGCAGGCCGTGATGGCGTCCGTCGTCGGCCAGGCCGCCGGCTTCTCCCTGGTCATCCTGCGCTTCGGGTACGTGGCGCGCCGATCGGCCGAACTGGCGCGGCAGTTGAAGCGCGAGCAGGACGAGCGGGCCCGGCGCGAGGTCGCCGAGGAGCGCGGCCGCATCGCGCGCGAACTGCACGACGTGGTCGCCCACCACATGTCGGTGATCTCCGTGCAGGCGGGCCTCGCGACGTTCGTCTTCGGCACCGACCCGGCCACGGCGCGCAGCGCGCTCGGCACCATCGCGGGCACCAGCGGTGAGGCCCTGGAGGAACTGCGCCGCATGCTGCGGGTGCTGCGGGCCGAGGACGGCGGGCCGGAGGGCGAGGCCCCCGCGGCGCCGATGCCGGGGCTCGCCCGCCTGGACGAGATGGTCGAGCGGGTGCGCGCCGGGGGAGCCCCCGTCGCACTGCGCGTCACCGGTACGCCCCGGCCGCTCGCGCCCGGCGTGGAGCTCTGCGCCTACCGCGTGGTGCAGGAAGCGCTGACCAACGTCCTCAAGCATGCCCACGGAGCCGCGGCCGAGGTCGAACTCGCCTACCGCGCCGGGCACATCGAGGTCTCCGTCACCGACGACGGAAAGGGGGTGAATCCGGCCAGAGTGAAGACCGGCAGCGGGCATGGCTTGCTTGGGATGCGGGAGCGGGCCAAGCTCTACGGCGGGACGATCAGCATCGGCCCGCTGAGCGAGGGGGGATTCGCGGTGCGTCTCACCCTGCCGACCTCGGCGCGGGCCGCGGCGCGGGGGGACGACGCAACGGAATGACCGGATGACCACGTGCATCAAAGTGCTCGTCGTCGACGACCAATTCCTCATTCGTGCGGGATTGGTCGGACTGCTGCGCGCCGCGCCGGGCATCGAGGTGGTGGGCGAGGCGGGCGACGGCGACGAGGCCGTGGAGCTGGCCGCGCGGACCCGGCCCGACGTCGTCCTGATGGACATCCGGATGCCCGGCATGAACGGCATCACGGCCACCGCGAAGATCCTGGAGCAGGCCGCCGATCCGGCGCCGCGCGTCCTGGTGCTCACCACCTTCGACCTCGACGAGTACGTGTACGGGGCGCTGCGGGCCGGCGCGTCGGGGTTCCTGCTCAAGGACTCGGGGCCGGAGCGGCTGCTTGCCGCGGTGGCCGCGGTCGGCGGCGGTGACGCGCTCTTCGCGCCGAGCGTGACGCGGCGCCTGGTCGAGGCGTTCGCGCGCCAGACGGCGGGGCCCGGCGCGGACGGCGGCAGCCCGCCGCCCGACCTCGGGGTGCTGACGCTGCGCGAGGTCGAGGTCCTGAAGCTGATCGCGCGCGGCCTGACCAACGCGGACATCGCCGAGCGGCTCTACATCAGCGAGGCCACCGTCAAGACGCACCTCAACCGCACGATGAGCAAGCTCGACCTGGACAGCAGGGCGCAGGCGGTCGTGGTGGCGTACGAGACGGGGCTCGTGACGCCCGGCGCGGGCGGTCCGGGCGCCTGAGCGCGCGGCGGCGGGGCCGGGCGCCCGGGCGCGGGCCGGGGCCCGTCCGCTCCCCCGGGGCGGACGGACCACGTGCCCACGGAGGGACTCAGCAGGTGACGACCTTGCCGTAGGAGCCGCGGCCCCAGTTCCACTCCCACTGCTCGCCGTGCTGGTACGTGAGGCACGGCGAGTCGCCGCCCCAGTCGATGACGACCTTCAGGTGCATGGCCTGGCCGCAGAGGTTGGTCACCTTCACGTACTTCTTGTGCTTGATGACGTCCCGCTTGACGCAGGCCGGTGCCGTGCCCTGGACCTCCACGGCGGAGGCCGCGGGGGCCGCCGCGAGGCCGGTGCCGAGGAGGGCGGATGCGGCGATGAGGCCGCCGGCGAGGCGCTTGCCGTACTTCATGTCCGGGTTCCCTTCGTGAGGTTCGTGCCGTTGCCCCACCGACTCTGCCGAGCCGTCCGCACCGATGGCCACAAGACAGGGCCGAAGTCGCTCTTTCGGGGACGTCCCACGCCCTGACCTGCGGGGACGTCCGGTGTGACGACGCGTTCGTGGGACGGCGCCGCGGGTGCCGGGGAACCGGCGGCGGGGCGTCCGTCATCGTGGGAGGAAAGGGGGACGAACATGGCGCGTTGGAAGGAACTTCCCGCCTCGCTGACGGAGCGCGAACGGCAACTCGTCGTCCAGCTCCGCCGGTTGAAGGACCACAGCGGTCTCGGCCTGGCCTCGCTCGCCGCCAGGACCTCGTACAGCCGCTCCTCCTGGGAGCGCTATCTCAACGGAAAGCTGTCCGTGCCGCGCGAGGCCGTCGTGGAGCTGACGCGGGTGTGCGGGGCGGACCCGACGCGGCTCCTGGTGCTGCACGAGGTGGTGACGGCGTCCGCAGGGACCACCGGCGCAACCGCCCCGCCGGCGGACCCGGACGGGGGCCCGGCCCTGGACCCGGATCCGGACCCGGACCCGGCCCCGGAACGGCGGCCGAGGCTCGTGCCGCTGCGGTTCGCGGTCGCCGGGGCCGCGCTGGCGGTGGCGGTGGCGTTCGGCGCCGGGCTGCTCGCCGGAGGCGCGTGGTGGGGCGGGCAGGAGCGGGGGCGGGGCGTCTACGCGTACGAGAAGGGGCGTACGTACGACTGCGCGGACGGCCGGGAGGACGGCGCCCGGTACGCCGGCCACAGCCTGACCCGCGAGGCGCTGCTCGACCGGGGCGGCAGCGGGTGGGAGGTCGTGGAGGCCCAATGCCTGCTGAAGCGGGCGGGGTTCGGGGCGGGCGCGGTCGACGGCGCGTACGGAGAGGGCACGAAGAAGGCGGTCACGCGCTTCCAGCGGGCGCGCGGACTGGTCGACGACGGGATCGTGGGGCCCGACACCTGGGGGGAGTTGCGCAAGTGAGCGTGTCGGAGGGGGAGACGAAGGCGGCCGCGCCGCCCGAGTGCGGACAACTGAGCGCACAGCTGCGGGAGTTGCGGGAGCGGACCGGGCTCAGCCTGGCGGCGCTCGCGCTGCGCACGCCGTACAGCAAGTCGTCCTGGGAGCGGTACCTCAACGGCAAGAAGCCCGCGCCGCGGCAGGCGGTCGTCGCGCTGTGCGCCCTGGCGGGGGAGGAGCCGGGGCGGTCGCTCGCCCTGTGGGAACTGGCGGACGCGGCGTGGAGCGGGCGGGCCGCGCGGGGCGGGGTGGCGGTGGTTCCCGCGCCCGACGCGGCGGACGGGACCGCTCGTCAGGGGACGGCCGGTCCGGCGGAGCGGCGGCGCAGGGGCGCCGCGCTCGTCGTGGGGGCCGCCGCGGCGGCCGTGCTCGCGGGCCTCGCGGTCGTGGCGGGGCTCGGCGCGGGGGACGGGGCGCGGGGCGGGCCGGGCACGGCGCGGGCGACCACGCCCGCGCCGTACGAGCCGCGCTGCGTCGGACGGGCCTGCGAGGGCGAGGACCCCGTGCGGATGGGCTGCGGCGGTCAGGGGCAGGTGGCCTCGCTCGCCGCGCGGGACTTCGCGCCGGCGCGCCGCGTCGAACTGCGCCACGGCACGGCCTGCCGCGCGGTGTGGGTACGGGCCCGGGGGCTGCGCCCCGGCGACCGGGTCGAGCTGACGCTGCCGGGCGCGGCCCGCAAGGCGGTCGCGGCGTCCGACGCGCGGGACGCCCGGCGCTATCTGGCGACCCGGATGACGGCGGCGGCGCACGGTCCCGCCGGGGCGCGGGTGTGCCTGGTGCCTGCGGGCGGAGGGGCCCGCGAGTGCTTCGGTAGGTGACTCCGCGGAGGCCCCGGGGGCCCGTCGGGTGCGTCCCCGCACGCGAGACGGCGCCCGTCCTCTCCCCCGTGGGAGGACGGGCGCCGCCGTTCTGGGGAGCGCGCTTCCTGCTGGAATCCACCGATGTAAGCGGTGCGTTCTGCTCGAGATCCAGAGTCATCGACCCGCCCGGCCCGTTCAAGGGATGCCAGGCCCCTGTGGCACGGAGGTGACCATTCCGCAAAGGTGTTCGGGGCGTGCAACGAGCCTGCTCCGAAGCCTGTGACGCGGCCGTCCGGGGCGTGCGGTGCCGCCCGCCGGAGCCGGCAGGAACCAAACGGTGTCGGGCGGCCGTCACTTGGGCCAAGCGGGCGTGGCCCGCCGGGGCGGAGTGGGCGAGGCTCGGGGGTGGGCCATGGGTGCTGGTGGCTGGCAGCCGCTTCCTGGGGACCTTCCCCCGGAGGTACGGCACTTCGTGGAGCAGCTGCGGCTGCTCAAGGACCGCACGGGGCTCAGCCTGGCCGCGCTCGGCCAGCGGACCGCGTACAGCAAGTCGTCCTGGCAGCGCTATCTCAACGCCCAGCAGCCCCCGCCCCGCCAGGCGGTCGCCGCGCTGTGCCGGGTGGCGGGCGTCGACGCCGAACGCTTCGGCGCGCGCTGGGAGCTGGCGGTGCGGGCGTGGCCGCGGGGCGGGGCGGCGGCGGAGGGCGGCGAGGCGCCGGCCGCCGTGGCGGTGGACCGGGCGCCGGCCGACGGAGGGTGGCCGCGCGGCGAGGAGCCGACCGTCCCGTGGTGGGAGCCGATCGACTTCTCTGCGGTGCCGGGTGCCGTGCGCGGCCGGCGGTGGCACGCCCCGTCCTGGCGCGGGGTCGCCTGCGGCGCGCTCGCCCTCGCCGCGCTGCTGCTCGTCGGACTGCTGTGGATCCTCGCGCGGGGGGTCGGGATGGGCTGAGGGGGCGGGCCCGGGGGAGCCGGGCCCGGACGTGCCGAGGGGACCGCCGGTCGGTGGCGGTCCCCTCGGTGTGTGCGGTGCTCAGCTGCGCCAGTCGTACGCGGCCTTCTTCCACTGGCCGTAGACCTTCACGTAGTACGTGCCGTCCAGCCGCTTGAACGTCACGTCGCGGCTGTAGCCGCTGTACGTGATCCAGCCGCCGCTGCCGTTCGGCCCGTCGAGGAAGTCGTCCGCGGCCCCGAAGGTCTCCTTGCCCGCGATGCCGTCGACGTCCTCCAGGTCCTCGTTGTGCTGCCAGTACTTGGTGGCCGACTCGGTGCGCTTGCCGAAGCGGCCGTCGATGTCCGACAGCTTGAAGGCGTGCCGCTGGCCGTTGGAGTCCTTCCACTTCGCCCCGTCCGCGTACAGGACGGTCTGCCACAGCCGCGTGGCGTTGCTGTCCGCGTGGCTCCAGCGCGAGAGGTCGCCCTCGTCGCCCCAGTCGTTGTACGCGGCGCCCTTGCCGTCGACGACGTGGGGTCCGGTGGCCTGGGCGAGCGACGCGGTGCCGCCGAGCGCGAGGCCCGCCCCCGCCGTCACGGCCACGGCCGTCATCAGAAGCCTTTTCGAGCGGCCCTGGGTGTTGCGCATGTGATCCCCCTAGTGGTGCGCTGACTGCCCTCGATGTTTCCGTGTCACGCACCGCCGAAAAAGGGCCAACTCCCGCAAGCGGGACGGTTTGGGACGTCCCGGGCCGCTGCCTGGGGTTCCGCGTCGCGGGGCGGGACACCGGTGGGACACTGGGTCGCGGACGGCGGGTCAGGACCGCGGTCCTGACCGACGGGGCTCGGGGAGTGTGACGGTGCGCGCCGGTGGCCCGAATGCTCCCGTGCGCCCCCACAGCGGGAACTGACATCCTGGCTCCGCGCATCCCTCTGGGTAGCCCAGGAGCGGGGAGCGCGCGGGTCGGTGCGGGGGCTGGACAGGCACGTACGGGGGGATAGGGGGAGCAATGCCACGTTGGAAGGCGCTACCGGACGAGCTCGATCCGGAGGTCAGGGAGTTCGCCAGCCAGCTGCGCAGGCTCGTCGACCGCAGTGGTCTCAGCATCGCGGCGGTCTCGGACAGGACCGGGTACAGCAAGACGTCCTGGGAGCGCTATCTGAACGGTCGGCTGCTCGCGCCCAAGGGCGCGATCGTCGCGCTCGCGGAGGTGACGGGGACGCAGCCCGTGCACCTCATCACCATGTGGGAGCTCGCGGAGCGGGCGTGGAGCCGCTCCGAGATGCGGCACGACATGACGATGCAGGCGATCCGGATCTCCCAGGCGCGGGCGGCGCTGGGGGAGTTGGGTCCGAATCCTCCGGGTTCCGCCAAGTCCGCCAAGCCGGCGCCGACGTCCCCCCAGCCGGCCAAGGGGGGCGGCGGGAGCGTCCCGCGCAACGGCTCCGCGGGGGCCGGTGCGGCGGGGCGGGCGACCGGGGTCGCCGGGCCGGCCGGGGTGGCCGGAATGGTGCCGACGGTGCCTCCGCAGGGTGCGTACGGTGATGTCTCGGCGTCCGCCTTCGACGGTGGCGGTGGCGGTGGCGGGCTGGGCGTGGCCGGGGCGCCGCCGTCGGGCGGGGGATCGCCCGACGGGCAGCGGCGGCGCCGGAAGCTGACGATGTTCCTCGCGGGGGTGGTCGGTGCGCTCGTCGTCATCGCGGCGGCGGTCTTCCTGACCGGGTTCGGCGGGGACGACAAGGGCTCCGACGAGGCGAAGCCGTCGCCGACGCCGAGCGCGAGCGACTCCGACCTGCCGGCCGGGGTCGAGTGCGGCGGCGCGGACTGCGCGGGCAAGGACCCCGAGACCATGGGCTGCGGCGGGGAGCTCGCGAAGACGACCTCGCGGGCCACGATCGGCAAGACGCTGGTCGAGGTGCGGTACAGCAAGGCGTGCGGGGCCGCGTGGGCGCGGATCACGCAGGCGACGCCGGGGGACGAGGTGACGATCACGGGGTCCGGTGGGGGCGCGGGGGCGAAGCAGAAGGGCACGGTGAACGAGGACTTCGACGCGTACACGCCGATGGTCCCGTCCAAGACCGGCACGTCCTCCAAGGCCTGCGCGACCCTGACGACGGGGCAGACGGGCTGCACGGGTCAGTAGGCGCCTGCGCTTGAACAGGTCTGCGCGGTTGCTTCGTCTGTGGGGCGGGGCTGCGTTGGCGTCTGCCGGTCCGCGCTCGCTTCGTCTCGGGGGCGGGGCCGCGGGGGTATGTGCGTACTCGCCATCCCTGCGCCGCGCCCCAAGTCCAAAGACGCCAACGTGTGCTCGGTGCTCCGTTCGCACATACCCCCACGTCCCCTCGGGCCGGTCGGGCGCGTGCGGCCCGGTGGGGGCCGATGCGCCCGCGCCGCGCCCGGTGGGCAGCAGACCGGCCGTCCCCGCTGTGGGCGACGGCGCGGTGGCGAACTGGCCGCTCCCGCTGTGGGCAGGCGTTCCGCAAGGCGGAACGGGTGGGCACAGCCCCCGGTGCCGGGCAGCGATAGAGGAGGCTCCCGCCCCGGTGCAGGCGGGGCAGCTCACGGTGCCGGGGGGCGATGAGTGTGGCTCAAGCCCCGGCGCAGCCGGACCGTGCCGGGTGGTGGTCAAGGGGGCCCCAGGCCCGGCGCGGGGGAGCGCGGGCCCGTTCAGGGGGTGAGGGGGAAACGTCCGGTCCGGAGGGGGCGTTGAGGGGGGCGGGGCAGAAAGTCGTGGGGGAGGGGGAATGACCTGTCCCCCGGAGGGCAAGCGCACGGTACCCCCACGGGAGTGGTCACACCCCCACAGGCGGCCGCCACACTCCCTCTCCCGAGGTGGCGGCCGCCCCGGGGAACACGCTGTGGGCCGGGCCACACCCACCCGGGAGCCAGGCACAGCCGGGGCGCGATAGCCTGACGGCGGATCTCTCTTGATGCCAAGAGATCGATCATCGAGAGGCGATCGAGAATCGAGGCGGCGTCGGCGGGGATCCAGGAAATAGGGGATCCGAGGGACAGGGACCCCCACCGCCAGCTGTCTTACGGAGATCGCCATGACCCGCACTCCCGTGAATGTCACCGTCACCGGCGCGGCCGGCCAGATCGGCTACGCGCTGCTCTTCCGCATCGCCTCGGGCCACCTGCTCGGCGCGGACGTGCCGGTCAACCTGCGCCTTCTTGAGATCACGCCGGCGCTGAAGGCCGCCGAGGGCACCGCCATGGAGCTCGACGACTGCGCCTTCCCGCTGCTGAACTCGATCGAGATCAGCGACGACCCGAACGTCGCCTTCGACGGCGCGAACGTGGCCCTCCTCGTCGGCGCCCGCCCCCGCACCAAGGGCATGGAGCGCGGTGACCTCCTGGAGGCCAACGGCGGCATCTTCAAGCCGCAGGGCAAGGCCATCAACGACCACGCCGCCGACGACATCAAGGTGCTCGTGGTGGGCAACCCCGCCAACACCAACGCGCTCATCGCGCAGGCCGCCGCCCCGGACGTACCGGCCGAGCGCTTCACCGCGATGACCCGCCTCGACCACAACCGCGCCCTGTCGCAGCTGGCCAAGAAGACGGGCACGTCGGTCGCCGACATCAAGCGGCTCACCATCTGGGGCAACCACTCCGCCACCCAGTACCCCGACATCTTCCACGCGGAGATCGCCGGCAAGAACGCCGCCGAGGTCGTGGGCGACCAGGCCTGGCTCGCCGACACCTTCATCCCGACCGTCGCCAAGCGCGGTGCCGCGATCATCGAGGCCCGTGGCGCCTCGTCGGCCGCCTCCGCCGCCAACGCCGCCATCGACCACGTCCACACGTGGGTCAACGGCACCGCCGAGGGCGACTGGACCTCCATGGGCATCCCCTCGGACGGTTCGTACGGCGTTCCGGAGGGGCTCATCTCCTCCTTCCCCGTCACCACCAAGGACGGCACGTACGAGATCGTCCAGGGCCTGGAGATCAACGAGTTCTCGCGCGCCCGCATCGACGCCTCGGTGCAGGAGCTCGCCGAGGAGCGCGAGGCCGTGCGCGGTCTCGGCCTCATCTGATGCCTCAGATGCAGTGATGTACGAGAAAGCCCCCGGCGGTCGCCGGGGGCTTTCTCGTGTGCGGCCCTCATGCGCGGGGCCGCGGCCTGCCGTAGCCGAGCGCCACCAGCGCCGCCGCGGCGATCACCACGAGGGCCACGATCCGCAGTGCCGCCGTCATGCCGTCGGCGAAGCCGTCCGAGGCGTGCCCGGCGAGCACCGTGCCGGTGACGGCCACGCCCAGCGCGGCGCCGACCTCCCGTGCCGAGGTGCTGAGCCCGGAGCCGAGGCCCGCCTGGAGGGGCGGGAGCGAGCCGACGACGCTGAGCGTCAGCGTGGGCATGCACAGGCCGGTGCCCGCCGAGATGGTCAGCAGCCAGCAGGCGTAGACCGCGTAGGGCGTCCCCGCGTCGGCGGTGGACGCGCCCAGCAGGCCCAGGCCGATCAGGAGCAGGCCGCCGCCCGCCAGCGGCCGGGGGCTTCGTGACCAGCGTGCGGCGAACCTGGGCACCACCACCATGCCGATCGTCAGCGGGATGATGGCGAGGCCCGCGCGTGCGGCGCCGTACCCCTTCTCGTACTGCAGGTACTGCGAGTTGACGTAGAAGAGCGAGAAGAGGCCGAAGAAGCTCACGGCCGTGCCGAGGGTCGCTGCGCGCAGCCGGGGCGAGGCGAAGACGCGCGGGTCGAAGAGCGGCGCGCGCGAGCGCAGGGCGTGCGCGGCGAAGAGCCCGACGAGCGCAAGACCCGTGGCGAAGGCGGCCAGGATGCGCGCCGACGTCCAGCCGTACAGCGGGCTCTCGATGATGCCGAAGAGCAGCGCGAGCAGACCGCCGGTGAGCAGGAGCGTGCCCAGGGGGTCGAGGGCGGGCGCCGAGGCGCCGGTCTCCTTGTCCGTACGGGGAGCCGTACGGGCCACCGCGAGGGCGAGCAGCGCGGCGAGCGGCACCATCACCCAGAACAGCGCGCGCCAGGACAGGTACTGGCCGACGAGTCCGCCGCCGACGTTGCCCGCGAGCCCGCCGAGCCCCGCGGCGAGCGTCCAGGAGGCGACGGCGCGCGGCCGGTCCTCCGGCCGCGCGACGCGCATCAGGATCGACATGGTCGCGGGCATGACCAGCGCGGCGCCCGCACCGGAGACACCGCGCCCGGCGATCAGGACGGCGGGCGCGGTGGCCAGGGCGCTGACGGCCGCGCCCGCCGCGAAGAGGCCGAGTCCGCAGAGCAGCGCGCCCTTGCGGCCGTACCGGTCGCCGAGCGCGCCGGCCGGGATGAGGAGCCCCGCGAAGACGATGACGTACGCGTCGACCGTCCAGAGGAGTTCGCTGGACGAGAGGTGCAGCCCCGACGAACTCAGCTGCGGGACAAGGAGGTTGATGGCGGCGACCATGCCCTGTGCGGCCAGGACGCAGGCGCAGAGGGCGAGGAGGGTCGAGCGCTTCAGCGGCGGCTTCGCCGGTGCGGAGGGCCCGGGGGGCGGGGCGGTCGCGGAAGGTTCCGGCCGCACGGGCGGCGTCGGGGAGTCGGGCGACTGCGGCGGGTTCAGGGCAGGCGAGGACAAGGCTCCTCCCGGGGAGCGTCGTGGCGTGGGATGCCCTGTCACCGTAGGCTCGGTCCTGACTTGCTTTCCAGTGCATCTTTTGCAGGGGATGAATGCGTGTGACGCAATCCGGAGCCGCCGCCGCGGGACCCGCCGGTCCCGGCGGGCTCGACCTCAATCTGCTCCAGGCCCTCGACGTCCTGCTGGAGGAGCAGAGCGTGTCCGGGGCCGCCCGCCGGCTGCACCTGTCCGAACCCGCGATGAGCCGCACCCTCGGCCGCATCCGCAAGGCGCTCGGCGACCCGGTCCTCGTGCGGGCGGGCCGGCAGATGGTGCCGACGCCGCACGCGCTGGCGCTGCGGGCCGAGGTGAGCGCGGTGGTGGAGCGGGCCCGCGCGCTCTTCGCCGGGCCCGGCGCGGTCGACCTGCGCACAGTCTCCCGTACGTTCTCGATCCTCGGCTCCGACGCGTTCGCCGCCGCCTACGGCCCCGCGCTCTTCGCCCGCGCCGCCGCCGAGGCCCCCGGCGTGCGCCTCCGCTTCCTCGGCGAGAGCCATGTGGACACGCCCGTGCTCCGGCACGGCGACGCCGACCTGGAGCTCGGCGTCATCGACTCGACGGCGCCCGAGGTGCGCGTGGAGCACTTCCGCGACGACCGGATGCTCGGCCTCGCGCGGGCCGGACACCCGCTGCTCAAAGGCAAGTTGACGCCCCGTCGGTTCGCCGCGGCGGACCATCTGACCGTCTCGCGCAGGGGGCGCCTCGCCGGTCCCGTGGACGGCGCCCTCGCCGAACTCGGCCTGAACCGG
Source organism: Streptomyces sp. NPDC052114 (assembly GCF_040680155.1). Lineage (NCBI taxonomy): Bacteria > Bacillati > Actinomycetota > Actinomycetes > Kitasatosporales > Streptomycetaceae > Streptomyces > Streptomyces sp. NPDC052114. Next base: position 468,522 of record NZ_JBFAWC010000005.1, on the reverse strand, counting down.
CGGGTGGTGGGCAGCGTGGCGACGTTCTCGTCGTCCGTCTTCGTCCTGCTCAGCACGGACCTGGTGGGCCTGGCCGCCTCCTGGGCCTGCCCCCTGGCGGAATCCCTCGGCCTGGTCACCTTCGAGATCCCCCTGGAGCTGCCGCTGCTTCCGCTGGGCATGGCCTGGCACCCCCGGCACGACGCCGATCCGGCGCACGCGTGGCTGCGGGGGTGCGCGCGGGATCTGCTGACGCGGGACGGGGAGGGGGAGGGGGACGGCGCGGGCTGAGGTGCCCGGCGGCGTCCCGGCCCGGGCCCGCCCGTGCCCTCGCTCAGGCGCCGCCCGCCCCCTCCAGCGCCGCCGCCTCCTTCGACAGCTGCACCGCCGTCACCAGGCTCAGGCCCGGCTCCGCCTGCCGCAGGGCCTTGACCGCGTGCACGGAGTCGGCGGGGCCCGTGTGGCCCGCGGCGGCCAGTTGCCGCAGGGCCCAGCGGCCGCGGACCTCGGCGTCCGGCGTGGCCGCCGTCCGCGCGACGACCTCCAGGGCGCGCTCCAGACCGGGGCGCTCCGCCGGGTCGGCCGTCGCCAGCGCCTCGCGCAGCTCGTCCGCGACCGTGTCCGCGTCGCGAAGGGTGATCACCATCAGTTCCCGCTTGCCGCCGAACATCTCTCCTCGTTCTCCTGCTCGCTCGTGCCGGTTGGTACGTGCTCGATCTGTTGCTGCCGTGCTCATGAATGTAGTACTTCTTATACATGAGCGAGCAAGTGCACAACAGGTTGGCGATGGTGCGCGCCGAACGAAAGGTGTCACGCCAGAGCCTGGCCGAGGCAGTGGGAGCCCACTACCAGACCATCGGCTACATCGAGCGGGGGCAGTACAACCCGAGCCTCGACCTCGCGCTGAAGATCGCGAAGTACTTCGAGCTGCCGGTCGAGGCGCTGTTCTCCCTCGAACCGTTTCGCCCGCTCACGGATCAGGTCTACGGGAGGAACCAGTGATGGACGGCAACAGCGGACAGCAGCGGATGACCGGCTACGACCGGCGGATGTACGCGATCATGAATCGCCGCGAGGGCGCTCCGCTGTACGCCACCGGGCCCCGCCGCCGCGCCGTGGTCGTCGCCCACATGGTCCTGACCGCGCTGGGCATCGCGTGCTGGCTCTACTCCGTGCTCGGGGACGAGCGCTGGGCGACGTACGGGATGTTCGGCATCATGCTGCCGTGGTTCGTCGCGACCGGCGCGATCAACGGTGCCACCCGCGGCCTGCTCGAACTGCGCGCCCGCGCCCTCGACGAGCGGCAGCGCGCCGAGAAGAACCGCGTGCAGGCCCGCGCCCAGCACCTGATGATGTGGCTCCTCTTCGGCGTGACCGTCGCCGTCGGCGCCGCCGGGCTCATGGGCCTGGAGGCCGAGGGGCTGATCTTCCCCGTCCTGTTCAGCGTGTTCGTCGTGCACTGGCTGATGCCGCTGTGGCTGGCGGGGCTGCAGGCCCAGGACGAGCCGGAGTACGACGAGGAGCCCGTCGGCGCCGCCTGACCCATGCCGCCCGCGGGCGTGCTGAAGCCGTCCGTGACCGCGCCGACGGCGTCCGCGACCGCCCTCACACCGTCTGCAACTGCTCCTGGAGCTTCGACACGTCCACCGACTCGTCCGCCGACGGCGTCTGCGTCGGGACCGGCTCGTCGTAGTCCGAGAAGGTCGTCGTCGTGTCGTCGCCGTCGCCCTTCTCCACCGCCTTGAGCAGGTAGGGCCTGCCCTCCGCGGCGACGTACAGCGTCGTCTCCTTGCCGTCCTCCGTGCCGGTCAGGGGGATGGCGCGGGTGCCGTCGACCGTCGTCGGCCCGCCCTTCTCCAGCGTCTTCGCGTCGTCGGAGTCGTCCTCGATGTCCCGCTGGATCCCGCCGAGGTCGCAGACCTCGGCGACATCCTTGAGCATGGCGTCCTTCGTGCTGCCGTGGATGTAGCGGTTCTTGAAGATCTCGGCGGCGGCCTCGCCGTCGCCGCCCGGGACCTGGGTCTTCCAGAAGGTCTCGTCCGGCTTCATCCACACCTTGTCGCCGCGCTTGACCAGCTCCAGCGAGGCGCCGTTCGCCATCTTCATGCTGCCGGTGCAGTTGCCGTCCCGGTCGAGCGTCAGGTCCATGGACGTCGGTTCGTCGGAGTCCGGATCCGAGTCCTCCGTGGCGTCCGCGGAGGCGTCCGCGCCCGTCTCCCGCATCGCGATGTGCACCGACTTCGCGTCGAGCAGCTCCCGCTTCGCCCTGTCGGAGATCTGCTGCGCGCTCATGTCCTCGACGCCGTTGCCCCCGCCGCCGTCGCCCCCGGTGCCCGTGGTGCTGTCGGCGCTGCTCGTGCCGCTCGCCTTGTCCTTTCCACCGTCGTCCGACGAACATGAGGAGAGAGCCAGCAGGGCCGCCACACAGCAGACCGCGCTCCCCGTCACCCGCTTGCGGGGCATTCCGTTCATTACGTCACCTCCGGTGACAGACCGTGCATCGAGCGTACTTTTTGCCCCGAGTGCCCGCACGCGCAGTGACACAGCGCACTTTCGGCCATCGAACGCGCATGCTTTCTCCACCTCAGGGCAGGTGCACCCGGCTACCGCGAGTGACAGGCGGGGCGAATGACAGGAACGGAAGGCAAACGGGACGTGTCCGCACAACAGACCATCCATGTGGGCGGAGAGTGGCTGAGCGCCGCCTCCGGCGCCACCCGCGAGATCCTCGACCCGGCGGACGCCAAGCCGTTCGCCGTGATCGCCGAGGGCTCCACGGAAGACGCGGACGCCGCCATCGCAGCCGCCCGCACGGCCTTCGACGAGGGCCCCTGGCCGGGCACGCCGGTCGCCGAGCGCGCCGCGCTCCTGCGCCGCGTCGCCGACCTGCTCGTGCGCGACCGCGAGGAGATCGGGCTCCTGGAGAGCCGCGACGCGGGCAAGACCCTCGAAGAGGGCCGCGTCGACGTGGACTGCGTCGCCGACGCCTTCCGCTACTTCGCCGACCTCGTGATCGGTGAGGGCGCGGGCCGGGTCGTCGACGCCGGCTCCGACGACATCCACAGCGTCGTCGTGCACGAGCCCGTCGGCGTCTGCACGATGATCACCCCCTGGAACTACCCGCTGCTCCAGGCCAGTTGGAAGATCGCCCCGGCGCTCGCGGCGGGCAACACCTTCGTCATCAAGCCGAGTGAGGTCACTCCGCTGACGACGGTCGCGCTCATCGAACTGCTCGTCGAGGCCGGTCTTCCCGCGGGTGTCGCCAACATCGTCACCGGCCCCGGCCACACCGTCGGCGCCCGGCTCTCCGACCACCCCGACGTCGACCTGGTCTCCTTCACCGGCGGCCTCGTCTCCGGCACCAAGGTCGCCCAGGCCGCCGCGCTCGGCGTGAAGAAGGTCGCCCTGGAGCTCGGCGGCAAGAACCCCAACGTCGTCTTCGCCGACGCCTGCGCCACCGAGGAGGGCTTCGACACCGCCGTCGACCAGGCGCTGAACGCCGCCTTCATCCACAGCGGACAGGTCTGCTCCGCCGGTGGCCGCCTCATCGTCGAGGAGTCGGTGCGCGAGCGCTTCGTCGCCGAACTCGCCCGCAGGGCGCAGAGGATCAGGCTCGGCCGCGGCACCGAGGAAGGCGTCGAGTGCGGCCCGCTCGTCTCGTCGCAGCAGCGCGAGAAGACCGAGATGTACGTCGCCTCCGCCCTGGAGGAGGGCGCGGTCCTGCGCTCCGGCGGCAAGCGCCCCGAGCCGAGCGGGATCCGCCCCGCCGAGGGCTACTTCTACGAGCCGACCGTGCTCGACCAGTGCCACCGCGGCATGAAGGTCGTCCGCGAGGAGGTCTTCGGGCCCGTCCTGACCGTGGAGACCTTCACCACCGAGGACGAGGCCGTCGCCCTCGCCAACGACACCGAGTACGGTCTCGCGGGCGCCGTGTGGACCACCGACTCCGGCCGCGCCCGCCGCATGGCCCGCCGGATGCGCCACGGCACCATCTGGATCAACGACTTCCACCCCTACCTGCCGCAGGCGGAGTGGGGCGGCTTCGGCAAGAGCGGCGTCGGCCGCGAGCTCGGCCCGGCCGGCCTCGCCGAGTACCGCGAGTCCAAGCACATCTACCAGAACCTGGCGCCCGCGCCGGTCCGCTGGTTCGCGGGCTAGCACCCCGCCGCGTACGGAAGTTCGAGCACCCCCAAGCACCCCCCGCTCATTACGCGCAAGCACCTTGGCACGACCTCGCAGGAAGAGGAGCACCACGCATGTCTGACCAGACCGAGTTCGACTACGTCATCGTCGGTGGCGGCACCGCAGGATCGGTGATCGCGTCCCGTCTCACGGAGGACCCGGACGTCACCGTCGCCGTCATCGAGGGCGGCCCGAGCGACATCGACCGTGAGGACGTCCTGACGCTGCGCAAGTGGCTCGGTCTGCTGGGGGGTGACCTCGACTACGGCTACACCACCACCGAGCAGCCGCGCGGCAACTCGCACATCCTGCACAGCCGCGCCAAGGTGCTGGGCGGCTGCTCGTCGCACAACACGCTGATCTCCTTCAAGCCGCTGCCGTCCGACTGGGACGAGTGGGAAGAGGCGGGCGCGACCGGCTGGGGCGCCACGGCCATGGACCCCTTCTTCGGCAAGCTGCGCAACAACATCGTGCGCGTCGCCAAGAAGGACCAGAACCAGATCGCCACCGACTGGGTCGAGGCCACCAAGTCCGCCCTCGGCGTGCCCGAGGTCGTCGGCTTCAACGACAAGCCCTTCGAGGAGGGCGTCGGCTTCTTCGACCTCTCGTACCACCCGGAGAACAACAAGCGCTCCTCCGCGTCCGTCGCCTACCTCCACCCCCACATGGAGGCCGGCGACCGCCCCAACCTCCACCTGTTCCTGGAGACCTGGGCCACCAAGCTGGAGCTCGACGGCAAGACCGCCCGCGGCGTCCACATCCGCACCAAGGAGGGCGTGGAGAAGCTGTTCACCGCCCGCCGCGAGGTGCTCGTCTGCGCCGGTGCCGTCGACACGCCGCGCCTGCTGATGCACTCCGGCATCGGCCCGAAGAAGGACCTCGAAGCCCTCGGCATCCCGGTCGCGCACGACCTGCCGGGCGTCGGCGAGAACCTCATCGACCACCCCGAGTCGGTCATCGTCTGGGAGACCAACGGGCCGCTGCCCGGTAACTCCGCGATGGACTCGGACGCCGGTCTGTTCGTGAAGCGGGACCCGGCCCACAAGGGCCCGGACCTGATGTTCCACTTCTACCAGATCCCGTTCACCGACAACCCGGAGCGCCTCGGCTACGAACGCCCCGAGCACGGTGTGTCGATGACCCCGAACATCCCCAAGTCCCGTGCGCGCGGCCGTCTCTACCTCACCTCGGCCGACCCCGAGGTCAAGCCCGCGCTCGACTTCAGGTACTTCGAGGACGAGGGCGACTACGACGGGCGGACGCTCGTCGACGGCATCAAGCTCGCGCGGCAGGTCGCGCAGGCCGAGCCGTTCAAGAAGTGGCTCAAGCGCGAGGTCTTCCCCGGCCCCGAGGTCACCGACGACGCCGAGATCGGCGAACTGGTGCGCAAGGCCGCGCACACCGTCTACCACCCGGCCGGCACCTGCCGAATGGGCGCCTCCACTGATGAACTCGCCGTGGTCGACCCGGAGTTGAAGATCCGGGGCCTGAACGGAATCCGTATCGCGGACGCATCCGTCTTCCCGACGATGCCCGCCGTGAACCCGATGATCGGAGTACTCATGGTCGGGGAGAAATGTGCCGAGATGCTGGGCGGTGACGGCCGATGAGCGAGGCCACCGTGACGACCGCCACGGACACCGACGACAGCGCGGCGGGACGCCCCGTCTTCGCCGTCAAGAACCTCTGGAAGGTCTTCGGGCCCCGGGGCGAGCGCATACCCGAGGACACCTCGCTGCACGGCCTGAGCCCGGCCGAACTGCGCGAGCAGACCGGCTGCACCGCCGCCGTGCGCGATGTGTCCTTCGAGGTCAACAAGGGCGAGGTCTTCGTCGTCATGGGCCTGTCGGGCTCCGGCAAGTCCACCCTCGTACGCTGCCTGACCCGGCTCATCGAGCCCACCTCCGGCACCCTCGCCATCGACGGCGAGGACGTCCTCGCCATGGACAAGGCCCGCCTGCGCGAACTGCGCCGGCACCGCGCCGCCATGGTCTTCCAGCACTTCGGCCTGCTGCCGCACCGCTCGGTCCTCGACAACGTCGCCTACGGCCTGGAGATCCAGGGCGTCGGCAAGGCCGAGCGCCGTGCCAAGGCCCTCGAAGTGGTCCAGAAGGTCGGCCTGGAAGGCCTTGAGCAGCGCAGGCCCGGACAGCTCTCCGGCGGTCAGCAGCAGCGCGTGGGCCTGGCCCGCGCCCTCGCCGTGGACCCCGAAGTCCTGCTGTTCGACGAGCCGTTCAGCGCGCTCGACCCGCTGATCCGCCGCGACATGCAGGAAGAGGTCGTCCGCCTGCACCGTGAGGAGGGCCGCACGATGGTCTTCATCACCCACGACCTCAGCGAGGCCCTCAAGCTCGGCGACCGCATCGCCCTGATGCGCGACGGCCGCGTCGTCCAGCTCGGCACGCCCGAGGAGATCGTCGGCTCCCCGGCCGACGACTACGTCCGCGACTTCGTCCGTGACGTGGCCCGCGCCGACGTGATGACCGTGCGCGGCGCCATGCGCCCCGCCGACGCCGACGAGGAGACCCGCGGCGCGGCCCTCGCGCCCGACGCCAAGGTCTCCGAGGCCATCGAGGCCGTCGCCCGCACCGGCTTCCCGGTGCGCGTGATGGACGGCAAGCGCTGCCTGGGCGTGGTGGACCACGCCGGGCTGCTCGCCGTCGTCGCGGGCACGACCCCCGAGACGGGCGAGGTGGTCGCCTGATGGCCACCGCCACCGCATCAAGTCCCGTACGAGATACGGGAATCGGCGCGCTCCTGCGTCACCGCGTCGTCGGCAAGCTCCTGCTGCTCGCCCTCGCCGCGGCGATCCTCGTGCCGATCGCGAACGCCAAGTGGGCCTCCGGCGCCTGGCCGGACGCCCTCACCGTCGACCTGTCCGAGCCGCTGGCCAAGACCACCGACTGGATCATCGACAACCGTGACAGCCACTGGCTGTTCACCTACTTCTTCGGGCACATCAGCAACGCCATCGTGCTGTCGGTGCGCGCCGTCTACCTGGTGCTCCTCGCGGGCGGCTGGGCCGGTGTCGTCGCCGGTGCCGCGCTGATCGCCTGGCGCGTCGCGGGCGTACGCCTGGCGGCCCTCACGGCCGCCTCGTTCGCCCTGTGCGGCCTGCTCGGCATGTGGGTGCCGACGATGCAGACGCTGGCCCTGATGGTCGTCGCCGTCCTCGCCTCCGTCGTGCTCGGCGCGCTCATGGGGCTCGCGGCCGGTCTCAACGACCGCGTCTTCCGCCTGCTGCGTCCGGTGCTCGACACCATGCAGGTGCTCCCGGCCTTCTCCTACCTGCTGCCCGCCGTCCTGATCTTCGGCGTCGGCGTCCCCGCCGCGGTCCTCGCCACCGTCATCTACGCCGCCCCGCCCATGGCCCGCCTCACCGCGCTCGGCCTGCGCGGCGCCGACGGCGGCGTGATGGAGGCCGTGACCTCGCTGGGCACCACCGCCCGCCAGCGCCTGGTCTCCGCGCGCCTCCCGCTGGCCCGCAGGGAACTCCTCCTCGGCCTCAACCAGACGATCATGATGGCGCTGTCGATGGCCGTGATCGCCTCGATGATCGGCGGCGCCGGTCTCGGTGACCGCGTCTACCAGGCGCTCGGCTCCGTCGACGTCGGCGCGGCCCTCGCCGCGGGCATCCCGATCGTGCTGCTCGCCGTGGTCCTCGACCGTGTCACGAGCGCCGCGGGCGAGCGCCTCGGCGCGGACCACGCCACCGGCGGCAGCCCGTGGCTGACCGGCGGGCGCGGCTGGGGCCTCGCCGCCGCGGTGACCGTCGTGGTCGCCGTCGCCTTCCGCTATGCCGACCGCCTGGACTGGCCGGAGACCTGGACGGTGAACATCGTCGAGCCGGTCAACACCGCCAAGGACTGGATGGTCGACCACATCTACACCGGCGTGCCCGTCGTCGGCGGCACCGCCGACTGGGCCGCGCACTTCACCACCTGGGTCCTCGACCCGGTCCGCGACGGACTCCAGTGGATGCCCTGGTGGTCCCTGCTGCTCCTCGTCGCGGCCCTCGCCTGGCTGATCGGCACGTGGCAGACCGCGCTCACCGCCGTCCTCGCGATGGCCGGGATCGGCGTGCTCGGCGTGTGGGACAAGTCCCTCGACACGCTCTCGCAGGTCCTCGCCGCGGTCGCCGTCACGATGGTCATCGGCTTCGCCGTCGGCATCGCGACCGCCCGCAGCGCGCGGTTCGAACGGCTGCTGCGCCCGGTCCTCGACATCTTCCAGACGATGCCGCAGTTCGTGTACCTGATCCCGGTCGTCGCCCTGTTCGGCATCGGCCGTGCCCCGGCGGTCGCCGCGGCCATCGTGTACGCGCTGCCCGCCGTCATCCGCATCACCACGCAGGGCCTGCGTCAGGTCAGCCCCGCCGCGATGGAGTCCTCGAAGTCCCTCGGTGCGACCAAGTGGCAGCAGCTGCGCCAGGTCCAGCTCCCGCTGGCCCGCCCCGCGCTGCTGCTCGCCGTCAACCAGGCGGTCGTCCTGGTCCTCGCCGTCGTCGTCATCGGCGGCCTGGTCGGCGGTGGCGCGCTCGGCTACGACGTGCTGTACGGCATCGCGCAGGGCGACCTGGCGTCCGGCCTGGTCGGCGGCGCGGCCATCGTCTGCCTCGGCCTGATGCTGGACCGGGTGACGCAGCCCACCGAGCGCCGCGCGAAGAAGGGGGCGTGACATGCGAGTACGTGACATGCGCGGACGTACGCGCGCACTGAGCGCCGTGATCGCGGCCGGAGCCCTGCTCGCGCTGAGCGGGTGCGGCAAGGCCGACATGACCAAGCAGGCGTCCCCGTACGCGAACGCCGCCGGCGCCAAGACGGTGACCCTCTCGGTCCAGTCCTGGGTCGGCGCGCAGGCGGACGTCGCCGTCGCCGAGTACCTGCTCGACCACGAGCTGGGCTACCGCGTCGACAAGGTCCAGATCGACGAGGTCCCCGCCTGGGACGCCCTCAGCCAGGGTCGCGTCGACGCGATCATGGAGGACTGGGGCCACCCCGAGCAGGAACAGCGCTACATCAAGGACAAGAAGACGATCGTCCCCGGCGGCGACGTCGGCGTGACCGGCCACATCGGCTGGTATGTCCCGACGTACTTCGCCAAGAAGCACCCGGACGTCACGGACTGGAAGAACCTCAACAAGTACGCGGACCAGTTCCGTACGGCGGAGAGCGGCGACAAGGGCCAGCTCATGGACGGCTCCCCGTCGTACGTCACGAACGACAAGGCCCTCGTGAAGAACCTCGACCTGGACTACAAGGTCGTCTTCGCGGGCTCCGAGGCGGCGCAGATCACCCAGATCGAGCAGTTCGCCAAGCAGCAGAAGCCGTTCCTGACCTACTGGTACAAGCCGCAGTGGCTCTTCGAGAAGGTGCCGATGACGGAGGTGAAGCTGCCCGAGTACAAGGAGGGCTGCGACGCCGACCCCGCCAAGATCAAGTGCGCCTACCCGCACACGCCCCTCCAGAAGTACTTCAACGCGGACTTCGCGAAGAACGGCGGCGAGGCCGCTCAGTTCCTGAAGAACTTCACGTGGTCGGAGGAGGACCAGAACGAGGTCTCCCTCATGATCGCCGACAAGAAGATGTCGCCGCAGGACGCGGCGAAGGCGTGGATCGACAAGAACCCGTCGAAGTGGAAGGCGTGGCTTCCCAAGTAGGGCCGGCTTCCGTCGTGCCCACCCGTTCAGCCGTGCGGAACGGGTGGGCACGACCCATGGGTGGGCACGACCACCGGTGCCGGGTGCCGGTCCATGGGGCACCCGGCATCTCCACGTCTACGTCAGCCCATCGGCGATGGTCCGCAAGGCGGCCATGCTCCGGTGCAGGAGCCCGGGCCCGAAGGTGACCCGAGTGGCCCCGAGTTCCCCCAGTTCCCCGGGAGCGGGCCCGTCCCCCCTGGCCAGCACATTCAGGGGTCCCTCGATCCCCTCCCGCAATGCGGGGATCAAGGGGACGGGCGCGAGGATCGGATACACGCAGTCGGCGCCCGCCGAGCGGTAGAGCTCCGCCCGCTCCAGGGCGGAATCCACCGCGACGGCACCCCGAAGGAACGTGTCGATGCGCGCGTTGATGACGAGCCGCTCCCCCGCGGCCTCCCGCACCTCCGCGAGCCAGTCCGCCTGCTCCCGCGCGTCCCGGAGGACCCCCGTCGTCCCCTTCCCGCCGTACGAGTCCTCCAGGTTGCAGCCGACGGCCCCCGCGTCGAGGACGCGGTCCACCAGCTCCTTCGCCCCGAGCCCGTACCCGGTCTCCGCGTCCATCGTGACCGGCACGGACACGGCCCGGCTGATCCGCGCGACCGCCGCGAACATCTCCTTGGGCGGCACCTGCCCGTCCTCGTACCCGAGCGAGAGCGCGATGCCCGCGCTGGGCGTGGCGAGCGCGGGGCTGCCCGCCTCCTCGAACACCCGGGCGCTCGCCGCGTCCCAGGGCCCCGGCAGGACCAGCGGATCGCCGGGCGCCCGGTCGTGGTGCAGGGCGCGCAGCGTGGCGGCGGCGCTCACCACGCGGGCCCGCCCGGCTCGATGCGACGGCTCACCATGAGCCGGTTCCAGCTGTTGATGACGGCGATCAGGCCGATGAGATGGGCGAGTTCGGCGTCGTCGAAGTGCTTCGAGGCCGTCGCGTGGACCTCGTCCGGCACGAAGCCGTCCGTGAGGACCGTGACCGCCTCGGTCAGCGCCAGGGCCGCCCGCTCGCGCGCGTCGAAGAGCTCCCCGGCCTCCTCCCAGGCGTCGAGCAGCGCGATCCGCTTGGGGCTCTCGCCCTTCTCCAGGGCGATGTCGACGTGCATGTCGAGGCAGAACGCGCACGCGTTGATCTGCGAGGCCCGGATCATCACCAGCTCGGCGAGGACGGGATCGCCGAGCCCCCGCTTGGCGGCGGCGCTCAGCGTGCCCATCGCCGCGGCGACGCCCTGGTCCAAGTACGTGGTACGAGGGCTCACTTGAGGTCACCCGGCTTGTAGTGGCCCGGGACCTGGCGGGTGGAGACGCCGAAGCGGTTCCACGCGTTGATGACGGTGATCGCGGCGATGAGCTGGGTGAGCTCCGCCTCGTCGAAGTGCCGGGCGGCCTTCTCGTAGACCTCGTCGGGCACGAAGCCGTCGGTGAGGACGGTGATCGCCTCGGTCAGCTCGATCGCGGCGACCTCCTTGGCCGTGTAGAAGTGCTGCGACTCCTCCCACGCGCTGAGCTGGATGATCCGCTCGACGCTCTCGCCGGCCGCGAGCGCGTCCTTGGTGTGCATGTCGAGGCAGAGCGCGCAGTGGTTGATCTGCGAGGCGCGGATCTTCACGAGCTCGAAGATCACCGGGTCGAGGCCCTTACGGGCGGCCGTGTCGAGCTTGATCATGGCCTTGAAGACCTCGGGAGCGTGCTGGGCCCAGGCGAGGCGGGGCGTGTGCTCGTGGACGTATTCCTTCGTGGTGCCGGTCGCGCCTGTCGCGCCTGTCGCGCCTGTCGCGCCTGTCGCGCCTGTCGCGCCTGTCGCGCCTGTCGCGGCGGGGGTCTCGTTCGTCGTCATGACAATGACCCTACGGCTGGGGTAGCCCACGGGTATGGTCCATTTCCATGGGAGATCCTTGGGCCACTCTGGGCGTCGACCTCCACCTGGAAACGGGCGGCGGCGGCCCCCGCACCGGCGTCCGCAGAGGCCTGACGGACGCCCTGCGGGAGGCGGTGCGCGGCGGCCGGCTGGCCCCCGGCACCCGTCTGCCGTCCTCCCGCAGCCTCGCCGTCGACCTCGGCATCGCCCGGAACACGGTCGCCGACGCGTACGCCGACCTGGTCGCCGAGGGCTGGCTCACCGCGCGCCAGGGCTCGGGCACGCGCGTGGCCGAGCGGGTCTCGCCCGCGCACGCCAAGCCGGGGGCCCGGGGGAGTGCGGCGGGGCCGCCGGTGCGGACCGCGCCGGTGCGCAGGCGGGCCGGGGCGCCGACGTACGACCTGAAGCCCGGCACTCCCGACCTGTCGTCCTTCCCGCGCGCGGAGTGGCTCAAGGCCGCCCGCCGGGCCGTCGCCGCGGCCCCCAACGACGCGTTCGGGTACGCCGGGCCGCGCGGCCGCATCGAGCTGCGCGAGGCGCTGGCCGGGTATCTCGCGCGGGCTCGCGGCGTGTACGCGGAGCCCGACCGCATCGTGATCACCGCCGGATTCGTGCAGGCGCTCTCCCTGCTCGGCCGGGTGCTGCGGCGGCGCGGGCTGCGGGACGTGGCCGTGGAGTCGTACGGCCTGGACATCCACTGGAACCTCCTGCACCGCGAGGGTCTGCGGACGGCGCCCCTCGGCTTCGACGAACTGGGCACGTCCGTCGACGGGTTGGGCCGTGCCGGCGGCGCGCGCGGCGCGTCGAAAGCGGTCCTGCTCACCCCGGCCCACCAGTTCCCGATGGGCATGCCGCTGCACCCCGACCGGCGCGCGGCGGCCGTCGACTGGGCGCGGCGCGAGGGCGGGCTGATCCTGGAGGACGACTACGACGGCGAGTTCCGTTACGACCGCCAGGCCGTCGGCGCCCTCCAGGGCCTCGACCCCGAGCGCGTGGTCTACCTCGGCACCGCCAGCAAGTCCCTCGCCCCCGCCCTGCGGCTGGGCTGGATGGTGGTGCCGTCGGGCCTGCTCGACGACGTCCTCGGCGAGAAGGGCGACGCGCACTGGTCCTGCGGCGCCATGGACCAGCTGACCCTCGCGGAGTTCCTCACGTCGGGTGCGTACGACCGGCATGTGCGCGGCGCCCGGCTGCGCTACCGGCGCCGCAGGGACCAGCTCGTCGAGGCGCTGGCGGCGCGCGCCCCCGACGTCCGCGCCACCGGCATCGCGGCGGGCCTGCACGCGGTCCTCGAACTCCCGCCGGGCACCGAGCAGTCGGTGGTCCAGGCGGCCAACTGGGAACGCCTTGCGGTCCAGGGCCTCGCCCGCTTCCGCCACCCCCTCGCCAAGGTACGACAGCAGGACGCGCTGGTGGTGGGGTACGGGACGCCGGCGGAGCACGGGTGGGCGGGGGCGCTGGACGCGTTGTGCAGGGTGTTGCCCTAGGTGTTGCTTTGGGCGTTGGCCCGGGTGTTGCTTTGGGCGTCGCCCCGGTGTTGCTTTGGGGGTTGTCCTGGGTGTTGCCTCAGGCGTCGCCCTGGGCGTTTCCCTGGGCGTGCGCGCCCTGGTCCACCGGGCTCTCGTCCGCCGGCGCCTCCCCGAACCGTGCCAGCGCCAGCGCCCCCGCGACGGCGACCGCGAACCCGAGGACGGCCAGCCAGCCCAGCCCCTCCCGCGTCCGGTCACCCAGCCACACGACCCCCACCAGCGCGGGCCCGATCGTCTCGCCGATCACCATCCCCGCGGTGGCGGCCGTCACCGACCCCCGCTGGAGTGCGGACGTCAGCAGCAGGAACGCCGCACCCCCGCCCACCAGCAGCGCGTACACCGCCGGATTGGTGACCAGCGCCCCCGGCGAGACGTCGTCGACGAGCCGCACCGCCACCTCGACCACCCCGAATCCGCACCCTGCCCCGAGCCCGAGCGCGAGCGCCCGCCCCCGGTCAGGCAGCCGCCCCGCCAACGCGCCGAGCAGCAGCACGGCCACGGCGACGCCCAGCATCACGTACCGCAGGGCCGTCGAACCGCCGTGGTCCCCCTCGTCCCCGGACGCGAGCCCCAGCATCGCGAGCCCCGCGCAGACGACCCCGACGGCGCCCCACTCGACGCCGCTGAGCCGCACCCGCAGGAGCCGTGCGGCGACCACCGCGGTGACGGCGAGGCTCGCGGCGAGGGCCGCGCCCACGGCGTAGATCGGGATGGAGCGCAGCGCCACGATCTGGAGCAGGAAGCCGAGCCCGTCGAGGGCGAGGCCCGCGAGGTAGCGCCACTGGCGCAGGGCGCGCAGCAGCAGCGCCGGGTCGACACCGGAGCCGGTGCCCGGCGCGGTCGCGCGCGCCGCGACCGCCTGGAGAACCGAGGCCGTGCCGAAGCAGACCGCTGAGCCGAGAGCGCAAATCATCCCAAGAGACACGAAGTGACTGTAGAGGAAGGGGAGTCAAAGGAGACCCAAGGGACATCCGGTGGAGCCGGGTGGCACGGCGTGCGGGGGCTTCCCTACGCTGAGCGCCGACGTCGTACGCCCTGCCGCGTACGACCGCACACGCACGACGCATCGCGTACGACAACGCGCGCGCGACGCATCGCGTACGACGCGCGCCAACGGGGGACGGCGAAGACATGGCACAGAAGCAACCACGGAGGCTGCGCTCCAGCACGGTCGTGCTCGGCGGCATGGGCGTGCTCGCCGCGGCCCTGACCTCCTGCGGCTCGGACCCGGACCGGCGCTGCGTGGACCGGGACAGCTACGACGCCCTCCGCGGGTACAAGATCATCGGCGACCAGCGCTGCAACGCGGGGGCGTCGGGCTCCTCGGGTTCTTCGTCGACGGGCAAGGGGCGCAAGACGGGCTCCGGCTCGTACGGCACGGGCAGCGGTACGGGTACCGGTACGGGAAGCGGCACCGGCAAGTCGTCGGGCCGTACCGACCCCGCCTGGTACTACGACGCCGACGTCGACGGGACGCGCGCCGACTACGGCACCTTCAGCCGCAGCGAGGCCGTCGACCGCGACGGCTTCGGCTGCTCGGGCAGCGGCAGCGGCGGCGGCTGAGCGGGCCCGGACACGGAAGACACGTACGCCATGGAACGCCGCACCATCGACCCCCGTCCCGGCTGGCAGCAGACCGTCGAGGACCAGGGCCTGATCTACCCGCTCACCCGCTACCCCGACGACACCCTGCGCCCCTACTGGGACGAGAGCGCGTACTACGTCTTCTCGCTCCCCGAGGTCGAGGCGCTGGAGGAGGTCGTCGAGGAACTGCACGCCATGTGCCTGGCCGCCGCCGCGCACATCGTCGAGCACGACCGGCTGGCCGACCTCGGCATCACGGATCCGCGGGTGGCCGGCGCCGTGACGGAGGCCTGGCGCCGACGCGCCGAACTGCCCTCCCTCTACGGCCGGTTCGACCTGCGGTACGACGGCTCCGGCGGCCCCGCCAAGATGCTGGAGTACAACGCCGACACCCCCACCTCCCTGGTCGAGGCCGCGAGCCCCCAGTGGTTCTGGATGGAGGAGCGCTTCCCCGGCGCCGACCAGTGGAACTCCCTGCACGAGCGTCTCGTCGACGCCTGGAAGAAGCAGGCCCCGCTGCTGCCGCCCGGCGGCCCGGTGTACTTCGCGCACTCCGCAGCCGACGAGCTCGGCGAGGACCTGATGACGGTCGCCTACCTGCGCGAGACGGCCGACCAGGCGGGCCTCGCCACGGAGTCCATCTCCATGGAGGACATCGGCTGGGACCGCCTCTCGCACCGCTTCGTCGACAAGAAGCTCCGCTTCATGCGGAGTTGCTTCAAGCTCTACCCGTGGGAGTGGCTGACCACGGACCGCTTCGCGCCGCACGTCCTGGACACCCTCGACAACGGCGGCGGCACGGGCTCGACCCTGTGGATCGAGCCCGCCTGGAAGATGCTCCTGTCCAACAAGGCGCTTCTCGCGGTGTTGTGGGAGCTGTACCCGGGCCACCCGAACCTGCTCCCCGCCTACCTGGACGGCCCGCGCGAGCTGGCCGCCGAGGGCGCCCGCGGCTACGTCGCCAAGCCCCTGCTCGGCCGCGAGGGCGCGGGCGTGACGGTCCACGAGCCCGGCGCCCCCGCCGTCGTGCGCGAAGAGGCCTGCTGTTACCAGGAGTTGGCGCCGCTGCCCGACTTCGACGGCAACCGGGTCGTGCTCGGCGCCTGGGTCGTGGAGGACGAGGCGGCCGGGCTCGGCATCCGGGAGTCGTCGGGCCTGATCACGGACGAGTACGCGAGGTTCATTCCGCACGTCATCCTGTGAGGCCGCCTTCCGGATCCTGTGAGGCCGCCTTCCGGGGCCGGGGCCGCGGCTCAGGAGGCGGCGCCCGTGTCCAGACGGACCAGCATCTTGCCGGTGTTCGCCCCGCGCAGCACCCCGAGGAAGGCCTCCGGCGCCCGGTCGAGTCCGTCCACGACGGTCTGCTCGGTGCGCAGGGTGCCGTCGGCGAGCAGGGGGGCGGCCCGGCCGATCCACTCCGGGAACAGGTCGAGGTGGCTGGTCACGAGCATGCCGCGCAGGGTGGCCTCCTGCTTGGCGGCCTGGAAGAGGTTGTCGGGACCTGGCGCGGGTGACGTCGAGTTGTACGTGCTGATGGCGCCGACCAGCGCGATGCGGCCGCCGGGCCGGATCGCCCCGATCGCGGCCTGGAGGTGATCGCCGCCGACCGAGTCGAGGTAGACGTCCACGCCGTCGGGCGCGGCCTGCGCGAGCTGTTCGGCGAGGCCGCCCGCGCGGTAGTCGATGGCCGCGTCATAGCCGAAGGTGTCGAGGAGCTTCTTCGTCTTCGCCGGGCCGCCCGCCGAGCCGATCACCCGCGAGGCGCCCAGCTCACGGGCGATCTGCCCGGCGACGCTGCCGACGGCGCCGGCGGCGGCGGACACGAACACGACGTCGCCCTCGCGCACCGGAGCGGTGCGGGTCAGCGCGGCGTACGCGGTCAGGCCCGTCGCGCCGAGCGGGCCGAGGTAGGCCTCGGCGGGCGCGACCGCGATGTCGACGACCGTCACGGCGGCGGCGTCGAGCACGGCGTACTCCCGCCACCCCAGGAAGTGCGTGACGGTCGCGCCGACCGGGACCTCGGGGGCGTTCGAGGCGACGACCTCGCCCACCGCGCTGCCTTCGAGCGGGGCGTCCAGCTGGAAGGGCGGGATGTACGAGGGGGCGTCGTCCATGCGGCCCCGCATGTACGGGTCGACCGACATCCACAGGTTGCGGACGAGGACCTGACCCGCGCCGGGCCGGTCGGGCACCTCGGTGGTGGCCAGGGCGAAGTCGGCGGTGGTGGGCTCGCCGGAGGGGCGGGCGGCGAGACGGATTTCGCGGGAGGCGGGCATCGGGGGCTCCTTGGGCGGTGGGTCTGTGGGTGGCTGTTGTCCGGGTGGCCGTGTGGCTTCCCGGGTGACCGCGGTGTCGCGATCACGGGAACACCGTGCCGGGGAGCGCGCACGGAACACTGACGGTTCACGCACGGGCGGCCGTCAGCGGGGTGTGAGCTGGTGGTGGGGGGAAGGGCGCGGGCGCAGGTGCGGGATGCCGTGGCGGGCCCGCGTCGGCGGTGGCGAGGGCCGATTAACGTGGGCGTATGCGATTCGAGGTGCTCGGCCCGTTGACGGTGCGCACGGAGGACGGGGCGGTCGTGCCCGCTCCGGAGCCGAAGGTGCGCACGCTGCTCGCCGCGCTCCTCGTGCGGGCGGGCCGCCCGGTCCCGGTGGACACCCTGGTCGACGACCTGTGGGGCGCGCGGCTGCCCTCGTCGCCCGCCAACTCCCTCCAGACGAAGGTCTCCCAGCTGCGCCGCACCCTGGAACGGGCCGAACCGGGTGGCCGCGCCCTCGTGGCGTACGGCCCCGCCGGATACGAGCTGCGCGTCCCGAGCGAACACGTCGACGCCACGCGGTTCGAGGCGCTGACGGCGAGGGCGTACGGAGAGGGGGCGCGGGAGGGGGCGGTGACCGGGGCGGCCGCCGGGGCGAACCCTCACGCAGGCGCGGACCCTCACGCAGGCGCGGACCCTCGCACGCGCGTCTCGCTGCTGACCGACGCCCTGGCGCTCTGGCGCGGCCCCGCCTACGCCGACTTCCGCGACGCCGACTTCACGCGGCCGACGGCCTCGCGCCTGGAGGAACAGCGCCTCACCGCGCAGGAGACACTGGCCGAGCTGCGCCTCGACCTCGGCGAACACGCCGTACTCGCCGACGAGTTGGCGGCCCTGGTCACCCGCGAGCCGCTCCGCGAACGGCTGCGGGCCGCCCAGATGCGCGCCCTCTACCGCTCCGGCCGCCCGGCCGAGGCCCTGGACTCCTACCGCGCCCTGCGCCAGCGCCTCGCCGAGGATCTCGGCATCGACCCGGGCCCCGAACTCGCCTCCCTGCACGAGGCCATGCTCCGCCAGGACGCGCGGCTGTCGGCACCGGTGCCCACGTCCTCCGCGCCCACGCCCGCACCTACGCCCACGCCTGTGCCCGCACCCACGCCCGTGCCTGAGCCCATGCCCGAGCGTTCCCTGACCAACCTCCCCGCCCAGGTCACGGGCCTCATCGGACGCGAACAGGCCATCACCCGTATCCGGGCCCTGATATCTGCCGGGCGCCTGGTCACGCTCACCGGCCCCGGCGGCGTCGGCAAGACCCGCCTCGCCCTGGAGTCGGCGACGGGCCTGGCGGCCGACTTCCCCGACGGCGTCTGGCTCGCCGAACTCGCGGGCACCCGCGGCGAGGTGACGTCCACAGTGGCGGCGGCCCTCGGCATACGCGACGACGCGTGGACGGGGGAGGAGAAGCCGGAAGCGCCACGGGAAGCGACCACGACCACGACCGCCACCACGGGCGCCGCCATCGCGACCGCCACCACGGGCACCGCCACCGCAGCCACCCCCGACACCGGCACCGTCGCCGACCCCCTGTCCGGTCCCGTCCGCCTCGGCCGCGCCCTCGCCGACCGTCGCCTCCTCCTCGTCCTCGACAACTGCGAACACGTCCTCGCCCCCGTCGCCGAACTGACCACCCAACTCCTGCGCCACGCCCCGCACCTGCGCATCCTCGCCACCAGCCAGGAACCCCTCGCGCTGACCGGCGAGACCCTGGAGGCCGTCGCCCCGCTCGACGGGGAGGACGCGCTGCGTCTGTTCGCCGCCCGCGCCCGGGCCACCGCCCCCGGCTTCGCCCTGGACGACACCAACCGCGAGGCCGCCGCCCTCATCTGCCGCCGCCTGGACGGCATCCCGCTCGCCGTCGAACTCGCCGCCACCCGCGTACGCGCCCTCGGCGTCCACGCCCTCGCCGACCGTCTGCACGACCGCTTCCGCCTCCTGAACCAGGTCCGCCGCGACGCCCCCGCCCGCCAACGCACCCTGCGCGCGATGATCGACTGGAGCTGGGAACTCCTGACGCCCCCCGAACAACGCGCCCTCCGCCGCCTCGCGGTGTTCGGCGGCGGCTTCACCCTGGAGAGCGCGGAAGCAGTCCTGCCCTCACGGCCCTCCCCGGCCCACCCCGAGGCCAGCGTCGAGGACGACGACGCCCTCGACCTGATCACCCGCCTGGTCGACCGCTCCCTCCTCGCCCCCACGACGACGAGTCCCGGCACCGGCGACACCGCCGACACCGCCGACACCCCCGAACTCCGCTACCGCATGCTCGAATCCGTCACCGCCTACAGCCTCGAACGCCTCGACGAGGCAGCGGAGACCGCCACCACCCGCCACCGGCACGCCCTCCACTTCGCCGCCCTCGCCGAACACGCGGCCACCGCCCTGCGCGGCCCCGAGCAACGCACCTGGCTCCGCCGCCTCGACCGCGAGACGGTCAACCTCCGCGCCGCCCTGGACTGGTCCATCACAGACGCCGACGCCCCCACGGCCCTGCGCCTGGTCAACTCCCTCACCTGGTACTGGTTCCTGCGCGGCCGTCTCCGCGAAGCCATGCGCTCCCTGGACCGAGCCCTGAACCTGCCCCTGCCCCCCGACTCGACCGCCGCTCAGACCCCGGACCCACTCCCGTCCCCGCCACCGCCCCCTTCGCTCTCCCTCTCCTCCCTCCGCACCGCCGCCGCCTCGGCGTACGCCGCCTTCGCCCTGCTCACCGGCGAGGACGGCTGCGCGCACGGCAGGACCTGCGAGCGCGCGACCACCACTCCCGCCGACGCCCGCTCGCGCTGGCTGCTCGCCTTCGCGCGCTGCGGCTTCGACCACACGCCCCGCGAGGCCGCCCGCGTCGACGCGCTGCTCGCGGAGTTCCGGGCGGCGGGCGACCGCTGGGGCGAGGCCGCCGCCCTCTCCACCCGGGCCACCCGCGCCCTCTACCGCGGCGATCTCCCGGCCCTGCGCCGCGACGCCACCCGCAGCGCCGCCCTCTTCGCCGAACTCGGCGACCGCTGGGGACAGTTGCAGTCCTCCGAACAGCTGGGCGTCCTCGCCGAGATCGCCGCCGACTACGACACCGCCGCCCGTCTCCAGCACGACGGCATGCGCGGCGCCGAGGAACTCGAACTCTGGACCGACGTCTCCTTCCGCCTCTCCCGCCTCGGCAGACTCGCCCTCCTCACCGGCGACGACCCCGCCGCCACCGACTTCCACCGACGCGCCGCCCGCCTGGCCGCCCAGCAGTCCCACCGCCCCGCGCAACAGTTCGCCGAGACGGGCCTCGCCATCGGCGCCCGCCACCGCGGCGACCTGGACACCGCCGAGGAACTCCTGCTGCCGTGGCTCGACTTCAACCGCCGCTTCGGCGTCGACTCCGGCACGGCCCTGATCCTGGCCCAGCTCGGCTACGCCGCCGAACAGCGCGGCGACGCGACCCGCGCCGAGGCCCTCCACCGCGAGGGCCTGGCCGTGGCCCGCACGACGGGCGACGAACGCGCCGTCGCCCTGGCCCTGGAAGGCCTCGCCGGCGCCCACTCCCTGGCCGCCGACCCGGACGACCACACCTACGCCGCCGGTCTCCTCGGCACCGCCGCCCGCATCCGCGCGTCGGAAGGCGCCCCCCTGCCACCCGCGGAACGCACGGACGTCGACCGGGCCACCCGCCGACTCCGCGCCGCCCTCGGCGACACCGCCTTCGAAGCCGCCCACGAGAAGGACACCGACGCCTGACCCCACCCGACCGTCGACCTGCCGCCGGGGCCCACCCGGACCCGCCCAGAGCGGCCGGAGCCGCCCGGCGCACCGGCGACGCTAGGACTGGTCGTAGTACCCCTCGGTCATGACGACGCCGATCCCCTGGGACGTGTCACCCCGGCCCGCCCCCTTGTGCCGCATCTCCATGGACAAGGGCTTGGCCTCACCCTTGAAACGGAACTCGACGAACCACGTGTCGATGGGGTCGCTGCCGAAGTCCACGACCACCGGCTTCTGCGCGGCATCCCCCCATTCCTTCACCCAGTCCCGTGCGGTCGACGCGGCCCCGCCGCTCTCCCGCGCCAGCTCCGCAAGCCCCTCGGCATCCCGCTCCTTGAGCCGCGCCACGACCTGCTCGGCCACGGCCAACGTCTCCGGGATCGGCCGCCCCGTGACCGTCAGTTCGAGATCGACGGTCCCGTCCTTCACATAGCGCGGCGCCTTGTCCTCCTCACCGAACGCGACCTGGCAGGCGACGAACAGCCCCGCTGCCGCCGCCACCAGAACCATCCAATGCCACGCCCGCACCCCGAGCCCCAGCCTCACCGAAAACCCACCCCGCCACACAAACTCACCCATCAGGACAAAAGAGGAGCAAATCTATGCGGCGACAAGAGCCCCGGCCAGGGGCGAACGTCCCGAAACGGACACCGGCGCGCGGGGCTAGCTCAGCACCGCCCTCAGCTGATCGAGCCCCCAGTCCAGATCCTCCTTGCTGATCACCAGCGGGGGAGCGATACGGATCGTCGACCCGTGCGTGTCCTTGACCAGCACCCCCTTCGCCATCAACTTCTCCGAGATCTCCCGGCCCGTGCCGTACGACGGGGCGATGTCCACGCCCGCCCACAGCCCGCGCCCCCGCACCTGCGTCACCTTGCCGGCCCCGGTCAGCAGCCCCAGCTCGGCGTGCAGATGCTCGCCCAGCTCCGTGGCCCGCTGCTGGAACTCACCCGTCGACAGCATGGCGACCACCTCGAGCCCCACGGCACAGGCGAGCGGATTCCCGCCGAACGTCGACCCGTGCTCACCCGGCTTGAACACCCCGAGGACGTCCGCGTCGGCCACCACCGCCGACACCGGCACGACCCCGCCCCCGAGCGCCTTGCCCAGCACATACACGTCCGGCACCACGCCCTCGTGCTCACACGCGAACGTGCGTCCCGTCCGGCCGAGCCCCGACTGGATCTCGTCCGCGATGAAGAGCACCCCGCGCTCCCGGGTCAACTCGCGCACCCCCGGCAGATATCCGGCCGGCGGCACCAGCACCCCGGCCTCACCCTGGATCGGCTCGATCAGGACCGCCACGGTGTTGTCGGTGACCGCTTCCCGCAGCGCCGCCAGATCGCCGTACGGCACGATCTCGAAGCCGGGCGTGTACGGCCCGAAGTCCGCCCGTGCCTCGTCGTCCGTGGAGAAGCTGACGATGGTCGTGGTCCGGCCGTGGAAGTTGTCGGCCGCGACGACGATCTTCGCCTGCCCGTCCGGCACCCCCTTGACCCGGTACCCCCACTTCCGCGCGGTCTTCACGGCCGTCTCCACGGCCTCCGCGCCCGTGTTCATGGGCAGCACCATCTCCTTGCCGCACAGCTCGGCGAGGCGCGTACAGAACTCGGCGAACCGGTCGTGGTGGAAGGCCCGCGAGGTCAGCGTCACCCGGTCCAGCTGCGCCTTGGCGGCGTCGATCAGCCGGCGGTTCCCGTGCCCGAAGTTGAGCGCCGAGTACCCGGCGAGCATGTCGAGGTAGCGACGCCCCTCGACGTCGGTCATCCACGCCCCCTCGGCCGAGGCGACCACGACGGGCAGCGGATGGTAGTTGTGCGCGCTGTGCGCCTCGGCCGAGGTGATGAACTCCTCGGTCGTCGGCGACGGTGCGGTCGACGACGATGACGAGGGCGTACGGGGAGATGACGTAGTCGACACGGGTTCTCCGATCGTCCTGCGGCGTGGGGCGGATGTGGCGCCCATGTTCTATCGTCGCTCGCATCGCGGACGAAGAAACCTGCCGTGTCGGCGTGCCAGCTATGGTGACCCCTACAGCACGGCGACTGGCGTACGGGGAACGGACCCCGAGGAAGCCGTGTGAGGCAGAACCTTCGAGGTGCCGCCCGCCTGGGCACCCCGGGACCACGACCGGACACTCACCGCTCGCCCCGGAGGACGCCATGACTCTCCCTGCCACTTCCTCTCCTTCCTCTTCCGTTTCCTCATCCGCCGGGCACCATCCCGCCCTCGCCGCCGAGGACCCCGAACTCGCCGCCCTCGTCGGCGCCGAGGAGCAGCTCCAGGCCGACACCCTGCGGCTGATCCCCAGCGAGAACTACGTCTCCGCCGCGGTCCTGGAGGCCTCCGGCACCGTCCTGCAGAACAAGTACAGCGAGGGCTACCCCGGCCGCCGCTACTACGAGGGCCAGCAGAACATCGACCCCGTCGAGCGCCTGGCCATCGCCCGCGCCAAGGCCGTCTTCGGCGTCGAGCACGCCAACGTCCAGCCCTACTCCGGCTCCCCGGCCAACCTCGCCGTCTACCTCGCCTTCGCCGAGCCCGGCGACACCGTGATGGGCATGGCCCTGCCGATGGGCGGCCACCTCACCCACGGCTGGGGCGTCTCCGCCACCGGCAAGTGGTTCCGCGGTGTGCAGTACGGCGTGCGCCAGACCTCGGACCCCGAGACGAACGGCCGCATCGACCTGGACGAGGTCCGCGATCTCGCCCTCAAGGAACGCCCCAAACTGATCTTCTGTGGTGGCACCGCCCTTCCTCGCACCATCGATTTCGCCGCCTTCGCCGAGATCGCCCGCGAGGCCGGCTCCGTGCTGGTGGCCGACATCGCGCACATCGCCGGCCTGATCGCGGGCGGCGCCCACCCCTCACCGGTGCCGCACGCCGACGTGATCTCCACGACCACCCACAAGACCCTGCGCGGCCCGCGCGGCGCGATGCTCATGTCCCGCGAGGAGCACGCCAAGGCCATCGACAAGGCCGTCTTCCCCGGGCTCCAGGGCGGCCCGCACAACCAGACCACCGCGGCCATCGCGGTCGCCCTCCACGAGGCGTCCCGGACCTCCTTCCGTGACTACGCCCACGCGGTCGTCGCCAACGCCAAGGCCCTCGCCGACGCCCTGCTCGCCCGCGGCTTCGACCTGGTCTCCGGCGGCACCGACAACCACCTGATCCTGATGGACCTCACCCCCAAGGACGTCCCGGGCAAGATCGCCGCGAAGGCCCTCGACCGGGCCGGGATCGTCGTCAACTACAACACCGTGCCGTTCGACCCCAGGAAGCCGTTCGACCCCTCGGGCGTCCGGATCGGCACCCCCTCTCTCACCTCCCGCGGACTGGGCACCGAGCACATGGCGACCGTCGCCGACTGGATCGACCGCGGTGTGGCCGCCGCACGCACCGGTGACGAGGACGCCCTGACGAAGATCAGGTCCGAGGTCTCCGACCTGATGGCCGCCCACCCGGCCCCGGGCCTGCCGACGGCCTGACCGCGGCCGCGCACCTGGAGCCGCGCACCCGCAGCCGCCCGGCCGCTGTCCCGCCCCCGTGGCGGGGCAGCGGCGGGGGAGCGGTCGTCGGTCAGATGTCCCGCAACTCCTGCCGGGGCCCCGTCTCCTTGGGACGTCGGCGCCATGCCACCGCGGTCGCCCAGCGCTCGGCCACCGGCCTCCGCAGCAGCAGCGCGGCGACCGCGCCGGCCCCGGCGCCCGGTATCGCCCACCACCAGTCCGTGCCGGCACTGCCCGGTCCGCCGCCTGCCGCGGTGCCCGCCTGTTCGTCCGCGCTCTCCTCGGAGGCCGCAGGGGGCGGATACTCCCCGGTCTCGGGCGGGACCCCGCTGGTGCCCTGGTCGGACGCCTTGCCCATCAGGCCGAGCTTCTTGAACAGGGAGGCCAGGCGCTCGGGATCCTTGGCGCGGTACCAGTCGCCGTTCAGGCTCTTGGTGTCCGTCGACCTGTGCACCCAGACATCGGCCCCCTTCTTGGCCGGCAGCGGCGGATAGACCCGGTCGATCCGCCAGGGCCGCACGTCGTGGACCATCCACGTGATGTTGATCTGACGGCTGCCGTCGCCGATGTTCAGCCCCGGCGGGGTCTCGCTCTGCGTCGTGCCGGATCCTGCGGGCTCCAGCCAGCGCTCCAGCTGGTCGTACTTCTCGTCGTTGTAGTACAGCGACGCGCTCCGTGTGCTTTCCGGCGCGACCAGCAGCACGCTCGTCGGTCCGCCCGCCACCGCCTGCGGCGCGCTCAGCAAAACCAACGCCGCCGCGGTCCCCAGCCCCGCCGCAGACCCGCACAGCCCCATTGACGTCCGCATTCCCGATCCCCCCAGCCGCCCGCCGGCGCGGCCCTTCCGCGCCGGTTCACTTCTGGTACACCGCCCGAGCCGCTCAGGTTCCCTATTCGGGCCGACCGGTCGGAGCGGGTTCCGGCGGCACCGATTCCGCGATCTCCAGCGCCCGCTCCTTCGACGCCACGCCTTCGAGCCGCAGCGTCAGCTCCTGCCCGCGCGCCCACAGCAGCGTCGGCCCCGCCGTCCGCTCGGACCGTTGCCAGGGCTCGCCGTCGCCGTCCATCAGCCGGAGCGTGAGCCGGTGCGGCCGCGCGAACCACAGGCCCGGCTCCCGCCCGACCTCGACCCACTCGGGCTGCACCGGCACCGTCTTCGCGAAACCGGGGTCGAGGAGCGCCCCGAACTCGTCGAGGCGTATCGTCCGGCCGGCCTCGCGCCAGCAGAGGCTGACCAGGGCGCGGGAGCCCGGCTCGCGCGTCACCGACATCGTGTCCGGCGCGCCGAGCGCCTTCGGCACCGCGGGCGTGAACCCGGCCAGGCGCCGGGCCCGGGCCGCCGTCACCGGATCACCGCACCCGGGCGCGCCCGGCCCGGCCGACGGGGTCGCCGCGGGGTCGTACCGCACCTCGACCCCGCCGAAGTCGAGCCACTCGAAGACCGCCGCGCGCACGGGAGGGGTGAGCGCGAGCACCGTGAACAGCCCGCACAGCGCGGCCGTCACCGCCCGCCACCGCACCCGAAGCCCGCGCCGCAGCCGGCGCAGCCGCTCCGCGGGGCCGGGCGGCTCGGCCACCGGCACCGGCACCTTCTCCGCGAGTATCTGCGCGAGGACCCGCTCGGCCATCGACTCGCCCCCCGCGCCTCCTGAATCCATCGACCGGCCGAGCGCCCGCAGCTCCTCGCGGAGCCGCGCCGCCTCGTCGGCCCGGCCCGGTCCGTCCTCGCGCCGCCGCTCATCCATGCTCCTCACCTCCCTCCGCCGCCACCGATCCTTCCGCGACCAGCAGCCCGCTCAGCTTCTGCAGCGCGCGGTTCAGCCGTGACTTCACGGTGCCTCGCGGACAGTCGAGCGCCTGCGCCGTCTCCGCCTCGTCCATCTCCAGGAGATAGCGGTAGGTGACGACCAGGCGGTGTCCCTCGCTGAGCTGGTCGAGGACGGTCATCAGCGCCGCCTTGCGCTCGTGCTCCAGGGCCGCCACCGCCGGGTCCGCCGATTCCGGTATCAGCGGCTCGGCTTCGGCGAGCGCCGCCTCCCGTCCGACGACCGACCGCTGCCGGGCCGCCGAACGCACTGTGTTCCTCGTCTCATTGGCGACGATCGCGAGCAGCCACGGCTTGAACGCCGAACCGTCCCTGAATCGCCCCAGCGAGCAGTACGCCTTGAAGAAGGCCTGCTGCACCACGTCTTCCGCGTCCGATCCCGCGCCGAGTGCCACCGCCGCCCTGAGTGCGATGCCGGTGAACGCGCGCACCAATTCCGCGAACGCCTCGGTCTCCCCGGCGCGCACGCGGGCGATCACCGCACCCTCGTCGACGACGCGGCCCCCCTCCAGGACCTCCCCCTGTGTCCTCACACCTTTGATACACCGGCCGTGCCCGATCGGTTCCCACCCGTCACACACCTGTTTCCGAGCTATGAGAGTCACCTGAGAGAATGGGGACCATGGCCTCTGACCGACCCCGTGTGCTCTCCGGAATCCAGCCCACCGCAGGCTCGTTCCACCTCGGCAACTACCTGGGCGCGGTGCGCCAGTGGGTGGCGCTGCAGGAGTCCCATGACGCCTTCTACATGGTCGTGGACCTCCACGCGATCACGGTCGCGCAGGACCCCGCGGACCTGCGTGCGAACACGCGACTCGCCGCGGCGCAGCTGCTCGCCGCCGGCCTCGACCCGGAGCGCTGCACGCTCTTCGTCCAGAGCCATGTGCCGGAACACGCCCAGCTCGCGTGGGTCATGAACTGCCTCACCGGCTTCGGCGAGGCCTCCCGCATGACGCAGTTCAAGGACAAGTCCGCCAAGCAGGGTGCCGACCGCGCCTCCGTCGGCCTCTTCACGTACCCGATCCTCCAGGTCGCGGACATCCTGCTGTATCAGGCCCACGAGGTCCCGGTCGGCGAGGACCAGCGCCAGCACATCGAGCTCACCCGTGACCTCGCCGAGCGCTTCAACGGCCGCTTCGGCGAGACGTTCACCGTGCCGTCGCCGTACATCCTCAAGGAGACGGCGAAGATCTACGACCTCCAGGACCCGTCGATCAAGATGAGCAAGTCGGCGTCCACGCCGAAGGGCCTGATCAACCTCCTCGACGAGCCCAAGGCCACCGCGAAGAAGGTCAAGAGCGCCGTCACCGACACCGACACGGTGATCCGCTACGACGCGGTGGAGAAGCCGGGTGTCAGCAACCTCCTCGGCATCTACTCCACGCTCACGGGCACCGGTATCGCGGAACTTGAGCAGAAGTACGCCGGCAAGGGCTACGGTGCGCTCAAGACCGACCTCGCCGAGGTCATGGTCGAGTTCGTGACCCCGTTCCGGAACCGCACCCAGGAGTACCTGGACGACCCGGAGACGCTCGACTCGATCCTGGCCAAGGGCGCGGAGAAGGCGCGTGCCGTCGCGGCCGAGACCCTCGCGCAGGCGTACGACAAGGTGGGCTTCCTGCCCGCCAAGCACTGAGTCACCGCACTGAGCACACCAGCTGTATCCGCGCCGCCCACCGGGCGGCGCCGCCCTGCCCATCGACACGACGACAGGAGTACGACGTGGGGACCGTAACGATCGGCGTCTCGATCGCGGTCCCGGAGCCACATGGCAGCCTGCTCCAGGAGCGGCGTGCGGGCTTCGGGGACCCCGCGGCGCACGGCATCCCCACGCACGTGACCCTGCTGCCGCCCACCGAGGTGGAGGCGTCGGCGCTGCCCGCGGTCGAGGCGCATCTCCTCTCGGTCGCGGCGGCCGGGCGGCCCTTCCCGATGCGGCTGTCGGGGACGGGCACCTTCCGTCCGCTGTCGCCCGTCGTCTTCGTGCAGGTCGTGGCGGGCGGCTCGGCCTGCTCGTGGCTGCAGGAGCGCGTGCGGGACGCGTCGGGGCCGGTGGCGCGTGAGCTGCAGTTCCCGTACCACCCGCATGTCACGGTGGCGCACGGCATCTCCGAAGAGGCCATGGACCGGGCGTACGAGGAACTCGCCGAGTACGAGGCCGAGTGGCCCTGCACCGGTTTCGCGCTGTACGAGCAGGGCCCCGACGCCGTCTGGCGCAAGCTGCGCGAGTTCGTCTTCGGCGGCCCTGTAGTGCCCCCTCAGGCCCCGGCCCCGGCGGCCCGGGGTACGCTGCCCGCTCGCTGACCGGGGGCGGCGCCCCCGGCCGATCGTGTCGGGGGGACCATGCGCAGAACGCGGAAGGCGGCGGCTTTCGCCGTCGTGCTCGCCGTCGTGGCGGCGGGCTGCGGTACGGAGCGGTCCGGCAAGGACGCCGACTCCAGGCCGAGGCCCCGCGCGACCGGGCTCTCCTGGGAGTACGAGCGCATCGACGACGTCGACGGCGACCTGATCGACGGGGCCGCCCTGGCTCCGGACGACATCTGGGCCGTGGGCGCCGACCGCGTCGACGACGGGCGGTTCGCCAAGGGGCACCTGCTGCACTTCGACGGCAAGAAGTGGTCGCGCGAGCCGATGCCGATCAAGGGCAAACCGTTCCTCTCGCGGATGGAGTCCCTGGGGTCGGCGGGCATCTGGCTGCAGACTACGGAGAACAGCGCGTCGGCCCCGACGAACCCGCGGTACACGCTCTGGGACGGCACCCGCTGGGGGCCCGTGGGGGACGCTCCGGCCGGGCCGATCAAGGATGTCGAGCTCATCTCCCCGGACGACGTGTGGGTGCTCCAGGACGACGGCAGGGTGACGCACTGGGACGGCCGCCGCTGGACGGTGACGCCCATGCCGGCGCAGAAGATCGTCGCCCTCGGCGGTTCGGCCAGGGACGACGTGTGGGCGGTCGGCGCCCGGACGACGGGCCCCGGCGTCGGTGGTCCCGGCGGCGAGGTCAGACAGCTCGCCGCGGCCCACTTCGACGGTGAGAAGTGGTCGCTCACCAAGACCCCCACGTTCCGTTTCCCCGACCCGGTGCCGCCCGAGCCGTACGCCGAGTTCACCGGGATCGACGTCGCCTCCAAGACGTTCGCCCGTGTCTACGGAGGGCACTCCTACAAGGGGTACGACGGCGAGGAGGTCCGCGATCCGGAGTCGGAGGGTGTCCAGCTGAGCTGGGACGGCTCGCGCTGGACGGACTCCGAGCCGTTCCCCGGAGCTTGTGAGTACCGCACTCCCGTGATGCGGGACGGCAATCGCGGCTTCTTCATGAACGGCAACTGGCACCTCACCACCGACGGCACCTGCACCAAGATCAAGAAGCATCGGCTGCCCGCGGCGACCGCCGGTGTGCGCCCGGAGTCGGGGCAGCAGCTCTGGCTCAAGCGGATCATTCCGGTGCCGGGCACGGACAAGGTGCTCGGCGTCGGCAAGGTCGACATCACGCAGTCGGGATCGCCCACCTACAAGGCCGTCGTCGTCACCCTCAAGCGCTAGGAGCAGGCCGTGAGGAAGGCCGCCGCGATCCTGGCCGTGCCGGTTCTCGCCGCGGCGGGCTGCGGTGGTGACGGCGGCGGACCCGCCCGCACGGCCCACAGCGGCCGCCCCTCAGGCGGTGACGCCGCTGTGGGAAGGGCCGCTGCGTCGAGCCGTCCTGGCCGCGCCTGCCCGCGGAGGGCGAGGTCACGGCCAAGGGCAAGCAGCAGCTGTGGCACGACCCGATCGTGCCGGCGCCGGGCACCGGCCGGTTCGTCGGCGTGGGCAAGGTCTACGTGATGCGGAGCGGCAACCCGCTGACCCTGCCCGCCGTCGCCCCGTACGAACCGGCCAAGGGCTGACCCCTAGACGGGCAGGCGCCGGAACACGGGCCTCGGCACGTGGCGCAGCGCCGACATGACCACCCGCAGCGCGCCCGGCACCCACACCGTCTCCGAGCGCCGCCGCAGCCCGGTCTCGATGGCCGCCGCCACCGCGTCCGGGGTGGTCGCCATGGGCGCCTCCTCCAGGCCCGCCGTCATCTTCGAGCGGACGAAGCCGGGGCGGACGACCATCACGTGCACTCCGGTGCCGTGCAGCGCGTCCCCGAGGCCCTGGGCGAAGGCGTCGAGGCCCGCCTTGCTGGAGCCGTAGATGAAGTTCGAGCGGCGCGCGCGCTCGCCCGCCACCGAGGAGAGCACCACCAGGGAGCCGTGCCCCTGGGACTGCAGGGCGCGTGCGCAGACCAGCCCGGCCGAGACGGCGCCGGTGTAGTTGGTCTGGGCGACGCGCACCGCGGCGAGCGGCTCGTCCTCGTCGCGGGCCTGGTCGCCGAGGATGCCGAAGGCGAGCAGCACCATGTCGATGTCGCCCTCGGTGAAGATCTTGCCGAGGGCCGCTTCGTGGGACTCGGAGTCCAGCGCGTCGAAGGGGACGACGTGCACGTCCGCGCCCATGTCGCGCAGCCCGGCCGCGGCCTTCTCCAGGTCGGGCGAGGGGCGGCCGGCCAGCCACACCGTGCGGGTGCGGCGGGCGACCAGGCGTCGCGCGGTGGCGAGGCCGATCTCGGAGGTGCCGCCGAGGACGAGCAGGGACTGAGGGGTGCCGAAGGCGTCTTTCATGAGTACCGGTCTCCTAGAGGGCGAGGCGGCGGGAGAGGTCCGAGCGGAACACGCCGCGCGGGTCGAGATCGGCCCGCAGGGCGCGGAAGTCGTCCAGGCGCGGGTACATGGCGGCGAGCGTCTCGGGCCGCAGCCGGGAGTCCTTGGCGAGGTAGACGCGCCCGTCGGCGGCGGCCACCTCCTCGTCGAGGTCGTCGAGGAAGGCGCCGAGTCCGGGGAGGTTCGCCGGGATGTCGAGCGCGAGCGTCCAGCCGGGCATCGGGAAGGACAGCCACCCGGGATCGCCCTCTCCGAAGCGCTTCAGTACGGCGAGGAAGGACGGGCAGCCGCGCTCCGAGATGCGCCGCACGATGTGGCGCAGGGCGTCCTCCTTGCCGTATCCGACGACGAATTGGTACTGCACGAAGCCGCTGCGTCCGTAGATGCGGTTCCAGTGCGGGACGCCGTCCAGGGGGTGGAAGAAGGTGGAGATCTTCTGGAGCTCGCCGGTGCGGGAGCGGGGCGCCTTGCGGTACCAGAGTTCGTTGAAGAGCCCCACGGAGGCCTTGCCGAGCAGGCCCTCCGGTACGAAGGAGGGGGCGGCGGGGAGCTGTCCCGGGCGGAACGCGAGGGGGGCTCTACGCGCGCGTGCCCGCTCCGGAAGGGCGTCCAGGGGAGCGTGGTCGCCACGGGTCAGGACCGAGCGGCCCATCGACGCCCCGCGCGCGAGGAGGTCGATCCAGGCGACCGAGTAGCGGTAGCGGTGGTCGGTGGCGGTGAGGCGGGCCATCAAGTCGTCCAGGTCCGCCGCGCGTTCGGTGTCGACGCTCATCAAGGACGTCTCGACCGGCTGCAGTTGGATGGTCGCCGACAGGATCAGGCCGGTCAGGCCCATGCCGCCCGCGGTGGCGTCGAACAGCGGGCTGCCGGGGGCCACCGTGTGGACCGCCCCGTCGGCGGTGAGCAGGTCCATCGCGAGGACGTGGCGGGAGAACGACCCCGAGACGTGGTGGTTCTTGCCGTGGATGTCGGCGCCGATCGCTCCGCCGACCGTCACGTAGCGGGTCCCCGGGGTCACCGGCACGAACCAGCCGAGGGGGAGCAGGACCTCCATCAGGCGGTGCAGCGAGACGCCCGCGTCGCAGACGACCGTGCCCGCGTCGGCGTCGATGGTGCGCACCCGGTCGAGGCCGGTCATGTCGAAGACGGCACCGCCCGCGTTCTGCGCGGCGTCTCCGTAGGCACGGCCCAGGCCCCGGGCGATGCCGCCGCGCTCCCCGCAGTCGCGCACCGCGGCCGCGGCCTCCTCGTGCGTACGGGGTCTCACCAGCCGCGCGGTGGTCGGTGCCGTGCGGCCCCACCCGGAGACGGACACGCAGGGCGACGCGGGGACGGGGGCGAGGGAATCGGCGGGGGAGTCGGCAGGCATGAAAGCGACCGTATCGTCCGGAGAAGTGCGGTTCGCTCTAAACCGTTCCAGCCCTCACCGAAATGGGTGATTGATGGAGTGTCACCCAACATTGCCGGAATTATCAGTGCGTTGCCTAGAAGAGTCGAGATGCCCAGCTCTCGAAATGTCTTCGAAAACGAGGCCACATGCACGACATGGACCACCGGTTGCTGTCGGCCCTGCGCGACTGCGGCACCGATCCGCGCGTGGCGGCCGCCGCACGCGCCCTGTCCTGGAGCGGTGAGCACGGCGCGCTCTGGATCGCCGCGGGCCTCGCGGGCGCCGCCGTGGACCGCGAGCGCCGCGGCGCCTGGCTGCGCGGCACCGCCCTCACCGCCGCCGCCCACCTGGCCAGCATGGGCGTCAAGCGGGTCGTCCGCCGCCCGCGCCCCGGCACTCACGTCGGCATCGAACCTCTCGTGCGCACCGCGGGCCGCCACTCCTTTCCGAGCTCGCACGCCACCTCGGCGGCCGCGGCCGCCGTCGCCTACGGAGCGCTGCGCCCGGCCGGTGCCCGCCTCGTCCCGCCGCTGGCCGCCGCGATGTGCGTCTCCCGGCTGGTCGTCGGCGTCCACTACCCCACTGACGTGGCCGCGGGCGCGGCGCTCGGCGCTCTCACCGCGCGCGTGGGCGCCGCCTGGATGAACGGAGGCAGCGATGCCTGAACGTATCTCCGCAGTCCTGGAGCGGCCCCGCCCGCCCCAGGACTCCCGGCCGGGCCCCGTCGGCCTGCCGCTCGGCCTCCTGAAGACCGCACGCCCCCGCCAGTGGGTGAAGAACATCCTCGTCGTCGCGGCGCCCGCGGCCGCGGGCGAGCTCTTCTCGCGGCACGCCCTGACACAAGTGGCGATCGTCTTCGTGCTGTTCACGGCCGCCGCGTCCGCCGTCTACCTGATCAACGACGCGCGCGACGCAGACGCCGACCGGGCCCACCCCACCAAGTGCCGAAGGCCGGTCGCCGCCGGACAGGTGCCGGTCACCGTCGCGTACGCCGCGGGGGGCGTCCTCGCCGTCCTCGCGCCCGTGGCCGCCGTCGTCCTGTGCAACCCGCTGACCGCCGCGCTCCTGACCGCGTACGTCGGCATGCAACTCGCCTACTGCGTCAGCCTCAAGCACGTCCTCGTCGTCGACCTCACGATCGTCACGACCGGCTTCCTGATGCGCGCCATGATCGGCGGCCTCGCGCTCGAGATCCCGCTCTCGCGGTGGTTCCTGATCACCACGGGCTTCGGCGCGCTCTTCATGGTCTCCGCCAAGCGCTACTCGGAGGCCGTCCAGATGTCCGCGAGCAACGAGAAACCGGGCGCCACGCGCGCGTTGCTCACCGAGTACACCACCGGCTATCTGCGCTTCGTGTGGCAGCTCGCCGCCGGAGTCGCCGTCCTCGCCTACTGCCTGTGGGCCATGGAGGAGGGCGGCACCGCCAACGGTCTGCTGCCCTGGCGCCAGCTGTCCATGGCCGCCTTCATCCTCGCGATCCTGCGCTACGCCGTCTTCGCCGACCGGGGCACCGCGGGCGAACCGGAGGACGTCGTCCTGCGGGACAGGGCGCTCGCCGTGATCGGCCTGGTGTGGATCGCGATGTACGGACTCGCGGTCGCGGACTGGTGAGTTCACTTCTCCGACGGGACTCTCCAAGGAGTGGCCGCCCGTGAACGTGCACCGTCTGCGCGAGCGACTGCGGTCGCTCGGGCCCGAACTGCTCGGCTTCGCCGCCGCCGGGATCTGCGCGTACGCCGCCGACCTCGGCCTCTTCATCTGGCTGCGCGGGCCCGTGGGCCTCGATCCGCTGACCGCCAAGTCGCTCTCCTTCGTGGCGGGCTGTTCGGTGGCCTACGCCGGCAACGCGCTCGGCACCTACCGCGACAAGACCGCCGGGGTCCCGCGGCTGCGCCAGTACGCGGTGTTCTTCGCCGTCAACATCGCGGGAGCCCTGGTCCAGCTGCTGTGCCTCGCCGTGTCCCACTACGGACTCGGCCTCACCTCCCAGCGCGCGGACACCGTTTCCGGTGCGGGAATCGGTATGGCACTCGCCACAATTCTGCGGTTCTGGGGTACCCGGACCTTGGTCTTCCGATCAACGGGCAGGACCTCGGGCAGGACAGCAGGCACGGAGGCGTCATGGACTGGCTGAAGAAACTGCCCGGCATCGGGCCGCTGGTGGAGAAGGGCATGCGCACGCACGCGTGGCAGGCCTACGAGCGGCTGGACCGCGTGCACTGGGCACGTCTCGCGGCCGCCATGACGTTCATCAGCTTCCTGGCGCTCTTCCCGCTGCTCACCGTCGCGGCCGCGGTCGCCGCCGCGACGCTCTCCAAGAAGCAGCAGGACGCCATCGAGGACAAGCTCACCGAGCAGGTCCCCGGCATCTCCGACCAGCTGGACCTGGACGCCCTCGTCGCCAACGCGGGCACCGTCAGCCTCGTCGCGGGCGCCCTGCTGCTCTTCACCGGCATCGGCTGGGTCGGCTCGATAAGGGAGTGCCTGCGGGCCGTCTGGGAGCTGGAGGACGAGGAGGAGAACCCCGTCCTGCGCAAGGTCAAGGACGCCGGGGTGCTCATCGGGCTCGGCGGCGCGGGCCTCGCGTCGTTCGCCGCGTCCGCGCTCGCCTCGACCGCCGTCGGCTGGACCGCCGACCTCATCGGCATCGACGAGAAGGGCTGGGGCGCCGTCCTGCTCCAGGTCATCGGCTTCGCCGTCGCCGTCCTCGCGGACTTCCTGCTGCTGCTCTACGTCCTGACGCTGCTGCCCGGCGTCCAGCCGCACCGGCGGGACCTCGTGACCGCCGGGCTGATCGGCGCGGCCGGGTTCGAACTGCTCAAACTGCTGCTCGGCGGCTATATGAAGGGGGTCGCCGCGAAGAGCATGTACGGCGCCTTCGGAGTGCCCGTCGCGCTGCTCCTGTGGATCAACTTCACCGCGAAGCTGATGCTGTTCTGCGCCGCCTGGACGGCGACGCAGAGAGCCTCACGTACGGAAGAGACAGCACCCTCCGAAGAGGCGTCTTCCGAAGAGGGGACACCCTCCGAAGAGGAAACAGCCTCTCCGGAGGATGCGCCCTCCGTCAGTCCTGACGCGCGCGACGGCCGGCCGGGCCCGGCAGGGGCATCCGGCGCCTGATCACGAAGACACCCCCGGCGAGCACCACGAGCACGCCGCCCGTGATCGCGAGGGCGGTGCCCATGCCGCTCGACCCGCTCTCGGAGGCGTGCGCCGCCTTCTCGGCCGCGCCGCTGCCGCCGTTGCCCGGGGCGCCCTTGCCCGCGCCGCCCGTGGCGGTGCCCTTCGGCGCGACCAGCTCACCCACCGGGTCGACCTTGCCCGCGGCCTTGAAGCCCCAGTCGAAGAGCCGTTCGGTCTCCTTGTAGACCGCGTGGGGCTCTCCGGAGGACGGGTTCATGACGGTGACAAGGAGAACCTTGCCATCGCGCTCGGCAACACCGGTGAAGGTGTTTCCCGCGTTCGTGGTGCTGCCGTTCTTGACGCCGGCGATGCCCTTGTAGGGGCTGATGCCGATGTCGCCGGTCAGCAGTCGGTTGGTGTTCTGGATCTCGAAGGACTCGCGCTTGGTCTTGCCCTTGTCCTTCCCCTTGGTGACCTTCTTGGTCTCACCGGGGAACTTGGCGGTGGCCGTCGCGCAGTACTCCCGGAAGTCCTTCTTCTGCAGGCCGGAGCGGGCGAACAGCGTCAGGTCGTACGCCGAGGAGACCTGCCCCTTCTCGTCGTAGCCGTCCGGGGAGACCACATGCGTGTCGAGCGCCTGGAGCTCCTCGGCGTGCTTCTGCATGTCCTTGACGGTCTCGTCGACGCCGTCGTTCATCGCCGACAGGACGTGCACCGCGTCGTTGCCGGAGCGCAGGAAGACGCCGAGCCACAGGTCGTGGACGGTGTACGTCTCGTTCTCCTTGACGCCGACCATGCTGCTGCCCGCGCCGATGCCCGCCAGGTCGGAGAGCTGGACCTTGTGCTTCTGGGTCTTGGGGAACTTGGGCAGAACCGTATCTGCGAAGAGCATTTTGAGGGTGCTCGCCGGGGGCAGGCGCCAGTGCGCGTTGTGCGAGGCGAGGACCTCGCCCGACTCCGCGTCCGAGACGATCCAGGAGCGTGCCGACAGCTCCTTGGGCAGGACGGGGGCGCCGGCCTTCAGTCGCACCTGGGTGCCCGGCTTGCCCAGCTGGGCACCGCCGACGGTCGACATCGAGGCGGGCGGCTTCGGCTGGTCCTTGTCGCCGGGCTTGTCGTCCGCGAAGGCGGGTGCGGTGGCCGACATGGTGAGCAAGGTCGCGCCAGCGAGCAGCATGGCGGCTTTTTTCGAGGCAGGCACGGACGAGAACGTACAGGGCTCGGCAGGTGAAGTCGTCGCCGAGGTGCGCTGTGTCCCGTCGTCCCCACCCCGGCGGCGGTGCGGAAGAGAGCCTCGCGATACTGAGGGTATGAAGCTCAGCCGACCGGTCTCCTGGTTCCTGCTCGCCTTCGGGGTGTGGAGCTGGTTCATCTGGATCACTTTCGTCAAGAACCTGTGGAAGGACGGCAGTGGGCTGGCCTTCGATGATGCGGACAACCCGACCGGGTACTTCTGGGTGCACCTGACGCTCGCCGTTGTCTCCTTTGTCTTGGGGACGGTGGTAGGGACCATCGGGTTCCGTGGAGTCCGTGCTCTGCGCAGAACTTCATAGCCGTGGCCGCCGTCCTCATGGTTCTCGCGGTCATCGCCGTCCTCGCGGCCTTCGCCGGACTCCACTGGTACGCGTGGCGCAGGCTGGTCCGTGACACCACGGCCGGACCCGGGCTCGCCCGGCGCGCCGGCACGGTGGTCTTCGTGGCCGGACCGCTGCTCCTGTTCGCGGCCCTCGTGGCCGAGCGGACCGGGGCGCCCTTCCTGCTGCAGCGGATCCTCGCCTGGCCCGGCTTCATGTGGCTGGCCCTCTCGCTCTATCTGCTGCTCGCGCTGCTGGTGGGGGAGCTGGTACGTCCCCTGCTGCGGCGCTGGGCGGAACGCGAACGGGCGGTCCCCGCGCCGGTGCCCCCGGCCGAGCCCGCCCCGGCCTCCGGGACCGCCCCGGCCCCCGATCCGGCGCCGGTCCCGGAATCCGTGCCGAAGCCCGGGCCCGAACGGGCATCCGAGCCCGAACGGGCGCCCGTGTCCGAACGGGCACCCGACCTGGAACCGGCACCCGACCTGGAACCGGCGCCCGAGCCCGATGCGGAGCAGGCCGCCGCGACCCCCGCCCCGGCCCGTACGCCCGCCCCCTCCCGCCGCCTCTTCGTCTCCCGCATCGTCGGCGGGACCGCCGCGGCCGCCGCCGTCGCGACCGTCGGCCACGGGACGTACGGCGTGCTGCGCGGTCCCCGGGTCAAGCGCGTCACCGTGCCGCTGGCGAAGCTGCCGCGCGCCGCGCACGGGTTCCGGATCGCGGTGGTCAGCGACATCCACCTCGGACCGATCCTCGGCCGCGGCTTCACGCGGCGCGTGGTCGACACCATCAACGCCACGCAGCCCGATCTGATCGCCGTGGTCGGCGACCTGGTGGACGGCAGCGTCGAGGACCTGCGCCCGGCCGCCGCCCCGCTCGCCGGGCTGCGGGCGCGGCACGGCGCGTACTTCGTCACGGGCAACCACGAGTACTTCTCCGGCGCCGAGCAGTGGGTGGACCACGTGCGCGAACTCGGCCTGGTCCCCCTGGAGAACGCCCGCACCGAACTCCCCGCGTTCGACCTCGCGGGCGTCGACGACGTGGCGGGCGAGAACGAGGGGAAGGGCCCCGACTTCGCCAAGGCGCTCGGCGACCGGGACCGTTCCCGGGCCTCCGTGCTCCTCGCGCACCAGCCCGTGGTCATCCATGACGCGGTCGAGCACGGCGTGGATCTGCAGCTTTCCGGGCACACCCACGGCGGCCAGCTCTGGCCGGGCAACTTCGTCGCCGAACTGGCCAATCCGACCCTCGCGGGCCTTGAACGATACGGCGACACGCAACTTTATGTGACGCGCGGAGCGGGTGCGTGGGGGCCGCCGGTGCGGGTCGGCGCGCCGTCGGACATCACGGTCGTCGAGCTGGCGTCGCGACACGCCTGAGCAGGCAATAAGCGCGTACGGCCGCCCTATGGCAGGCAGTTGGCCCGTACCTGGCCAGATAAGGGCGGGCCAGAGCGTGACGCAGTGACACCGAGCGACTCCTCTGCGCAGCATTAGTGCCGGATGTTTGTGCGGTTCTTGAAGTGATCTGAGCCGGAGGGGGAACGAGGACTTGTTAAGACGTGATGCCTTCAGACTGCCACCGCACCCGGCGTCCGTGCCGCTCGCCCGGACGCGGGTGCACGAGCATCTGTCGGCCTGGGGCCAGACGGAGGAGGACGGAGCACGCGACGACGCCGTGCTGCTCGTGTCGGAGCTCGCGACCAACGCGATCGTCCACGGGCTCGTACGCGAGAGGGAGTTCGAAGTCGCGGTGACGGTGCTGGCCGACGGCTCGTGTTTCATCGAGGTCTCCGACGAATGCGCGTCGGGCCCCGAGATGCACAAGGCCGAGAGCTGGGAGGACGAGAACGGCCGGGGCGTATGGCTCCTCGACACGCTCGCCGAGGCATGGGGGGTGTGGCGGCGCGGCCGGTACGGGAAGACGGTGTGGGCGCTGGTCCGAGGGTGAACGCCGCAGGTCACGCGGTGCGGGGGCGGGTGCCGCCGGTGCCGGGGGGCGCGGAGCGGGGCCGTTGTCAGTGGCGGGCTCTACCTTCGAGACATGGGAATGGTGACCTTCGTCGACGAGACGACATCGGGGGAGCGCGGCACGGCCTGGAGGCTGGAGGTCGCGGAAGAGCGGCTCGCGCTGCGGGAGTTGGTCCGGCGGCGGGTCTTCCAGGAAGTCGCGGAGTACAACGCCCGTACGCCGGGCGTGTTTCGCGGGCTCGTCCGCCCGACGGACGCGGAGCAGACCCTGAACGGGTACGCGCTGCGCACACCGCGCCGCATGGATCCCGAGCGCCAATTCGAGCGGGCCGTGGATGCGTTCGGGCGCAACGGCTTCCTCGTGCTGGTCGGCGAGCGGCAGGTGGAGGACCTGGACGCACAGGTCGAGCTGTCCCCCGGCACGGAGGTCACGTTCCTCAAGCTCGTCCCCCTGGTGGGTGGCTGATGAGCAGGCACTACCCGGATCGGGTGCGGAACGTCCGGCGGCTGACCGCCGAAGGCGACATGCCGGGCCTCGCCGAGGAACTCCTCAAGACGGCGATCACCAACGACAACCAGTGGAGCCACGACGGCGAGAAGATCCTCGCCACCGTCGCCACCCTGCCCCCGGAGCAGCGGCTGCGGCTCACCGACTCCCTTGTGGAGCTGAGCAGTCCGTACCACGTGACGTCGCCGACGCGGATCAACGCGCTCACGCTCGTGGATCTCGTCGGCAAGGACCTGCCGGGCGACCCGCTGGCCGCCGAGCGGACCGCACTCCTGGAGGAGATCGGCGGACTGTACTGCGTGGAGTCGACGAGCGCGGCCGTCACGCTCTTCGAGGCCGAGCGGTCCGCAGGACGCACCCCGCCGGGCCTGGCCGTCGCCGCCCTGCGGCGCACCCTCCTCGTTCGGTACTGGGAGGGGAACGCCTCCCTGAAGAAGGCCGTCGACGCGCTGGCCGAGCCCCCGCTCAACCCGGGCGAGGCCTGGTCGGACCGGGTGCTCGCGGACCTCGCCGACCGGGACGAGGCCTGGCGCGCGCTCGTGCGGCACGCGCTCACCGCCACGTCCGCCAAGCCCACCACCAAGTGGGAGAAGACGGCCCGCGCCCTGGTCGAGCCGCTGGACGCGGACAAGGTGCGGGACGCCCTGGTGGGCTGGCTCGCCCTGGTCGGCCGGCCCCGCACCCGGCCGTTCCTGACCGTCGCCCCCGTGTACTGCGCCGCGCCGAACGACGAGTACGACCCGTTCAACGCCAACGCGATCCGCGGCCTGGCCTGGACCCTCGCGCTGCTCCCGCCCCACCCGGAGACGGCGCGCGCCCTCGGCACCCTCGTCGAGACGTCCCTGCGCAAGGTCCCGGGCCTCGGCCCGCGCAACCCCAAGGTCGCCAACGCCGGCGTCGTCGCCCTCACCCGGACCGGGGGCGAGGCGTCCCTCGCCGAACTGGCCCGCCTCGCCTCCCGGGTCACGTACAAGACCACGCTGAAGATGATCGGCAGCGGTCTGGAGGCCCGCGCGCGGGCGCTGGGGCTGACGCGTGCCGAGGTCGAGGAGATGGCCGTTCCGGTGTACGGCCTGACGGAGGTCGGGAGGTCCGAGCACCGGCTCGGCGACTGCGCGGCCGAGGTGACGGTCACCGGCTCGAAGGCCGTCCTCCGCTGGCGCAACGGCGCGGGCAAGCAGGTCAAGGCGGCGCCCGCCGTCGTCAAGCGCGACCACGCGGACGAGCTGAAGGAGCTGAAGGCCGCCGTCAAGGACATCGACAAGATGCTCTCGGCGCAGACGGAGCGGCTCGACCGGCAGTTCCTGGCCCGCCGTGAGTGGACCTACGCGGCCTGGCGCGAGCGCTTCCTCGACCACCCCCTGGTCGGCACCCTTGCCCGCCGTCTCCTGTGGACGGTCGACGGGACGCCCTGCGGATACGCCGACGGGGAACTGCGCACCCTCGCCGACGAACCGGTCACCGCGGGCGGGACGGTCGCGCTGTGGCACCCCGTCGGCCATCCGCCCGAGGAGGTCGTCGCCTGGCGGGACTGGCTGGAGCGGCACGGCATCACCCAGCCCTTCAAGCAGGCCCACCGCGAGGTGTACCTCCTCACCGACGCCGAGCGGACCACGGGGACGTACTCCAACCGCTTCGCCGCGCACGTCCTGCGCCAGCACCAGTTCAACTCGCTCGCAGCGGTGCGCGGTTGGCGCAACAAGCTGCGGCTGTGCGTGGACGACGAGTATCCGCCCGCCGTCCGCGAGCTGCCGCAGTGGGGGCTGCGTGCCGAGTACTGGATCGGGGGCATAGGGGGCGAGAGCTGGACCGAGGACCTCACCGACGCGGGCAGCTATCTGCGGGTCCGTACCGACCAGGTCCGCTTCTATCCGATCGACGCCCCGGAGAACTTCGCGCACGCGGGCGGCGGTGAGTACCGCATGTGGCCGCGCGACGGCCAGGAGCGGGTCGGCGCGCTTCCCCTGACGGAGATACCGGACCTCGTCCTGAGCGAAGTCCTGCGCGACGTCGACCTGTTCGTCGGGGTGGCCAGCGTGGGGAACGACCCCACCTGGCAGGACGGCGGCCCCGCAGGACGCTTCCGCGAGTACTGGACCGCGTACGGCTTCGGTGAGCTCGGGCCGAGCGCCGAGACGCGACGGGACCTGGTCGCCCGCCTGGTGCCGCGGCTCGCGATCGCCGACCGGTGCTCGGTCGAGGGGCGCTTCCTGCACGTGCGGGGCGCGTTGCACACGTACAAGATCCATCTGGGTTCGGGGAACGTGCTGCGGACGCCGGCGGACCAGTACGTCTGCATCGTCCCGGCCGCGGCGGGGGCGGCGCCCGTGGGCGGGACCGGCTATCTGCCCTTCGAGGGCGACCGCACGCTGGCGGTCGTCCTCAGCAAGGCGATGATGCTGGCCAAGGACGACCGAATAACGGATCCGACGATCCTCAGCCAGCTCTGAGGGCGTCGGGCCGGTCGACGTGGCGGGGCGGGGAGGTCCGCTCGGGTGTCTGCTCGCTTTGTGTCTGCGGGTGCGTCTTGGCTGATCGCGCAGTTCCCCGCGCCCCTGACGGGGCGCGCCCCTTTCGGGGCGCTGTTGTCGGTCGGTCAGGTGTTGCGGGCCAGTTCCGGGCGTTTGAGGTAGTCCGTGAAGCCGGTGACGTTGCCCCAGGCGTCGGCGATTTCCACGGTCCAGCCCGTGGCCACGGAGAACGGTTCGGTGAGCAGGGGGATGCCCGCGGACGCGAGGGCCCGGCCCTTCGCGCGGGCGTCCCGTACC
Organism: Streptomyces sp. NPDC052114; assembly: GCF_040680155.1. Taxonomy (NCBI): domain Bacteria; kingdom Bacillati; phylum Actinomycetota; class Actinomycetes; order Kitasatosporales; family Streptomycetaceae; genus Streptomyces; species Streptomyces sp. NPDC052114. Next base: position 426,300 of record NZ_JBFAWC010000005.1, on the reverse strand, counting down.
TCCAGCCAGAGGCGGGGCGAGGGCCACGGCGGCGTGCGCGGCACGATGCCGTCCTCCACGCGCAGCAGCACGCCCGGCGTCTCCTTGCCCACCTTCAGGATGGCGAGCCCGATCTCGTCGAGCCGGAAGGCGACGGGGAAGCCGGCCCGCTCGTAGAAGGCGACGGCCTCGCCGAGGTCGCCGACGGGGAACAGGACGTTGTCGAAGCCGAGCAGGTCCGCGTGGTGCTCGGCGGACTGGTCAGCGGACAGGCCGACCGACTGGTTGTCTGACATTCCGTCAGGCTAGGGCGGTGGGCGCCGCAGGGGCGCAGGCGCGCATGGGGCGTGCCGTCGGCGGCCACAACTTCGGCCGTCCGGCGGATGGCCGGCGGACGTGCGCGGGCCCTCGCCCGAACTCCGAAGACCCGACTGGCCCCGCTTCGCGGTGCCCCCGTGAGCCCTACCGCCCCCGCACCACATCCAGCTCCGCCACCGACGCGTACGTGCCCTCGCCGCCGTGTTCGCTCAGCACGCGCAGCACCACGCGCCGGGCGTCCGTCGCGGGGAACGGCACGATGAACTCCGTACGGTCCGCGGGAAAGGCCCCACGGGCGACCCTCCGCCAGCCGTCCCCCGGAGTCGCCCCCGGCGCTGCGCCCGCCGCCTCGTCGGAGACGAGGACCTCGTACTCCTTCACCATGCCGTTCACGCCGCCGTCCTGGCGCGGCATGTAGCGGAGGCCCGCGATGCGCCGGTTGTCGCCGAGGTCCACCGTCAACTGCTGCGGCAGCGTGGCGTCGTAGGCGGAGTGCCAGTGGGTGTACGGGTCGTTGTCGACGGCGCGCGAGGCGTGGCCGGGCTCGCCCGCGTGCTCCTCGCTGGTGGCGGTGGCGGTGAAGCCGGTCCCCGGGAGCATCCCGGGGTTCGCCCCGATCTGCGACTCCAGGTCGGCCGGGTCGGGGTCGCGCACCGGCGTCGCGTCGCCCACCTGGTCGTAACGGTCGAGGAAGGGACGGACGTCCGAGCCGGCCGGCGTGGCCCAGGTGCGGTCGGCGACCACGGCGAGCGGCCGCCGCGCGAAGTGGTCGACCCAGCCCACGGCGAAGCTCTGGGTGCGGTCGGACCAGCGGGAGACGCGGTAGCCCTGGATGCCGGGGGCGGCCGTGAACGGGTAGTCGCGGTAGGTGGTCCTGACGTCGAAGAAGCCGTAGCTGCCGGGCTTCGCGCCGAAGCCGGGGGAGACGTACAGCGGCCCGTCCTGCGAACCGACGACCTGGTAGCCCTGCGCCGCGCGGTCCTCGGGGCCCGACAGCCATTCGTTGACGACGATCCGCTGGTCCGGGTCGATGCTCGTCTCCTGGCCGAAGTCCCACCACTGCCAGATCTGGGTGGTCTTGCCGTGGGAGCGGACGGCGGCGTCGAGTTCGTCGATGAACTCCACGAGGACGTCGCCGGGGTGCGGGTACCCCTTCGCCTTCTGGTACGCGACCAGCTCCGGGCAGGCGTTCTGTGCCGCGGTCTGCGGGATCTCGTCGGTGCCGATGTGGACGTAGGGGCTGCGGGGGAAGGTCCGGGCGACCTCGGCGATCAGGTCCTTGGCGAAGGCGCGGGTCTGCGGCTTGGTGTAGTCGAGCGTCCAGTGGCCCCGGTCGGAGCCCTCCCAGCTGTTGGCGGGGCGGGACATCGGCTCGCAGCGGAAGGCGAGGTCGGGCCGTGCGTCGCCGATCGACACGGCGTGGCCGGGGAGGTCGATCTCCGGGACGATCGTGACGCCGTAGCGGGCGGCGTACTCCTCCAGGTCCCGCAACTCCCGCCGTGTGTAGTGCTGTTCGGCCACAATTTCCGGGTGGGAGGGGCTCTCGACGCGGTAGCCGTTCCAGTCGGACAGGTGCAGGTGGAAGGTGTTCAGCTTGTACCAGGCGGACTGGCGGATCTGCTGCTTCAGATAGGCGACGGGGAAGTACTTGCGGCCCACGTCCAGCATCTGGCCGCGTGAGGACTGCGTGGGCCAGTCGGCGGCCGTGCCGCGGGCCACGGTGCGGGGGACGGGGGCGGTGCGCAGGGCCTGGAGGAGGGTGCGGGTGCCGTGGAGGACGCCCTGGCGTTCGCGGGCGGTGATGCGGAGTTCGGCGTCGATGTCGAGGGCGTACCCCTCGGCCGCACGGGACGTCGGGACACCGGTGGCGGTGCCGAGGCCGAGCACGATGTCGTGGGTCCGCGGTCTGCCGTCGACCACGGCGGGGCGGATGCCCTCCTGGTCGGCGAGTTCGCCGGCGAGCAGGGCCGCGGTGGGCCGCAGCGCCTCACCGGCACCGCGCGGCACGACGATCCGCGTGGCGCGGCTCAGCTCCCACGTCCCGCTGCCGCCCTGCCAGTCGCGCAGGGCGGGCACGGTGACGGGCACGGGATTGGCCGCGTCCTTGGCCTCGGCACCGGACGGCACGGCCAGCGCGCACCCGAGCAGCACGACGGCGAGAGCGGCCCTGACGACAAGGGAACGGGGTCTGCGACGGGGCATGGGCGGGTCCTCCGTGGCGCGGCGGCGGGCGTCCGTTCACGTCCGAGTCCCCTTCAGGTGAAGGGGACTTGAAGTGGAGTGTGGCGGGGCGCCGACGCCGCGTACATGGAGGGACCGACGTACCGCTTGGACTTACTGGTGGGCGCCGGAAGTCAGCGGTTGATCGACTGGATCTCCTGGACGTTCACGTCCTGGGTGCCCTCGAACGTGCCGTTGGGGAGGTCGTGCACGCCGTCGTTGTCGGAGCCCTCCCAGGTGATCTCCCAGGTGATGGAGGCCTTCATCTGGAACGGGGCGCCGCCGGTGGCGCGCTCGTACTTGATGCCGCACGGGGGGTCCTCCTTCGAGGAGCCCTTCCTGTACGGGGTGCCGATGCTGCCGTCGTCGTTGACGGCGCACTCGCCGTCGGAGGGGAACGTTTCGGCGTCGGCGGTGCCCGGGTCCAGGTGGAGGCTGACCGGCTTGGCGGTGGTCTCCGCCCAGATGCCCGTGCCGGGCAGCTCCGCGCGGACCTTGACCGGCTCGAACTTGCCCTTGTCCAGCCACACCCAGGTCGGCAGGTTCACGGTCGACTTGCCCTGGGGCTTCATCTCGACCTCGGTGTCCGGGACGTTGATCTTGTCGTAGGCGTAGGAGGCCAGCACCTCGGGGTCCGGAGCGTTGGCGATCTTGGGAACCGCTCCGGCGTCCTGCCAGAAGAGGTTCTTCTCGCAGTCGAAGAAGTCGAGCTCGTCACGGCGGTTCTCGTTGATGACGCCCCGCCAGAACATGCCCTTCTTGCCGGTGTTGAAGTCCTTGTAGCCGTCGTCGCCGTCGGACTGGGTCTTCCCCTTCTCGTAGTGGTCGACCATCAGCTCCTCACCCCAGCTGAGGGTGGGCGTGACCGGCACGAGGTTCTCGTTGGGGTTCTTCTTGAGCTGCTCCACGGCAGCCTTCAGCTGCTCGGGCGTCGCCACGGGCTCGTACCAGCAGACGGGCGGCTCCCAGTTGGGGTCCACCGGCGTGAGGGGCTTGGTCCCCTTGCCCCCGCTGCCGCCACTGACCTTCGACACCTTGATGTTCGACTTGCCTGCGCCGGCCATGAGCGTGTTGCCGGAGGCTCCGCCGGAGGGTCCGGTCGGCGTCGTCGGCTCCTTGTCGCCCTCGCCGCCGACGGCCGAGGCCAGCGGGGCGCCCGCGGCCACCAGCGTTATCGCCAGCAGGCAGGAGCCCAGTGCGGTACGGGACTTCCTCATCGTCAGCAACCTCCCCGTTCGGTCTGCGACCTGGTCGTCTTCCACACTCCGTCGGCGGACTTGTGCAGCATGGTCCGGTAAAGGATGTGCGGGTTGTCGCCGGGCGGCGTGCCCTCCTTCTTGCCGGTCTTGCGGTCCTTGGTGAACGCCTTGCCCTCATCGAGGCAGTAGAAGAGCACGCCCGCGCCGCTGTCGTTGATCTCGACCTTCGGGTTGAAGATCCGCATCTTCCCGACGAGGGTCAGGTCGTCGTCGACGTACTGCTTGATCCACTTGCGTGAACCCTGCAGGGACGCGTCGCTGTTGTAGAAGTTCACGTACGAGGCGTCGGCGTCGCCGTCGATGATCGCGGCGTGGTCGCCGCGCAGCTGCTCCTTGCCGTCGTCCAGGATGGCCTGGAGCTTCGGGTCGCTGTTGGCCCAGCTCTCGAAGTCCATCCGGAACGAGTCGGGCAGCTTGATCTCGGGCCGCTTCGCGCCGCCGGACCCGGCATCAGCGGACGCCGAGGCAGACGCCTTCGGCTTCCCGCCGTCGTCCGCCCCCTCGATCTTGTCCGAGGAGCCGCCGTCACCCCCTCCCGAGCCACACGCGGTCAACAGCAGGGCCGCGGACGCGGTCAGCGCGGCCGTCATGAGACGGAGGGGGCGGTTCACTCTGGGACTCCCGTGGAAGAGGTGGGGGGAACGCACAGGGACCCACGCTATCCGTGGGTCCCTTGGGTACTTCAACCGCAGGGGTGAAGCCGTGAACGCACTGATACACAGCTGAACCGAAGCGGATACCGGGCAGGGCAGGGACGAGGGCGAGGGCGAGGACGGAGCGAGAACGGGTGCCGATGCGGACGTGGGCCCCGCTCCCGGGAAAGGGAGCGGGGCCCACGGAGCCGTACGCGCGGAGGAAGGATCAGAAGCGGCGCGTGATCAGCGCGCGCTTCACTTCCTGGATCGCCTTGGTGACCTCGATGCCACGCGGGCACGCGTCCGTGCAGTTGAACGTCGTGCGGCAACGCCACACGCCGTCCTTGTCGTTGAGGATCTCCAGCCGCTGCTCGCCCGCCTCGTCACGCGAGTCGAAGATGAAGCGGTGGGCGTTCACGATCGCGGCCGGACCGAAGTACTGGCCGTCGTTCCAGAACACCGGGCACGAGGACGTGCACGCCGCGCAGAGGATGCACTTCGTCGTGTCGTCGAAGCGCTCGCGGTCCTCGGCGGACTGCAGACGCTCGCGCGTGGGCTCGTTGCCCTTGGTCACGAGGAAGGGCATGACGTCGCGGTACGCCTGGAAGAACGGGTCCATGTCGACGACCAGGTCCTTCAGGACCGTCAGACCCTTGATCGGCTCGACCGTGATCGGCTTCGCCGGGTTGATGTCCTTGATCAGGGTCTTGCAGGCCAGACGGTTCTTGCCGTTGATCCGCATGGCGTCCGAGCCGCAGATGCCGTGTGCGCAGGAGCGGCGGAACGTCAGCGTGCCGTCCTGCTCCCACTTGATCTTGTGGAGGCCGTCGAGGACGCGCTCCTTGGGATCGATCTCCAGCTGGAAGTCTTCCCAGACCGCGTCCGCCGAGACCTCGGGGTTGAAGCGGCGGACGCGGAACGTGACCGTGATGAGGTGGGAGGACGTGGAGTCCTTCTCCAGGGCCTCCAGCTTGTCCATCGTCGGGGTAGCCATCAGTACTTACGCTCCATCGGCTGGTAGCGGGTCTGGACGACCGGCTTGTAGTCGAGCCGGATCGACTCGGCGCCGTCGTCGCCGACCTCGCGATACGCCATGGTGTGGCGCATGAAGTTGACGTCGTCGCGGTTGGGGAAGTCCTCGCGGTAGTGACCGCCGCGGGACTCCTTGCGGGCGAGCGCGGACTGCGCCATGACCTCGGCCAGGTCGAGCAGGTTGCCCAGCTCGATGGCCTCCAGGAGGTCGGTGTTGAACCGCTTGCCCTTGTCCTGGATGGAGACGTTCTTGTAGCGGGCGCGGAGTTCGGCGATCTTCTCCACGGCCGTCTTGATCGTCTGCTCCGTGCGGAACACCATGACGTTGGCGTCCATGGTCTCCTGCAGCTCCGTGCGGAGCGCGGCGACCCGCTCGGTGCCCGTGGCGTCGCGCAGCCGCTCGACCTGGGAGACGACCAGCTCCTCCGGGTTCTCCGGGAGCTCGACGAAGTCGTGCTTCGCCGCGTAGTCGGCGGCGGCGATGCCCGCGCGACGGCCGAAGACGTTGATGTCCAGGAGCGAGTTGGTGCCGAGGCGGTTGGCGCCGTGCACCGACACGCAGGCGACCTCGCCCGCCGCGTACAGACCCGGGACGACCGTCGTGTTGTCGGCGAGGACCTCGCCCTCGACGTTCGTCGGGATGCCGCCCATGGCGTAGTGCGCGGTCGGCTGGATCGGGATCGGGTCCGTGTAGGGCTCGATGCCGAGGTACGTGCGCGCGAACTCGGTGATGTCCGGGAGCTTGGCGTCCAGCTGCTCCGGCGGGAGGTGCGTGAGGTCGAGGTAGACGTGGTCGCCCTCGGGACCGCAGCCGCGGCCCTCACGGATCTCCGTGTAGATGGAGCGGGACACGACGTCACGGGACGCGAGGTCCTTCATGACCGGCGCGTACTTCTCCATGAAGCGCTCGCCGTCCTTGTTGCGGAGGATGCCGCCCTCACCGCGGGCGCCCTCCGTCAGCAGGATGCCCATGCGCCAGATGCCGGTCGGGTGGAACTGGAAGAACTCCATGTCCTCCAGCGGCAGGCCGCGCCGGTAGCAGGCCGCCTGGCCGTCACCGGTGAGCGTGTGCGCGTTGGAGGTCACCTTGAAGAACTTGCCGGTGCCGCCGGAGGCGTAGACGACCGCCTTCGCCTGGAAGATGTGGATCTCGCCGGTCGCCAGTTCGTACGCGACGACGCCCGCGCTCTTCTTGACCCCGTCGACCTCGACGATGAGCTGGTCGAGGACGTAGAACTCGTTGAAGAACTCCACACCCTCCTTGACGCAGTTCTGGTAGAGCGTCTGGAGGATCATGTGGCCGGTGCGGTCGGCCGCGTAGCAGGACCGGCGCACGGCGGCCTCGCCGTGGTTGCGGGTGTGGCCGCCGAAGCGGCGCTGGTCGATGGTGCCGTCCGGCGTGCGGTTGAACGGCAGGCCCATCTTTTCGAGGTCCAGGACCGCGTCGATGGCCTCCTTCGCCAGGATCTCGGCGGCGTCCTGGTCGACCAGGTAGTCACCGCCCTTGACCGTGTCGAAGGTGTGCCACTCCCAGTTGTCCTCCTCCACGTTGGCCAGCGCCGCGGCCATGCCGCCCTGCGCGGCGCCCGTGTGGGAGCGGGTGGGGTAGAGCTTGGTGAGCACGGCGGTGCGGCTGCGCTTCGTCGCCTCGATGGCGGCGCGCATGCCGGCGCCGCCCGCGCCGACGATGACGGTGTCGTACTTGTGAATCTTCACGGAAGTCGCCTCGGCTTTAGCGGATGTTCGGGTCGAAGGTGAAGATCACCAGCGTGCCCAGAAGGATGGTGAACACCGTGGCGGTGTACAGCAGGCCCTTGAGCCACAGACGCGTGTTCGGCCGCTCGGCGTAGTCGTTGATGACCGTGCGCAGGCCGTTGGCGCCGTGCAGCATCGCGAGCCACAGCATCAGCAGGTCCCAGACCTGCCAGAACGGCGAGGCCCAGCGGCCGGCGACGAACGCGAAGCCGATCTTGGAGACACCGCCGTCGAGCACCAGCTGGATCAGCAGGTGGCCGAGGACGAGGACGACCAGGACGACGCCGGACAGGCGCATGAAGAGCCATGCGGCCATCTCGAAGTTGCCGCGGGTCGAGCGCGGGGTCTTGGAGGTCCGCTTGCGCGGGGCCTCGATGACCGGGGCCGGGTTGTCGACGTCGTAGAGCGACACGCCCTCGACGGGACCCACACCGGACGTTCCGGACTTCTCAAGCGTGGTGTCGGACATGTCTGGCGTCAGCTCCCGAAGAGTTCGCGGACGGCGTGGCCGAGGACCGGGTACAGCGCGCCGACCATCAGCACGACCCAGATGCCCACGACGGTCCAGAGCATCTGCTTCTGGTAGCGCGGGCCCTTCGACCAGAAGTCGACGGCGATGACGCGCAGGCCGTTGAGCGCGTGGAAGAGGATGGCGGCGACCAGGCCGTACTCGAGGAGTGCGACGAGGGGCGTCTTGTAGGTGGCCACGACATCGTCGTACGCCTCCGGAGAGACGCGAACGAGAGCGGTGTCGAGCACATGCACGAACAGGAAGAAGAAGATGAGGACGCCGGTGACTCGATGAGCCACCCAGGACCACATTCCTTCCCGGCCGCGGTACAGCGTTCCAGCCGGCACGGCAGAACCCTCCGAAAGCGGGGATTGGGGCCGGCCGCCACGCGTAAGCAAATCGAACTCCGCGGCGTCGGACGAGCCCGGCCGGGTACGGTCCACCGGCCGCTCGTCATCGTATCGACGAGTTGTCGGTGGACCTGCCCCGGGTCCGCCGGTGTGATCAAACAGGCAATCAAACAGGCACGTACGGGCTATCGGGGCGCGTTTGTGGGCGACTTTCCCGCGCGGCGTGTCCGCCGGGGGCCCTGACCTGCGTGTCGGCGCTCATCGCGAGGACGAGACGGGTGAGGCGGCCGCGCGCCAGCCGCCGCAGCTCCTCGGCGGCGAGGGCGAGCTCGTCCTCCGGATCGTTGCCGAGGCGTGACCGGATGCCGGAGAGGAGCTGGTCGAGGGCCTCGTCCGGGGCGACGTCGTCCAGACAGATCACGAAGGTGTGCCCGAAGCGGCTCTCGTACGCGGCGTGGGCGGCGCGCAGGGCGGTGTGGGCGGCGGTGGTGGTGGCCGGCGCCGGCGGGCGCAGGCCCCGGCCGCGCGGGGTCTGCAGCGGGACGGTCGGGTCGAGGGGTTCGCAGGCCAGGGCCTCGGCGAGGTCGCCGGGAGCGAGGTCGTACGACGCCTCGTCGGAGGCGGCGAGCAGCGCGTCCAGGTCGGGATACGGGCGGTGGGCGGCGACCCGACGGGCCCAGTGGCGGCTGCTGCAGCAGGTGAGGAGTGCGGCTTCGGCCTCGCCGGGGGCGGCGGAGTTCAGCCGGTGCGGCGCGACGAGGTGACGGGCAGGGGCTGGGGACCGGTGCGGGGGCAGCGTGCGCTCCTGGGCAGGGGGCGGCAAGGGGTGGGGCGATGCGGTGTGGGGGTTGTCGTAACGCTAGCGAGGCGTGGTGAGAGGTGTCCGATGGATGAGCGAATTTCACTCGAACGGGAGAGTTTGGGTTCGCGGTGTGGACGGGCCTCTCGCCGGGGCGCGTCGTAGCGTGGGAGGCATGGCTCTGGCTGTGGTTCCTACGTCAGGTGCGGCTTCGCGGGCGTCGTCCCGCGCCACCGCTTCGCGGCGGAATTCTTCCACCCGCCCATCCGTCCGCCCCGGGCCGGGAGGCGGGCGGTGAGGCGGGCGCCGCTGGTCGTCGGGGGCGCCGTCGCCGCCGGGACCTTCGCGCTGACCCTGGCCCTGTGGCCCGGCGGCGGATCCGCGCCGGGCAGCCGGCCGCCCTCGGACGGCAAGTCCGCCTCCTCCCCTTCGGCCACCCCGAGCAGGAGCTACGCCCTCTCCGACGCCCCGGCCACCGTGCCCGCCGTGCGCGAGCACACCGCCGCCCGCGGGCCCGGCTGGCGGCCCGTCGAGGGAAAGGGGCGCGTGGTCGTCGGTGACGGGGACCTCGCGGACGAGGGGCGGCTGCTCGCCGGGGAGCTGAAGCTGGAGTACGCCGGTGAGGACGGCCCGCGGCCGGGCGACGTCGAGCTGGCGCTGACCTCGGAAGGGGAAGGGGAAGGGGGCGACGAGGGCGCGGGCCCGGAGTCGTACACCCTGACGGTGAAGGGGGAGCGGGTGCGGATCGCCGCGCCCGCCGAGGCCGGCGTCTTCTACGGGACCCGCACCCTCAAGCAGGAGGTGAGCGGCGGCAGGACCGCGCCCGAGGGCGTCGTGAAGGACCGGCCCGCCAAGCCGCGGCGCGGGTTCATGCTCGACATCGCCCGCAAACACTTCGACGCGGAGTGGATCGAGGACCGCATCCGTGAGCTCGGCGACCTGAAGTACAACCAGCTGGGCCTGCACTTCTCCGACGACCAGACCTTCCGCATCGAGTCGGACTCGCACCCCGAGATCGTCTCCTCGGACCACCTCACCAAGGACCAGGTCCGCCGCATCCTGAAGCTGGCCGAAAGCCGTCACATCACGGTCGTGCCGGAGATCGACTCGCCGGGGCACCTCGGCGCGGTCATCCGCCAGCACCCCTCCCTCCAGCTCCGTGACGCCCGCGGCATCGCCCAGCGCGGCGCCGTCGACATCTCCAAGCCGGGCGCGGCCGAGATCGTCGACGATCTCCTGAAGGAGTACGCCGAGCTGTTCCCCGGCGCCTACTGGCACCTGGGCGCCGACGAGTACCGCGCCCTCACGGTCAAGGACCCCGAGGCGTCCTATCCGCAGCTGGCCGCCGCCGCCCGGGAGCGCTACGGCCCCGACGGGCGGGTGCAGGACCTCGCGACGGGCTGGCTCAACGACCGGGCCGACACCGTGCGCCCGTTCGAGAAGAAGCTGACGGCCTGGAACGACGGGTTCTTCCGGGGCGGGACCGAGCAGGCCGCCGACGACCTCGAAGTGGCGTACTGGACGGGCAAGGAGATCGGGGCGCGCGAGCCCGTCGAATACCTGAGGGCGGGCCGCGAGCTCGTCAACTACAACGACGAGTACCTCTACTACGTCCTCGGGCAGCCCAACACCTTCCGCTATCCGACCGGACAGCGGATCTACGAGAGCTGGACCCCGCTGGTGCTGCGCGGCACCGAGCCGGTGAGCGAGAAGTACGACGACCAGATCCTCGGGGGCACGTTCGCGGTGTGGTGCGACCTCGCGGGTTCGCAGACCCAGGAGCAGGTGGCGCGGGGCATCCGCATGCCGCTGCGCGCGATGACGCAGAAGCTCTGGGACCCCCGCAAACCCGCTCTGTCCTGGAACGACTTCGTGAAACTGGCTGATACGGTCCCATAGCCGCCGTCGGCGCCCTGGGGAGGGACGCGGGCGGTTTTCGTACGCGCGTGCATCACCCGTGGGGGTCGCTCGACCATGCAGTACCCAGTTCTTCCGCCGCAGCAGCCCTCCGCGCCGGCGGGCCCGCCCGCCTGGCTGCGCTCGCCCGTCGGGCTGAGCCGGGCGGTCATGGTGCTGCTCGGCGTCGCGATCGCCGTCGACCTCTATTCGCTGTGGGCGGGCACCGTCATGCGGGGGGTGACCAGTGACCTGATCTCGGGGGACTACGGCCCGGACGTGGAGCGGGACGCCGATCGCGCCGACTCGCTGTACGCCGCCTCCGGCGTGCTCCAGGTGATGGCGCTGCTCGCGACCGCCGTCGTCTTCATCGTGTGGTTCCACCGCGTGCGCGTGAACGCCGAGGTGTTCGCGCCGGACGAGCACCGGATGAGGCGCGGCTGGGCGGTCTGGGGCTGGCTCGTGCCGATCGTGAACCTCTGGTTCCCCCGGCGGATCGCCCTGGACGCCTGGAACGCGAGCCTGCCGCGCCGTCCCGTGACGGAGGACTCGCCCGGCCTGCTCAACGCCTGGTGGTCGCTGTGGGTGGCGGACCTCCTCGTCGGACGGTGGGCCAGCAGGACGTACCTGAGGGCCGAGGAGCCCGAGGAGATCAAGTCGGCCGTCGCGAACATGATGATCGCGGACGTCCTCGACATCGTGGCCGCGGTCCTCGCCGTCCTCTTCGTGCACCGCCTCACGCGGATGCAGGACCTCAGGGCCAGGTCGGGCCCGTCCCCGCTGCCGCCGGTACCGGGGCCCGTCCCTGCCCCATGATTTCCGCTTTCCGGTGGCGAACTCGCGTACGTCTGTGGTGTATTCGGCCCCGGAACGCAGTATGGGCACAACGGGGGGACGTGGCATGGGCTACTGGGGGTACTACGTCGTCGGCAGGAGCGAGCGGCCGCTCGCGGAGCTCGCCGCGGTGGCGGGCGTGCGGGACGAGCTGACCCTCCTCGAACAGCGGGCCGACGGCTGGCAGGTGTGGGAGGTGCCGGGCGGCGACGGCGCGCGCGACGTGGGCAACATGAACGCGCTGGCCGAGGAGACGGGCGCGCCCGCGCTCTTCGGGTACGTGATGGACAGCGACTGCGTGGTCGTCGAGGCGGCGGCGCCCGAGAGCGGGGCGTGGACCACGTGCCTGGCGCGGCGCGCGATGGCCGGCTATCTCGGCGACGCCGAGCTGACCGTGGAGGACTACTTCCTGGAGCCGCGCGACGCCGCCGAGCGTGCGGTGGCCTGGGCCGCGGAGTCGGGCAGGACGGTGCGGACGGGGCCGCTGCTCGACGTGCTCAACGCGGACGCCGAGCCGTCGGCCGAGCAGCTCTTCTTCCGCTTCCTGGACCGGCTGGGCGTCGTGCCGCAGTGACGGGAGTGACCGCAGTGACGTTCCCGCGACCGCGCACGCAGTAAGGGGCAGTGCCGGGTCCGTGACGGGAGACGTACAGCATGAGCCTCGTGGAGCTGATCGCGCAGGCCGATGAGAGAGGCCTGGCGGCCAGCGGTCTCGCCTGCCTGGACCGGTGTGTGCCGGTGCTCGGCGGGGACGACGACCTGCTGCGCCCGCTGTGGGCGAGGCTCGCGGAGGGCGCGGACTGGGGCGGTCCGCTGGCCGCGGCGCGCACGGCGCTGGGTCCCGCGCCCGCGCCCATCCCGGCTTCGGCCTCCGCTTCGGCCCATGCTTCGGCCCCCGGGGAGGCCGTCGCGCTGGCGTGGCGGATGCTCGACGCGGTGCCGGCGGCGTACGCGGGCGCCGAGGTGCGGGAGTGGGCCGACGGCTGCTCCGTCGCCGCGCTCCAGGTCCACCGGCTCCTGGACACCGCGCCCGACGACGGCACCGGCTCGGTGACGGCGCGCCGCGAGGGCCGCACGGACGGCATGACGCCCCTGGTCGCGGCCGAACTCCGCCGCCAGGTCCGGATCCTGGAACTCCTCGGGAACAGGGGCGCCGCCCCGACGGGCGCCCTGCGCCAGGCCCTGGACGTCTCGACGGAGGGCCGCCGGGTGCTCCGGGCGGTGGTGTCGCGGAGGGCGCGGGGGCAAGGGTGAGGGGCGGGGCCGGGGCCGGCGGGGCGATTCGGGGGCAGTCGATCCGTGGCCGGAGGGCTTGAGCCCCCGGTGAGGGTGACGTGTCGTTGAGCGGGCTACAACCAGCCTAATTTCGGCGGCGTGTGAAAACTCTCCCCAAAGCCTCAGGCGTCTCGTTAATGTGACGAGCCATCATTCGTGATCTGTCGCCCCGGCCGCGGAGAGGTCTGTGCCTGATGAACTCGGATTCGACGAGCTGCTGGACGACGGCGGCCTGATCGCGCGGTTGCTCGGGCGGACCTCGGCCGGGCGCAAGCGGGAGCTGCTGTACGGGGACGATCTGCCCGTCGTGCTGCTCGTCGGCGGCCCCGGCATGGGCAAGGGGCGGCTGCTGCGGTGCGTGCGGCAGCGGTTCGGGCCGCGCGTGCCCACGGCGTACGTCGACTGTGCCCTGACCGACTGCCGGGAGCAGGCCGAGGAGCAGCCCAGGAGCCGGTCCGAGGTGACCGAGGTGCTGCGCAAGATCGCGCTTCAGTACGGGGACTGGGGCGGGGACGGCGGCGGGATCGCTGTGCCGCGGCTGTACGCGGGGCTCGCGGCCGTGGCGGGCAGCGACCGGCTCGCCGGTGCCGCGCCCCTCGTCGACGAGGTGGGCCGCCTCGACGGTCTCCTGCCGCCCGGCTCCTTCTGGCGCGGGGTGCTGAAGGGGACGGCCAAGAACTATCTGGGATACCTGGCGGGGCTGGTCAGCAGTCCGCTGGTCGGGCCCTTCCTCAACGCGCTGCTCGACGGGCTGTTCACCCGTGCGTCCGCCGAGGGCAGGGCGGCCCTCGCCGACTGCTACGGCGAGTACCCCGGCGCGGGCGGCCAGCCGCTGGCCGGACTGCGGTCGCTGGGCGACGACTTCCAGCAGGGCGGCGAGGCGCGGCGGATCGCCGAGGGGTTCCTCTTCCGGGCGCTGCGGCAGGACATCGACGCCGCCTACCACTCCGTACGCGGGCGCATGTCGCGCGTGGGGCGGCCCGCCCTGCTCCTCGACCACGCCGACGGCTCCCTGGGCAGACGGCTGGTCAAGCCCGCCCTGGAGGACCGCGAGCGGGGCCACCACGACCGGCTCGTCGTTCTCGCCACCGCCCGGCGCGAGGACGGCGGCCGCTTCCTGCACCGGGCGGGCAGCAGCCACGAGGGCATGGCGAGCTGGCGGCCCGTCATGGGGGCACTGCCCGAGTGGAGCCGCCCGCCGGGCGGAGTCCCCGACCACGCGCCGCTGTGGCGCGGCGTGCTCCTCGTACGGATGCCCGTCCTCACCCGCGACCAGCAGAAGGACGAGCTCGCCCGGCTGCGGGGCGGCCAGGAGCGGCACGACAACGCGCTACGGCTGCGCGTCCACAGCGGGGTGCACCGGCTGAGCGGGGGCCGCCCGCGGTTCGTGACCCGGCTCGGCGAGGCCACCGCCGCCGCGTCGTTCCCCACCCCCGAGGAGTGCACCGACTGGGCCATCCTCGACGCCCGGGTGCCCGGGGGAGAGGACGCCGAGGGACGCCCCGTCGCCGACCGTCCCGTGGCCGACGTGCTCGTCGACGAACTCGTCGGCCGCGAGCGCCCCGAGGAGCTGCCGCCCGAACACCGCGGCCACTGGCTCGACCTGCTCACCCACCTCTCGGTGGCGCATGACGTGGAGTGCGCCCAGACCCTGGTGCGCGCCGTGCAGGAGGGCCGCACCGAGCGGCTGAACGCCTACCGCGTCGCCGAGCTCCTGGAGGACGCCGGCTGGCCCCGCTGCCCCCGGCACTTCATCGGCGACCTCGGCCTGCGCCGCCTCCTGACGCGGCGGCTGTACCGCCTGCGCGACGGCGGCGCGGCCTGGCACGCCGACCACGCGCTGCTGCAGGGCCACTACCGCGACCTGGGCGACCGCCACGCCGACGCCCTGTTCGGCACCGCGGCGGCCCACCGCATGCACCACCTGCTCGCCTCCGACGGCGCCGACCTCGTCGCGCGGTACCTGTCCACGGCCTTCCTCACCCGGCCCATCGCGGACTGGTGCGGGGAACTGCTCGCCATCGCGGACGCCGCGCTGATCGGCGCGGACGACGACCGGTACGCCCGCGCGCTCGGCGAGCGGCAGGTGCGCGGCGACACGCGGCTGCGCCAGATCGACCGGCTGCTGCACGCGGTGTGGCTCACCGAGGACCGGACGCGGCCCCTGGAGGAGACCGTGCCGGGGGTGCTGCGCGGGCCCCTGCGGGAGCTCAGCGAGGAGCTGTCGAAGATCGCCGACGAGGCGGTCCGCGACCAGGGGCCCGAGGGCGCCGACGTGGCCAGGGCGGCGGACGGGGCGGCGCTGCTCATCCGCATGGCCCGCGACTGGGGCGACCGGGCCGAGGACAAGCAGCCGCTGCAACGGTGCGTGTGCACGGAGCACATCGGGTTCGGCTGACCGGGCACGGCGAGGCCGCGCGGCGGCACGACCAGGCTTCACGGCAGAGGGAGGGCAGCGTTGAGGCAGTTCGGGAACTGGCTGTACAACACGTTCGGGGCCAACTGGATGCGCAGGATCCTCACGCTGCTCGGCCTCGCGGCCGCGGGCGTGCTCCTGTGGGTGTTCCTGCCGCCGCTCGGCGCGCCCGAGAGCTGCGCCTCGGGCGTCGAGAAGCACGGCGGCGAGTGCATCGGCGTCAACGGCACCGGCTACGACTTCGGCACGCCGGAGATCAGCGCCGTGGCCCGCGCCATCGCCGAGGAGAACGAGAAGTTCGTCGGCGACAAGCCGCACGTCACCGTCGCGATGATGCTGCCGCTCCAGCCCGACATCGCCGCCGAGCGCGCCCAGCTGCGCAGCGAGATCCAGGGCGCCTACCTCGCGCAGTACCGGGCCAACCGCGAGGAGAACACCCCGCTGCTGCGCCTGGTCCTCGCCAACCCCGGTGACGCGTATGGCCAACAGGCCCGTGTCGTCGACCAGTTGGGGGAGATGGCGGGCGACAAGCACGACAACCTCCGGGCCGTCACGGGCTTCAACCTCAGTCTGGACGCCACCGAGAAGGCCATCACGCGCCTGACGAAGGACCTGCACATCCCCGTCCTCGCGAGCCGCGTCAGCGCGGACGAGCTCGCCAACCCGGAGAAGGGCGGCGGCAAGGACCCGTATCCCGGCCTCGCCCGCATCATCCCGACCAACCGCCAGCAGGCCGACGCGCTGGCCAGCTTCCACGGCCGGCTCAAGGACGCGCAGACCGTCCTGGTCCGGGACGAGCGGCCGCACGACATCTACAACGACTCGCTCGCCAAGGCGTTCAGCCGCGACGAGGACGGCCCGCCCGGCCCCAAGGACCAGACGTTCGAATCCCCCTCGATCACCGACGTGGGCGACACGGGCAACGACTTCACGCTCATCGCCCAGAACATCTGCCAGTCATCGGCGCGCTACGTCTACTTCGCCGGACGCCCCGTCCACCTGCGGCTCTTCGCGCTCAAGCTGGCCGACGTGCAGTGCAGCGGCAAGAAGTACACGGTCATCAGCGGCTCCGGATCGGCCACGCTCAACCGCTACATGAAGGACGGCGACTGGGCGAAGCTGCGCGGCGGCGACGGCAAGGAACCCGCCATCACCGTGCAGTACGCGGCGCCCGGCCACCCCGACGCCTGGGACCGGGAACTGAGCGGCAAGGACGCGAAGGAGCGCCCGGCCCACCTCACCGAGCCGCAGCGGGAGCTGCGCGAACTGCGCGCCCTGGTCGACGAGGGCAGCGCGGGCGCCATCGGGCCCGTCCGCCTGGAGGACTCCCGCACCATGCTGGTGCACGACGGCGTGCTCACCATCGCCAAGGCCGTGCTGCTCTCCAACGCCAAGACCGAGGGCACGGTGCCGCCCCTCAAGCGGGTCTCCGACATGTGGCAGCGCCTCGAAGCGGTCAACCGGGTCCCGGGGACCAGCGGCTGGATCTGTCTGACCAACGCGGGCAACGCCTACGACAAACCGGTCGCCGTGGTCCAACTGAACCCCACCACGAGGGGCCTGGAGTTCGTCGGCATCGGCTGGCCCAAGGGCAGGCCCCAGCCCGACGACTGCCGGGTGCCCAGCGACACCCGGTAGGCGCGGCTCCCGGAACGACGAAGCGCCGTGCCGCGCACCCCGAACTACGGGGCGCGGCACGGCGCTTGACGTCAGCGCCGCGTCACGGCGTCAGTGTCTGCCCCAGGTGCGCGCCCGCCGGGGTGCCCAGCGCCGTACGCCCGTAGTAGACGCCGCTCGAACCCGGCACCCCCGAACTGCCGCTGTCCAGCTGAAGGATGGTGCCGTCGCCCGCGTCCTCGCCGTCGACGCCGATGGCCAGGTCCGCCCGGCCGGAGCCCGACAGGTCGGCCAGGGTCACCGAGGAGCCGAGGCGGTCGCCCGACTCCGTGGCACCGGGCACGCCGGGCTCGTCCTGCGAGAACGCCGTGGCGCCCGTGCCGGTGAGGCCGGACGAGGAGCCCTTCAGGAGCAGGGAGGTGCCCGCGTCCTCGCGGGCGGAGGTGCGGGTGATGTCCTCGCCGGGGGCGCCGGTCAGGACGTCCGCGTAGCCGTCGGCGTTGTAGTCGCCCGCCGCGACCGACCAGCCCATCGCGTCGCCCGCCTCCGCGGCGCCGGGCACGCCGGTGCTCGCCTGGTGGACCGTCCGCAGTCCCGTGCCGGTGAGGCCCGTGGACGTGCCCGGGACCACCGTCACCTGGCCGCCCGCGTGCGCGCCGGACTCGGCGGTGTACGGCTGGCCGATGACCAGGTCGTCGTAGCCGTTGCCGTTGACGTCGCCCACGGCGACCGAGCGGCCGCCGGGGACGGACAGGACGCCGACCCGGCTCAGGCCCGAGCGGCCGCCCCGGAACCAGGCGACCTTGCCCTTGCCCGCCTGGTCGCGGTAGGTGAGGGCCACGTCCGCGTAGCCGTCGCGGTTGAAGTCTCCGGACGCGGCGTCCGCGTACGCGATGGCGGTGTCGCCCGAGGTGAGGCTGCCGCCCGACTCGTGGTCGGCGTCGAGACGCGCGGCCCACGAGCCGCCCGTGCCGGTCGCCGCGGCGAAGACGTCCGCCGTGCCGTCGGCGTTGAAGTCGCCGGACGCGACCGCGGAGCCGAACCGCGCGCCGGGGTAGTGGAAGTCGTCCGAGAGCTGCATGTCCGTGCCCGAGGTGAACTTCGGGCCGTACAGCATGGTGACCGCGCCGCGGTCCTTGTGGCCCGAGGAGTCGTCCTCGCCGGGCGCGCCGATGACGAGGTCGGCGTACCCGTCGGCGTTCAGGTCGCCCCACGCGGTCGCCGCGCCCCAGTCGTCGCCGGTCTCCGAGGCGCCGGGGACGCCCTCACTGGCCTGGGTCAGGGAGATCCTCGACCCCCCGACCGGGCCGTCGAGGCCGCCCGGCACGACGGTGACGCGGCCGCGGTTCGAGGACGCCTTCGGGGTGCCCGCGATCAGGTCGGTGATGCCGTCGCGGTTGAAGTCCCCGGTGGGGAGAGCGGAGTTCCTGCCCGCGCCGCTCGCGTAGCGGCGTATCTCGCCGAGCTTCGCGTAGAGGGTCTTGCCGGGGCAGGCGGTCGCGAAGCCGTCGCGGTGGCCGGAGACCGTGTGCAGCGAGGCCTGCTCGCCCTTCTTCCACACGCCCGTGTCGGCGGCGGCCGTCAGCGTGACCTTGCCGGCCGGGTCGCCGCCGTACTGGCCGAGCTTCCAGGCCGCCACGCGCGCCACGGACTCCAGGGCGGCGCGGGTCGGCCTGCCCGCCGGCTTGTCCGTCGCCGGGTCGCCCTCGAAGTCGCCGAGGACGGCGATGCCCGTGGAGTCGCCGTTGAAGCCGTAGGTGTGCGCGCCGCGCACGGGAACGTCGATGCCGCCCGCGCGGCCCTCGAAGATCTGGCCGCACTTGTCGACGAGGAAGTTGTAGCCGAGGTCGTTCCAGCCCTCGGTCTCCACGTGGTACGTCATGATGCCGCGGACCAGCGCCGCGGACTGGGCGCAGCTGTAGTCGTTGGTGCCGACCGTGTGGTGGACGAAGACCGCCCTGACCTTGTCGAGGTACTCCGGCGGGTCCTTCACCTGCGACTCGTCGGCGCCCCAGGCGGCGCGGCCGATCACGGGCGGCTGGGTGACGGTCGACGGCGGGGGCGTCGGCCTGGTCGGGGCGGGGTCCGGGGTCGGCGAGGCGGAGCCCGTCGGGGCGGGGTCCGTGGCCGAGGGGGTGGTGGGCGCGGGGTCCGTCGGGGGGACGGAGTCCGTGGGGGCCGGGGTCGTCGGGGCCGGGGTCTCGTCCTCGGCGGCGGGGGCGGCGAAGGCGGCGGGGGCCATGGCGGTGCCGGCCGCCGGGCCGCCGGTCGCGTCGGTGCCGCCGTCGAGAGCCGGGTTCCCGGCCTCCTTGGACGTCACGCCCGGGTCCACGAGGTTGACCTCGAGTCCCTTGGGCAGCACGTCGCTCGCCGTGCCGTCGCCCGCGACGACACGGACCTCCACGCCGTCCGACGGGCCGACCCAGAGCGGGTCGGACGCGGCGCGCGTGCCCGCCTCCGCGCGCTCCGCCGGGTGCGTCTCCAGCTCCAGGGACCGCCAGCCGCTCCACGCGCCGGAGCCGATGGCGCGGGTGCGGACCTGCGCGGTGCCGTCGAGCTCCGTGGCCGCGCCGCTCCACGAGACGCCGAGGAGCGAGAACTGCTCGGTCGACGTGCGCGGCAGTTCCCGCTTCGTCGCGCCGTCGGCCCGCAGCGCGAGGTCGTGCACGCGCGCGGGCCGCTCGGCGCGCGGATCGGCGCCGGAGCCGTCCCCGGCGCCCGGGTCGGCCATGGCGTACGTCACGGCCCCCGCGCCTCCCAGGACGACGGCACCGATCGTCAGCCACGCCCTGCGCTTGAGGCTCAGCGGTCTGTACGCATGTGCGGAACGCGCCTTTTCATGCGGTTTACGCGGGCTCAAGTGCCCCACCCCTCGGTGAATTTACGGTGAACCAAGCGACTGCGTACGACTGACCGATCGAACAAACGGTTGTAGCCGCGGGGGTGATTTGTCGCGTGATGTATCCCGCACGCCACACGTGTGACGCCGGGGCGTCCGGCTGCGCTGGGTCATGTGACAGTGGTGGGGCGGGCGCGGATGAGGCTTTGGGCGGGGAATGACGTGGGGATTCACAGTGGGCGGCACGCGGCGGGGGCTACGCCGGGGGCGAGGGTGAACGGCCGGTGGGTGCGGGCCGCGGCGCTCTGTCTCGTGGTGGGCGCGCTCGCGTCCTGCGGCACGGACCGCTCGCCGACGTACTCCGGCGGCACCTTCGAGGAGGTCGCTCCCGAGGAGGCCACCCACGAGGAGGGCGTCCCCGAGGACGAGGTGCGCGGCAGGCGGCTCGCCGTCGAGGGCATGCGGCTGCTCAAGGAGGCCGACTCGGTGCGCATCGGGGTCGACATGACCACCGCGCGGGGCCACCAGAAGGTCTCGCTGCACATGGACCGCGACAGCAACTGCACGGGCACCTTCGACGCGGGTCCGATGCAGCGCGGCGACCTCATCATGATCGCGGGCGGTGCGACCTACGTACGGTTCACCGATGAATCGCTGGACGCGATACGGGAGTTGGGGATCCGGCGGGGCGCCGAGGCCGGCGCCCGGATCCGGGAGCGCACGGAGCTCGCGCGCGGCAAGTACCTGAAGATACCCACCGGTTCGGGCGCGGCGGGCCCCTCGATGCCGGTGGGCAGCTGCGACCTCGACAAGTTCACCGGGTCGATGCCCGGGGTCCCGGAGGCCGACGAGTCCTTCAAGGCCCTTCCGGAGACCCGGCGTTACGGAAGGAGCGTCATCCCGGTCGTCGAGAGCGCGGAGCGGCAGGAGACGACGCTGTACGTGGCCGCCGAGGGCAAGCCCTACGTCGTCGCCGCCCGGGTGGAGGAGAGCGGCGGCCTCGGCGCGGACGGTGAGGGGACGATGACGATGCGGATGTCCGCGTACGGCGAACCCGTTGCCGCGGTGGCCCCGGCGGCGGAGCGCACCATCGACATCTCGCGGATCAGCCCGGACGGTTCGGGCGGAGGTTCGCTCTTCGAGGTGTGACCCGGCCGCCGGCGGTCACCCGGCCCCCGGTGGTTCCCCGAACGGCTCCCGGCGCGTGGGCGTACGTCTGCGCAGTGTGACATTTCGGCGCCCGGCGGCGCTGGTGACCGTAGGGGCACGGGCACGGTGAACTGTGCCGCGTCGGCCGGATGGGAACGTGTTGGGCCAGGGTGGGGAACCCCGTCGCGCGCGGGTGCACGACGAGGAGCTCGGCAGGGCCGTCGCGGCGGCCCAGGAGGGCGACGAGGCGGCTTTCGCCGTCGCGTACCGCCTGGTCCAGCCGGGACTCGTCGGCTATCTGCGCGGACTCGTCGGCACGGAGGGCGAGACGGCCGAGGACGTCGCCGCCGAGGCGTGGCTGGAGATCGCCAGGGACCTCGGGCGGTTCCGCGGGGACGGCGCGGGCTTCCGCGGCTGGACCGCGACGATCGCCCGGCACCGGGCCCTCGACCATCTGCGCCGCCAGAAGGCGCGGCCCCGCCCCGCCGCGCTGGAACAGGACGTGCTCGACCTGCCCGGACCGCACAACACGTCGGCGGCGGCCCTGGAGGCGATCTCCACCGAGCGGGCGCTCGGGCTGATCGCGACCCTGCCGCGCGACCAGGCGGAGGCGGTGCTGCTGCGCGTGGTCGTCGGCCTGGACGGCCCGGCCGCGGCCCGGGTCCTCGGCAAGCGCCCCGGCGCGGTGCGGACGGCCGCGTACCGGGGGCTGAAGAAGCTGGGCGAGCGGCTGGGCCTCGACGGTGTGACGGATGACGGGCCCGGCACGCTGGGGGAGTCGAGATGAACGCCGACAAGTCGCCGGGCCCCGAGGGCACGTGGGGTCCACACTCCTCCGACTCACCCGACGCCCCCGCCCTCGCCGCGCTCGGCGAGCGGATCGCCGACGCGGTGCTGACCGACGCGGGCGCCGGGGCGGAGCGGGACGCGGTCGAGGCGTTCCGCGCGGCACGGGACGGGGGCGCGCACCGGGCGCGGACCCGCCGCCGCGACGACTGGCGCCCCCGCGCACGCCGCCACGTCCGCCTCTCGCTGCGGGCGGCCGGGGGCGTGGCGCTGGCGGGCGGCCTGCTGGGCGGCGCGGCACTGGCGGCAGTGGGCACGTCGAGGGACACGGCACCGCCTCAGGAGCCGGCGCGCCCGGCTCCGTCGGCACCGATGTCCCCGGGCCCTTCGACGGAACCGCCGCCTTCGCGGCCGGGTGCGGAGAGGGGGACGGGGCCGGGTCGGGGCAGGGGCGAGAACGCCCCCAAGGGCAAGGGCAAGGACAAGGACAAGAGGAACAAGAGCGAGAGCAAGAAGAACAAGAACGCGGCGAGCAAGGGGAAGGAGAAGGGGAAAGAGAGGGGGAACGGGCCGGGCAAGGCCAAGGACCCCGCCGGCCCCAAGAAGTCCGTCAAGCCCAAGCCCGAACCCAAGAAGACCAAGAGCCACCACAAAGCCAAGGCCGAGGCCAAGGACGAGGCCAAGCAGGGCAACAACAAGAAGCACGCCTAGAGGGCCGGGAGCCCCGGAAGATGCCCGCGGGAGTGTGGGGCGGACCCGGGAGGAAGCCGGTGCGCGGGAGACGGTCGTGACTCGTGGCGCCGATCGGGGGGTCAACGGCCTTGAGGCGACGTACTTTTGTGGGGTGCCGCTTCAGTTCCGTCGCGGCATTCCGGAAGTCGAGCGGACGGGGGCGGTCGATGCTGACGGAGGCGTTGGCGGCGCTGGCCGCGGCGGGTGGCACGGCGGTGGTCCAGGCCGCCGGGACCAGTACGTGGCAGGGGTTCCAGCAAGCCGTGGCCCGCTGGTTCGGCCACGGGGACGACGAGCGGGTGAGTACGGAGCTCGATCGTCTGGACCGCAGCGCGAACGTGCTGGCGGGCGCCGGTGGCGACGACGAGGACCGATTGCGGCTGCGCGAAGAGGCCGTGTGGCAGGTGCGCTTCGAAACCGCCCTCGCGAACCTGAGCGATGACGAGCGGGACCGGGCCGTCGAGGCGCTGCGGGCCCTGCTCCGTGAGCACGCCCCTGCCGGCGAAGCCTCGCCGGGTGACGGGCAGACGGTCGGCGGAAACGTGCACATCCGCGCCGACCACGGCTCCGTGGCCGCCCTGCGCATGGGAGACGTCACGTTCGGAAACCCTCCGCAGCCGGGCCCGCCCCAGGGCTGAGCGCGCCCGAGCACGACCAAGCCCCGCACATCACCGCCCATACGGCCGTCACCGCCCTCGGCGGGGGCCTGGCGGTCGGTCACGCGGACCACGTCGCCTTCCACGGGCACGCCGACCACGTCGCCTTCCACGGGCACGTCGACCAGGTCACGTTCTACGCGTCGCCACCAGCGCGGGGGGACATCACCGGTGGTGCGCACGACGCTGTGCGCGCGGCGCGGCTCGACTCCTATCTCCGGGCCGCCTCGCGCGCCGCGGGACGCCACCCCTACCCCGATCCGGGCGACGGGTCGGCCCCGCCTCCGCTCGCCACGGTGTACGTACGCCAGAAGGTCACCGCTCTGCGGCCCGGCACTTACCGCGGCGAATCCCTCGACCCTCCCGCTGAGGCGCCCGCGGAGACCGCTCTGCGGCTCCCCGCCGAGCCCGTTCTCGCCGACGACGCGCCCCTGCGGATCCTGGTGGCCGGGGCAGGCGGCGGCAAGTCGACGCTGCTGCGGCTCCAGCTCGCCGACGCGGCCGCCCACGTGCTGTCCTCGCGTCGCCCCGCCCGGGCGGACCATGCGGTTCCGGTCCTCGTGAGGGCCACCACCCTGGCCGTGGGCCCCGTCCTGTCCGACGCCCTGGCCGCGGCGGTGGCCGAGGAACTCGGTCCCCTCGGACTGCGCGAGCCCCTCACCGCGGACTTCTTCAGCAGCCGGCCGCTCCCTCGCGCGCCGTGGCTGGTCCTGGTGGACGGCCTGGACGAGGTGCCCCAACAGAAGGCCCGCATCGCCTTGTTGGAGCGTCTGGCGCTGGAAGCGGAACAACAGCCCTGTGTGTACCGCTTCGTTGTCACGACCCGCCCCTTGCCGGACGGAGAACTCTTCCGCCCCGGCCCGTGCGCCGCCTACTCCGAACTGCGGCTCTTCACGCGCAGCGACGTACGCGCGTACGCCCGCGCGTGTTTCGCGGATCTGCCCGACACGAAGCTCCACATGAACGAATTCATGACGGGCCTCCGCATGTCCGGCCTGGAAGACCCGGCCCGGACCCCGTTGATCGCCTCCCTCCTGTGCCGGCTCTACCTGGCCGACCCCACCCGCCCGCTGCCCGAAGGCCGCACCGCGACCTACCGTTCCTTCGTCGAGCTGCTCTACGAACAGAACGCCCACAAGGACATCCGCGGGACGCATGACGCCGCGATCCGCGCGCTGAAGGACCAGTACCAGATCCCCCGTGACAACCGGGCCGCCGAGCAGGCCGCGCAAGGGGTCCGTGATCAACTGCCGGAACTCATCGACCAGTTGGCCCACGAGAGGATCAACGGCAACACCGCGCCCGCGACCGGGATCCTGGCCGCGCACGTGCCCGTCCGACGTCCCGACCGGGTGACGGAGGCCCGCTGGACGTCCTTCCTGGGCGACCTGCTGAGGCCTACCGGCCTCGTGGCCCAGCGCGGGGACGACTTCGTCTTCCTGCACCAGACCCTGCTCGAATACCACGCGGCCCGGCACGCCACCCGCGACCGGCAGGCGCGGGCCGAACTGCTCGGCGAGCTGTTCCCGCACCACCACGATCCGGCCGCCGAGGCGACGCCGCCTCCTTTCGAGGCGTCCTACCTCGGCTTCCTGCTCGACGGGCTCCTGGACCATGACGACGACGTCGCGTCCGCCGCCACCCGGGCGGTGGAACATCTCGGGACCCATGGGAGGGCCGGAGCCTGCCGGTTCCTCATCGATCAGACGCACCTGCGGACCAACCTCCCCCGCACCACCGACGGTCGCCTCGCGGGCTTCGCCGCGGACACCACCCTGGACATAGGGCAGCGTGTCCACGCCGCCTGGGCGCTCTCCCGGCTGGATGGACACCGGGACGCATCGGCCGGGCTCCTCGCCGCTTTCGCCGCGGACACGGCCCTGCACGGCAGCCACCGTACGAAGGCCGCCGGGCTCCTGGCCCGCCTCGACGGCCACGCCGACGAGGCGGCCGCGCTCCTCACCGCCTTCGCCACCGACACCGCCCTGGACGCCGAGGACCGGGTGTACGCCGCCTGGGCCCTGGGGCAGCTCGACGAACACCGGGCGGACGCGGTCACGTTCCTCGTCTCCTTCGCCACGGACTCCGCCGTGCCCCGCGAGCACCGCGTGCGGGCCCTCGCCGACCTGGCCGACGCGGAAGGGCACGGCGACGAGGTGGCGGCCGCGTTCCTCGCCGTCGCCACGGACACCACCCTGGGCATGTGGGACCGGGTGAAGGCCGCCGCGTACCTGGAGCGGCTCGACGGCCATGCGCAGGAGGCGCTCGGCGTGCTCACCGCCTGTGCCGGGGACACCGCTCTGAAGCCCGCGGACCGCATGCAGGCCGCCGCGCACCTGGCGCGGCGTGACGGACACGCCGAGGGCGCGGTCGCACTGCTCACCGCCTTCGCCACGGACCCCGCCCTGAGCGGCTGGGACCGGGCGCACGCCGCCGGACATCTGGTGGGGATCGACGGACACGGCGAGGGCGCGGTCGACCTGCTCGTCACCTGCGCCACGAACACCGAGCTGGACGCGTGGGACCGGCTGGAGGCCGCCCTGACACTGTTCCGCCGAGCCGGAGACGAGCACGCCACCGAGCTGCTCACGGCCCTCGTCACGGACTCCGGCCTCGACTCCCTCGACCGCATCGACACGGTCAAGCGCCTGGCCGCGATGAGACCGCACAAGGAGCTGGCCGTCGAGCTGTACGCGGCCATCGCCGCCGACACCACGGTGCCCGGGACCGGCCGCGTCCTGGCCGCCCTCACCATGAGCGACCTCAGCGGGGGCTCACCCCGGACGGTGCGGCGGCTCACCGCCCTGGCCGAGGACACGGGGCTGCCCGCCCGTATGCGGAAGCTCGTGGTCGAGAACCTGGCCGCACTCCGCGGGCGGTGAGCGACGAGGCGAGCGGCGTCGGTTGCGCCGGCCCGCGCCTTCCGTGGCCCGCGAGGCCGCGCCCGTTTGGCGAAACGTGCGCGGCCGGGGCCGCCACCCCCCACAGGAGAGGCCCCGGCCGGCACACGGCACGGACCGTGTGCCGGTCCGTACTCTCTTCAGCGCCGCGCGTGCGTTTTCTGTCACACCGCGTTCCGTCACCCGGTAGTTGCGGGTTGTACAAACATGGACGTAGGCCCGGACAAGGCCGTAGCGTGCTGCTTCGCGCCGGGGCCGGGCGCAGATCTCCGAGTGGCAGGATTGTGAGAGTGCTGGGGGACGACGCGGAGCTGACCGCCGCGGTGCTTGCGGCACAGGACGGGGACGAGACCGCGTTCCGGACTGTGTACCGCGCCGTGCACCCACGGCTGTTGGGATACGTACGCACGCTGGTCGCTGACCCGGACGCCGAGGACGTCGCCTCGGAGGCCTGGCTGCAGATAGCGCGCGATCTTGACCGGTTCAGCGGTGACGCGGACCGGTTCCGGGGCTGGGCGGCGCGCATCGCGCGCAACCGCGCCCTCGACCACATACGCATGCGGGGCCGCCGCCCCGCGATAGGCGGCGACGAGTCGGAGCTGACCGGCAAGCCGGCCGACACCGACACCGCGTCGGAGGCGATGGAGTCCCTCGCCACCGGCCAGGCGCTCGCCCTGATAGCCCAGCTCCCGCAGGACCAGGCCGAGGCCGTCGTGCTCCGCGTCGTCGTCGGTCTCGACGCGAAGAGCGCGGCGCAGACCCTCGGCAAGCGTCCCGGTGCCGTCCGCACGGCCGCCCACCGCGGCCTCAAGCGGCTCGCCGAGCTGCTCGGCGCGGCGGGCACCGACCCCGCGGAGACCCTGGGCGCCGTACCCCCTCAGAGAGAGCCGCGCGGGCGCGCGGTGACGTCCGCCGGTGTGACGCATTCGCGTACGCGGACGCAGAAGGACATGTGATGGCCGACGAGCAGTATCAGTGGCTGGACCGCGACGCGGCGGAGCGTTTGCTGCGCGGGGAGCCCCTCGAAGGCGTCGACCCTCACGTACGCGCACAGGCCGACCGGCTGGCCCAGGCGCTCGGCGCGCTGACCGCCGACGAAGCGGCCGCGGCCGACGGCGCCGAGGCGCGCGACCGGGCCGCCACGCCCGGCGGGGCCCATGCCGCCTTCCTCGACGCGGCCTTCGCCGACGCCCCCCGAACCGAGTCCGCCACCAGGTCCGTCACCGGCGCGGAAGCCGGTGAACTCCCGGGCGAGGCAGCTGCGTTGGCCGCCTTCCGGGCCGCCCGTTCGGGCGCCCCGCAGCGCACGAAGGCCACCTCCAGGACCGCTCCGTACGCCACCTCCGCCCACGAGGCCGCCGCCGGCGAGACCGTGCGGCTCGCGCGCGCGGGGGCCCGTCCGCAGCCCACCCGCTGGGGCCGTCCGGTGCGGTTCGGGGTCGCCGCGGCGCTCGCGGCCTGCATGGTCGGCGGCGTCGCCGTGGCCGCGGGCACGGGCGTGCTGCCCTCGCCGTTCAGCAGACACGACGACCCGGGTCCCGCCACGTCCGCGTCGTCCGCCGAGACGCCCCAGGAGCCGTCGGCCACCCCGTCCGACGACGCGGACGAGCCCTCCGAGGACCTCTCCCCGGACGAGACCGCGGTGCCCGACGGCCACGACGAGCCGTCGCGGGAGCCCGCGAGCAGCTCGCCGCCGGAGGCCGAGGCGGACGGCGGCCAGGACACCGGCCCCACGCGCCGCCCCGTCGGCGAGCAGCCGCAGCGCCGCGACGAGGCCAAGGACTGGTACCGCAAGGTCGTGACGGCCTGCCGCGCCTACCGCAGCGGCGAGCTGCAGGGCGAGAAGCGCCGCCGCCTGGAGGAGGCCGCCAAGGGCGCCGCGCGCGTGGAGGAGTTCTGCGGCCGGGTGCTCGGCGGCTCCGGAACCGGCGGTGACGGCGAGCACGCCGGCGACGGCGGGGGCCAGGGCGGCGGCGGGAACGGCGACGACGGCGACGACGGGGAGAACGGCGGCGACGAGGACGGCTCCCCGGGCGGCGGCAGTGGTGGCGGCAGCGGCGGCGACTCCGGGGGTTTCCCCGGCCCGCCGATGTCCTCCCCGGGCTCTCCCCGGCCCACGCCCACGGCCTCGTACAGCGCCCTGCCGAAGCTGCCGTGAATACGAGCGAACGATTCGCGCCGCGAGGTGTGACGTTTTTCGACCTGGTGACGCAGTAAGAAGTGAGCCGACTGGTCATCGGCCCGCGCACGAGCCGGGGGTTCCCCCCGTACCTTCGGCTCCGTGCCCC
Organism: Streptomyces sp. NPDC052114; assembly: GCF_040680155.1. Classification (NCBI taxonomy): domain Bacteria; kingdom Bacillati; phylum Actinomycetota; class Actinomycetes; order Kitasatosporales; family Streptomycetaceae; genus Streptomyces; species Streptomyces sp. NPDC052114. The sequence continues at coordinate 398,054 of NZ_JBFAWC010000005.1, read as the reverse complement.
CAGCGTGGGCGGGATACGTTCCCCCGATCCCGCCCACGCTGCTCTTCCCTCCTGGCGCCCCGCGCCGTCACTTGTAGATGACGACCCGGTCGCCCTTGCGCACCTGCGCGAACAGGCTCGCGATCTTCTTCTCGTCCCGGACGTTCACACAGCCGTGCGACGCGCCGCCGTACCCGGTGGCCGCGAAGTCCGACGAGTAGTGCACGGCCTGGCCGCCGCTGAAGAACATCGCGTACGGCATGGCGGTGTCGTAGAGCGTCGAGACGTGGTGCCGGGACTTCCAGTAGACGCTGAAGGTGCCCTCGCGGGTCGGCGTGTACTGCGAGCCGAACCGCACGTCCATCGTCGACACCGCCTTGCCGTCGATCATCCACGTCAGGGTGCGGCTGCTCTTGGCGATGCACAGGACGCGGCCGGTCAGACAGCGCTTGTCCGGCTGCGCGGGCGGGATCCCGCCGCCCGAGTACAGCTCGTACCGCGTCGGCTCGCGCGTCATGGCGAGCAGCTTGTGCCAGGTGACGGTGTCGGTCCGGCCGGTGCGGGGCAGGCCGCGCTTGCCCTGGAAGCCCCTGACCGCCTCGGCGGTGGCCGCGCCGTACGTCCCCGAGGGGTGCTCGAAGAGCCAGGCGACCTGCCGCAGCCTGGCCTGCAGCTCCCGCACCTGCCCGCCCCGGTCGCCCCGCGCCATCAGGACCTTCGCGGGCGGGGGAGGCGGTGTCGGGGTCGGCGAGGCCGTCCGGCCCGGGTCCGGTGCCGCGGTCCGGCCCGGGTCCGGCGTGGGCGACCGCGAGGCCGACGCCTCCGGTTTCCCGGACCCGCCGCCCGGCGTGCCGTCACCCGGTCTGCCGTCCGCGTCGACCGCGACGGCCTTGCATCCCGCGGTGAGCAGCAGCACCGCCACGGCTCCCGCGGATATCGCGCCCTTGCCCATTTCGACCCCCGTACGACGGTCGGACGACCGTCCTGGACAACACTCCTGGAAGTGTTTCCCGGTTTGCCGCGGGTGACGCGTCCCGGAGGCGGGCGCAAGCTGGAGGCATGACATACGAGTCGGAGTCCGGCCTTCGGGTCGAGCCCGTGTACGGCCCCGAGGCCCTGGCGGACTGGGACCCGGAGCGGCGGCTCGGCGCGCCCGGCGCGTACCCGTACACGCGCGGCGTCCACCCGACCATGTACACCGGCCGCCCCTGGACCATGCGCCAGTACGCGGGCTTCGGCACCGCCGCCGAGTCCAACGCCCGCTACCGCCGGCTGATCGAGCACGGCACGACCGGCCTCTCCGTCGCCTTCGACCTGCCGACCCAGATGGGCCACGACTCCGACGCCCCGATCGCGCACGGCGAGGTCGGCAAGGTGGGCGTCGCCGTCGACTCGGTCGAGGACATGCGGGTGCTGTTCGACGGGATCCCGCTGGACAAGGTCTCGACGTCGATGACGATCAACGCCCCCGCCGCGCTGCTGCTCCTCATGTACCAGCTGGTCGCGGAGGAGCAGGGGGTCGACGCGGCGCGGCTGACCGGGACGATCCAGAACGACGTGCTCAAGGAGTACATCGCGCGCGGCACGTACATCTTCCCGCCCCGGCCGTCCCTGCGGCTGACGGCGGACGTCTTCCGGTACTGCGGGGCGGAGCTGCCCCGCTGGAACACCATCTCGATCTCCGGCTACCACATGGCCGAGGCGGGCGCCTCGCCCGCGCAGGAGATCGCCTTCACGCTCGCCGACGGCATCGAGTACGTGCGCACGGCGGTCGCGGCGGGCCTGGACGTGGACGACTTCGCGCCGCGGCTCTCCTTCTTCTTCGTGGCGCGTACGACGATCCTGGAGGAGGTCGCCAAGTTCCGTGCGGCCCGGCGCATGTGGGCCCGTGTCATGCGGGAGGAGTTCGGCGCCGAGAACCCCAGGTCGCAGATGCTGCGGTTCCACACGCAGACGGCCGGCGTCCAGCTGACCGCCCAGCAGCCCGAGGTCAACCTCGTCCGCGTCGCCGTCCAGGGCCTCGGCGCGGTGTTCGGCGGCACGCAGTCGCTGCACACCAACTCCTTCGACGAGGCCATCGCGCTGCCCACCGACACGTCGGCCCGCCTGGCGCTGCGCACCCAGCAGGTCCTCGCGTACGAGACGGACGTGACGGCGACGGTGGACCCGTTCGCCGGGTCGTACGTCATGGAGAGCATGACGGACGACGTGGAGGCGGCGGCGCTCGAACTCATGGACCGTGTAGAGGAGTTGGGCGGCGCGGTGCGCGCCATCGAGCAGGGCTTCCAGAAGGGCGAGATCGAGCGCAACGCCTATCGCATCGCGCGCGAGACCGACGACGGCGAACGTGTCGTGGTGGGCGTCAACCGCTTCCGTCTCGACGAGGAGGAGCCGTACGAACCCCTGCGCGTCGACCCGGCGATCGAGGCCCGGCAGGCGGCCCGCCTGGCCGAGCTGCGCGCGGCCCGCGACGGCCGCGCGGTGAGCGGCGCGCTCGCCGCGCTCGGGGAGGCGGCGAAGGGCGAGGCGAACGTCCTCCCTCCGATGAAGGAGGCCCTCCGGGCGCGGGCCACGGTGGGGGAGGTGTGCGGGGCGCTGCGGGAGGTGTGGGGGACGTATGTGCCGCCGGACGCGTACTGAGACGTCGTCCATGGCGAGTGTGCCGCCGGACGCGTACTGAGGCGTCAGCCGTGGTGAGTGTGCCGCCGAGCGGGTACTGAGGCGTCGTCCACGGCGAGAGAGCGACACCCGGAGCGCGGCCCCCGGCGGCATCCGGAGTGTGGCCGTCCGCACAGCGGACACCGATGTCCTCTTGTCGTACGTCCGTGCGACACTCCGGCCATGCTGGGTGTCATCGATCTTCCGACCTATCTCGCGGGCCTCGTCCTCATCGTGCTGCTGCCGGGGCCGAACTCCCTGTACGTCCTCTCCGTGGCCGCGCGGCGCGGTGTGCGGTCCGGGTACGCGGCAGCCGCCGGCGTGTGGTGCGGCGACACGGTCCTGATGACGCTGTCGGCGGCCGGTGTGGCCTCGCTGCTGCAGGCCAACGCCCTGCTGTTCGGGATCGTGAAGTACGCGGGCGCCGGGTACCTGACCTGGCTGGCGGTCGGGATGCTCAGGGCGGCGTGGGGCATGTGGCGGTCGCGCCGGGAGCAGGCCGTCGCGGACGGGGCCGGGCGGGACGACGCGACGGCGGGCGCGGGGGAGCGGCCGCTGCGCAAGGCCTTCGTGATCAGTCTCCTCAACCCCAAGGCGATCCTGTTCTTCATCGCCTTCTTCGTGCAGTTCGTCGACCCCGGCTACGCCTACCCCGCGCTGTCCTTCGTGGTGCTCGGCGCGCTGGCCCAGCTGGCCAGCTTCCTCTACCTCACGGCCCTGATATTCGGCGGCACGAAGCTGTCGGCCGCCTTCCGCCGCCGCCGGCGGCTCTCGGCCGGGGCCACCTCGGCGGCGGGCGCGCTGTTCCTCGGTTTCGCGGTGAAGCTGTCGCTCAGCAGCGTGTGACGCCACCGGCGCGGGCGGCGTGCGGGCGGCCTCAGTGGTGCCAGGCCGTGCCGCCCACGTTGTGGATCATCCGTTGCAGGACCTTCAGCGCGGCGACGTACTCCTCGTCGCCGATGCCCTCGTGGATCTCCGCGCGGATCCGCAGCTGGCGCTCGGCCACGCGGGCCTGGAGCGCGCGGCCCTCGTCGGTCAGGGCGATGCGGCCCGCGGCGTCCTCGGTGATCAGCCCGCGGTCGTGCAGGGCGCCGATGTCGTGCAGCAGGGCACCCTCGCCGGTGTCGAGGTAGCCCTTGAGGATCGCGGTGACCTCGTCCCGCGGGCGGCCCTCCGGCGCCGGGACGAGCTGGCTGAGCAGCCACCACTGGGGCTGGGTCAGGCCCAGCTCGGCGAGGGCGGTGCGGATGTGGTGGACCACGGCCGAGCCGGCGGCCGAACTCCAGTAGCCGACGGGCTGGTTCACCAGGTCGGAGTCGCTGTGCGAGTACGTGAAGGTCGTCATGCGGGCGAAGGTAGGACCTCAAGTCGACTTGAGGTCAACCCCGGCATGCCCGGCACCCCGCCCGGCCCGCGTCACCCCCCGGTCCGCGTCACCCCCGGCCCGCGTCACCCCCCGAACCGCGCCAGATAGGCCGTCAGGCCGTCCCGCGCTTCCTCGCCCGCCCAGCCGACGTACCCGTCCGGGCGCACCAGGAAGAGCCCCTTTCCGTACGGCTCGTACGCGGGCAGCCTGCGGGTGCGGACCAGCTCGCCGTCCAGCGGCGGCAGCACCGCGTCCGTGCCCACCGCGAGCAGTGTCCAGTGCGGGCCCCGGAGCGCGTCGAACACCGTCCCCGTGCCGAGCGGCCCGTCCGGTGCCCGGTCGCCCGCCCGCAGCGCGTCCTCCGGCAGGCCCGCGCGGGCGTCCACCGCCAGGGACGCGTCGCGGTAGCCGATGCCGAGCTGGCGGGTGGCCGCGCCCCGCCGGGCCTCGCCGCGGTGGATGCGGGTGGACAGGCCCAGCATCCGCGCGGCGTTGGGCCGACGCTCCTCCTCGTAGGTGTCGAGCAGCTCCTCGGGCGCGCCGCGGCGCAGCACCGCGCCCAGCTTCCAGCCGAGGTTGTAGGCGTCCTGGACGCTGGTGTTCAGGCCCTGGCCGCCCGCCGGCGAGTGGACGTGCGCCGCGTCCCCGGCGAGCAGGACGCGGCCCGCGCGGAAGCGGTCCGCGAGCGCCGCGCGCGGCCGGAAGTCCGAGGCCCAGCCGACCTCGCCCACGTCATCGGCGGACAGGTGCGTCAGGGCGGCGACGGCGCGCCGCACCCCGTCGGCGGAGACGTCCGGCGCGCGGCCGTCGGGGAACTGGGCGGCCAGCTGGAAGTCGGGGATCCCCGGGAGCGGGCAGATCGCCGCGAACCCGCCGCTCGCTCCGGCCCCTTCGCCACCCGGCGAGAAGAGGTGCCAGTGGTCGCGGTCCAGGGCGTCGGGGATGCGGATGTCGGCGACCAGGACCGGTTTGGGGTCGACGGTCTCGCCCGTCATGGCGATGCCGAGCAGCCCGCGCACGGTGGAGCGCCCGCCGTCCGCCGCGACCGCGTACGCCGCGCGCACCGTGCCGCCGGTCGACAGCGTGGCGGTGACCCCCTCGGCGTCCTGCGCGAGGCCCGTGACCCCGGCGCCGAACAGGACCTCGCCGCCGAGCTCGCGCAGCCGCGCGAGGAGGATCTCCTGGGTGCGCCACTGCGGGACCAGCCACGGTCCGGTGTACGGCGCGGTCGGCGACGGCTCCTGCTCGTCGAACATCCGGTGCTCGCCCCGGCGTTGGCCGTTCTGCCAGACCAGGCCGACCGGGGCCGGGCCGCCCGCCGCGAGGACGGCGTCGAGCACGCCGAGGTCGTCGAAGACCTCCAGGGTGCGGGGCTGGAGGCCCTTGCCGCGCGAGCCGCGGAACAGTTCGTCCGCCCGCTCGACGACGAGGGCGCGCACGCCGCGCCTGGCCAGGTCGCAGCCGAGGGCCAGGCCGGTGGGGCCCGCGCCGACGACCAGGGCCTCGGCCTCCTGGGGCGAGGGGGCGGAGCGTGCGGCGGACGTGTCCTTAACGCTGTTAAGTTCCATGGTCCGCAGGATGCGCTTAACGGTGTTAAATTGTCAAGGTGGCTACGACACGACTGGACCGCGCCAAGGTGGCGGGCACCGCGCTCGACCTGCTGAACGAGACCGGCCTCGAAGGGCTGACCCTGCGCGCGATCGCCCAGCGGCTCGATGTGAAGGCCCCCGCGCTGTACTGGCACTTCAAGGACAAGCAGGCGCTGCTCGACGAGATGGCGACCGAGATGATGCGGCGCATGAACGCGGAGTTCCCGGCCGTGCCGGACCCCGACTGGCGCGTGGCGCTCACGAGGTCGATGAGCGGGCTGCGCGACCATCTGCTGCGCTACCGCGACGGCGCCAAGGTCTACAGCGGCACCCACTTCACCGACCTGTCGTACGCGGCCCCGATGGAGGCCCATCTGCGCGTGCTCGACGAAGCCGGGTTCGCGCCGGACGCGGCCGCGCGCGCCTGGGTCACCGCCTACAGCTACACCATCGGCTATGTCATCGAGGAGCAGGCCGCGGGCCCCGGCCCCGCCGGGGGCGAGGGCGGGTACGACCTGGCGGCCCGCGCCGAGCGCCTCGCCGCCTACCCCCTCGCGGCCGCCGCGGGCGAGGTGGTCTTCCGCGGGCGCGACCACGGCTTCGCGGCGGGCCTCGCGGCGCTCGTCGCGGGCATCGGCGTGACGCTCAGCGCTTCGGCGGCGCCGGGCGGCGCGTGAGCCCCGTCCGGATCAGCGGCGTCAGCCACCCCTCCACGTACCGGTTCAGGAGCCAGGCCAGCAGCAGCATCGCGGTGATCGTCAGGCCGAACGTCGCGTACGAGGGGATGCCGAGGCCCCGGTGCAGCGCTTCCACCGTCACCCAGCCCAGGTGCTCGTGCACCAGGTAGAACGGGTACGTCAGCGCGCCCGCCACCGTCAGCCACTGCCAGTTGGCCCGGTGCAGCAGGCCGAGGGCGATCAGGAGCACCGCCGCGAAGCCCGCCGTCACGACCGCGATGATCCCGGCCGAGGAGCGGTAGGAGAAGAAGTCCGGGTTCGGCGCGTGCCACAGCCGGTCGACCGCGTAGTGCTGGCCGATCAGCCAGCTCACGCCCGTGATGCCCCACGCCGTGAGGTCGCGGCGGTCGCGGTGGATGAGGTAGATGCCGATGCCGCCGACGAAGAAGGGCGCGTACTCGGGCATCAGGACGAGGTCGAGCAGGGGCTGGTCGGCGGCCTCCGCGATCGCGGCCGCCAGCGTCCACACCGCGCAGAACAGCACGACGCGGGCGCGCGTCGCGCCCGGCAGGACCACGCACAGCGCGAACAGCGCGTAGAAGCGCAGCTCGGCCCAGAGCGTCCAGCACACGCCGAGCACCCGGTCCGCGCCCAGCGGCTGCTGGAGCATGGTGAGGTTCACCAGCGCGTCGCTGGGCGAGACCGCCTCGTACGCGACCACGGGCAGCGCGAAGACGGCCGTCACCAGGACGATCGCCGCCCAGTAGGAGGGCAGCAGGCGGGAGGCGCGGGAGGCGAAGAACGAGCGCAGCGGGCGGCCCCAGCCGCTCATGCAGATGACGAAGCCGCTGATCACGAAGAAGATCTGTACGCCGAGGCAGCCGTAGGCGAACCAGCCGCTCGCGGTGGGGAACTGGTCCCGGGGCGAGCCGCCCCAGGCCTGGGCGATCTCGCCGTCACGGCCGCCGTAGTGGTAGGCGGCGACCATGAGTGCGGCGACCAGGCGCAGTCCGTCGAGGGCCCGCAGCCGGGGCTGCGGGCGGGCGGAGCCCTTGGGGGTGGCGCTGTGCGGGGAGGTGGTGACCGCTCCCGGGGAGGGCTTCGGGAGCGTGCTGCCGGGAGAGGTCATCCGAGCGCGGTCCGCTTGAGCGAGCGCTGGACGGAACGGGCCCGGCGGGCGACGCGGCGCACGGTCGCGTTGCGCGGGATGAACCCGAGCTGCGAGGGCAGCGCGCCGGGCAGCGCGAGCGCGGTCAGCCGGCGCCGCTTGAAGTAGCGCGTGGTGCGCGGGTTCAGGCCGCGGGAGAGGTAGCGCTCGGCGTCGGTGCGCAGCCCGGGGTAGATCTGCGGCTGCATGGCGAAGCCGACGGCCTTGAGCAGGTTGGTCAGTTCGCCGACGCCCATGCCCGCCTCCTGGGCGGTGACCGCAGCGCGGTCGGTGAGCTCGGGCAGCAGTGCGTCGACGATCGTGACCGGGACGCGGTTGCTGTTCTGGTACGGCGCGAGGCGCTCCAGGAGCAGGTCCGTGCCGGCGCGGGCGGCGGGCAGGCCGTAGAGCGCGGACGCCGTGAGCAGGGCCGTGGAGAAGCAGCCGACGACGAGCGCGGGCCGCATCCGCTGGTAGAGCACCTCGGCGAGCACCGGCGCGTCGAGCACGGTCAGCTCGACGCCGATGGCCTTCGCCTCCTTCTCCAGCGCGCGCGACCAGCGGGCCGGCGCCGTGGGGTGGGGCTTGAACACGACCTGCGTGTGGCCGAGTTCGGCGGCGCCGCGCACCATGCGGATGTGCAGCTCCTCCTCTTCCTCGGCGGTGAGGATGTTCAGCGCGGAGAGGTACTGGCCGAGGACGAGCGCGGGCGCCTCGACGTCCGGCAGCTCCGGACCCAGCAGGCCCGACGACTCCGTCTCGTCGTCGGCGAGTTCGGCGAGCACCTTCACGAACGTGTCGGTCGGCACGACCTCCGGGGCCACCCCGAACTCGGTGAGCAGCAGCGGGGTCAGGCCCGGCACCAGGTCCAGGTGGAGCAGGCGCCGCACACGCGTGCCGACCAGCGGGTCGATCTTGTTGCGGGTGGGGCCGTAGCTCATCAGGCCGTCGGCGTAGACGTCCACGGGGGCGCCGGTGAAGATCTGCGCCAGCGCGAGCGCCGGGTTGACCTGGATCGACTCGACGGCCAGCTCGACCGCGTCGTCGCCGAGGTCCCAGAGCAGCCGCACATAGCGCTCCCACAGCACGACGTCGTCGCCGCGCGGGGCCCAACCACCGGGGTGGAAGGGGGAGATGGTCTCGTTCCAGGACCGCACCTCGTCGAACCGGCCGCGCAGCCGCGCGAACCCCGGCATCCCGTCCAGGGACGGCGTGGTCTCCGGCGTGGCCGCGTTGTTGCTGACCAGCAGGATGCGCCGGTCGGCGGGGCCGAAGCGGTCGGCGTCCAGGGCCGCGGCGAGGGTGGCCGCGCCGTACAGCGTCGACGCCAGGAAGATCTGCGTCGTGCGGGGCGTCGCCATTACGCGGCCACCTCCGCCGAGACCGGTCGCCGGCGCAGCCTGCGCAGCCGGGTCGCCCGCTGGAGGTCCATGGAGTCGAGCGCGTCGTCGAGAACGCCCTGCGGCATCCGCTTCAGCGCGGCCGCACTCATTGACTTCAATTTGCGCGCCACGGATGGCTCGAACCTTTCGATGGATCCCAAATGGTGGGAGATGATCGCACAGTAAGTGCGCACGGCCTTCGGCAGGAGTTTGTCCGCGTCCCGGTCCTCGGCCGTTTCCCGCACCACCTGGTCGAATGCCTTGATGAAATCGAGCTGGCGTACGTCGCCGATCTGCGTCAGCGACGAGGCGACGCCGCGCCGGTAGAACACCCCGAGCAGGCCGACCGCCGCGAAGGATTCCGCCTCGCGGTGCAGCCGCCAGATCCAGGGCCGGTCCTCCGCGGTGCGCAGGCCGTCGGTGAAGTGCAGCAGGCCCGCCTCGGCGAGCCTGCGGTGGTAGATGCCCGCCCAGGCGTACGCGTAGTCGACGGACGTGGAGCGGTCGGCGGGCAGTATGACGTCGCGCGGGTTGAGCACCTCGCCGCGCCTGCCGTGCGGCACCCGGTGGATCGTGCGGGCGCGCGCGGTGCACTGCACATGGTCGGTGCGCACGAAGTCGCAGCCCAACTCCTCGATGGAAGCGACGAGTTGGCTGAAGTACCCGGGGGCGAGCCAGTCGTCGCCGTCCAGGAAGGTGAGGTACTCGCCGCGCGCCGCGTCGAGGCCCGTGTTGCGGGCGGTCGCGAGGCCGCCGTTCGTCTCATGTCTGAGGTGGACGGCGCCGGGAAGCTCGCGCGCCGCACGCTCCAGGATGTCCGGAGTCTCGTCGCGCGAACAGTCGTCGACGAGAATGAATTCGAAGTCCTCACGTGCGTTCGCACGCAGACTCCTCAAGGTGTCGGGCGCGTATTGCTGCACGTTGTAGAACGGCACGATGACGGAGAGCTTAACCACGTGGGTGACGTTAGGTGTCGGCCCGTCATTCGTGTCGACCCGCAGTGGGATGTCAGGTGAACGACGTATGGCGGAATGGTTAACCGGGCTGCCCGGGAGCCTTTTCCGGGGCTGATTCGCCATTCGTCGGCATGCTGTTAACCGTTTGTTGCACCTGAGTTGGGCCGCGAATCGAAATGCCTTCCTAGCGTCTGGGACGTGCAAGGAAGTCATCGAAACCCGCTGCGGGTCGCCGTGCTCGCCGATTCCGATACGCGATGGAAATGGGGCGCTCTCACCGCGAACCGCATCGTATCGGACAATCGGCCCGGACGTCATGAGCCGGACGGCACCGAGCCGGACGGCGCTCGGTCGGACGGCGCTCGGTCGGACGGCCAGGAGCCCGTCGGCCATCGGCTCAGCGGGTACCTGCTCCGCGGCCGGGCCACCCCCACGCCCCGGCAGCTCGAAGAGGTGGGCGTGCGCGCGGACTCCCTGCGCGAGGTCACCGCCGTCGAGTTCCTGCGCGAGGTGGAGCGGGACGCCCCCGACGTGATCGTGCTCGCCCTGGTGGGCGGGGCGGTCCAGGCGGTGCTGCACGGACTCGCCCGCGTCACCCAGGACGCCCGCCTCACCGGCGGCCTCCGGCGCAGGCCCGTCGTCGTCACCGGCTATGTCGGCGTCGTCTACGAGAAGCTCGCCGACGGCCTCCTCCTGCGGCACGGCGCGGACGTCGTCCTCGCCAACTCCCGCCAGGACGCGGACCGTTTCCGGGCCGTGTACGAAGGAGTGGGCGCCGACGCCTCCTCGGTGACGGAGGCCGCGCTGCCGTTCCTCGGCGGCGCCCCCTACGAGAAGCACGACCCCTACACCGTCGTCTTCGCCGCCCAGCCCTCCGTGCCGGAGACCGCCGCGCACCGCACCTACCTGCTGCGCCGCCTCGTCGAGCACGCCCGGCTGCACCCCGACCGCGAGGTGCTGCTCAAGCTGCGCAGCAAGCCCGGCGAGCACACCACGCACATCGAGGAGCTGCCCTACCAGAAGCTGGCGCAGCGCATCGAGGGCGGCCTGCCCGCCAACTGCCGCCTCGTCTACGGGCACATGGGCGAGGTCCTGGACCGCACCGACCTCCTGGTCACCGTCTCCTCCACGGCCGCGCTCGAAGCCCTGCACCGCCGCGTCCCCACCGCGGTCCTCACCGACCTCGGGGTCCGCGAGGCGCTCGGCAACCACCACTTCACCGGCTCGGGCTGCCTCGCCTCCTGGGACGAGCTGGACGCGGGCCACCTGCCCGAGCCCCGCGAGTCCTGGCTGGCCCGGCAGGGCGTCGCCGCCGACGGGACGTACGAGCGGGCCTTCGACGCGGCGCGCGAGCGCGTCACAGACCTCCTTGCCGCAGCCCAACTCCCGCCGATCGAGCCCTACTACAGCCTCGCCACCGCCCGCGGCTATCTGCCCGGCATCCTCGCCCGCCACCACCTCGGCCCCGACGGCGCCCCGCTGCCGGGCGCCCCCGCGGCCGACAAGGACCCCGGCCCCGTACGGCAGATCGTGCGCCGCGCGGCCCGCGGCGCCTACCGCCACGGGGTGCAGCGCGTGGCCCCCGTCATCCGGCGGATGGGCGAGCTGTGACCCCCCACCCCTCCCAAGGAGCGCCCATGACCCACCCCGACCCGGCCGGCCCACCGGTGCGCCGCGTGCTCGCGGTCATCCCCGCACGCGGCGGCTCCAAGGGAGTGCCCGCCAAGAACCTCGCCCCGGTCGGCGGCATCCCGCTGGTGGCCCGCGCCGTCCGCGCGTGCCGGGCCGCCCGCCTGGTGACGGACGTCGTCGTCTCCACCGACGACCACGTGATCGCCGAGGCCGCCCGCGCCGCCGGTGCCGAGGTGGTCCTGCGCCCCGCCGCGATCGCCGGCGACACCGCGACCAGCGAGGCCGCCGTGCTGCACGCGATGGACGTCCACGAGGAGCGGCACGGACACGCGGTCGACGTGGTCCTGCTCGTGCAGTGCACCAGCCCCTTCCTCACCCGCGAGGACGTCGACGGGGTCGCCGGGGCGGTCGTCGAGAACGGCGCGGACACCGCCGTCACCGTCGCCCCCTTCCACGGCTTCATCTGGCGCGACGCGGCGGACGACGCCACCGGCGAGGGCGCGGCCCTGGCGGCGCGCCGCACGGACACCGTGGGCGGCACCGCCACGCTCGCCAACTCCACGCGCACCGGCGGCGGTTACGGCGTCAACCACGACAAGTCCTTCCGCCCGCGCCGCCAGGACCGCCCCCAGGACCTCCTGGAGACCGGCGCCGCCTACGCGATGGACGCGACCGGGTTCCGCGCCGAGAAGCACCGCTTCTTCGGCCGCACCGAACCGGTCCGCACCGACCCCGCGCGCGTCCTGGAGGTCGACGACCCGCACGACCTCGCCCGCGCCCGCGCGCTCGCCCCCCTCTTCGACGCGGATCGCCCCGACGGCGATGCCGCGCTCCCGACCGCCGCCGACATCGACGCGGTCGTCCTCGACTTCGACGGCACCCAGACCGACGACAGGGTGCTGATCGACTCCGAGGGACGGGAGTTCGTCTCCGTGCACCGCGGGGACGGCCTCGGCATCGCGGCCCTGCGCAAGAGCGGCCTGCACATGCTGATCCTGTCCACGGAACAGAACCCGGTCGTCGCCGCGCGCGCCAGGAAGCTCAGGCTTCCCGTCCTGCACGGCATCGACCGCAAGGACCTCGCACTGAAGCAGTGGTGCGAGGAACAGGGCATCGCGCCCGAGCGCGTGCTCTACGTCGGCAACGACGTCAATGACCTCCCGTGCTTCGCCCTCGTGGGCTGGCCCGTGGCGGTCGCGAGCGCCCACGACGTCGTACGCGGCGCCGCACGCGCGGTCACCACCGTCCCCGGTGGTGAGGGCGCGATCCGGGAGATCGCCACCTGGATCCTCGGCCCCTCTCTCGATTCCCTCCACAACTAAGGAATGTTCCTGCCATGAGCACCATCACCTCCATCGGCGCCAACTCCCGCCTCCGCCAGTTCGGTTCGAAGACGGCCGGCCCCGGTCAGCCCGTGTACATCACCGGCGAGATCGGCATCAACCACAACGGCGACCTGGAGAACGCGTTCGCGCTCATCGACGTGGCCGCCGACGCCGGCTGCGACGCGGTGAAGTTCCAGAAGCGCACCCCGGAGATCTGCACCCCGCGCGACCAGTGGGACATCGAGCGCGACACCCCCTGGGGCCGCATGACCTACATCGACTACCGCCACCGCGTGGAGTTCGGCGAGTCCGAGTACCAGGCCATCAGCGAGCACTGCGCCAAGCGCGGCATCGACTGGTTCGCCTCCCCGTGGGACACCGAGGCCGTCGCCTTCCTGGAGAAGTTCGACCTGCCGGCCCACAAGGTCGCCTCCGCCTCGCTCACGGACGACGAGCTGCTGCGCGCCCTGCGCGCCACCGGCCGCACGATCATCCTGTCCACGGGCATGTCGACGCCGAAGCAGATCCGCCACGCGGTCGAGGTCCTCGGCTCGGACAACATCCTCATGTGCCACGCCACCTCGACGTACCCGGCGCAGGCGGAGGAGCTCAACCTCCGTGTGATCAACACCCTCCAGCAGGAGTACCCGAACGTCCCGATCGGCTACTCCGGCCACGAGACGGGCCTGCAGACCACGCTCGCCGCCGTCGCCCTCGGCGCCACCTTCGTCGAGCGCCACATCACCCTCGACCGCGCCATGTGGGGCTCCGACCAGGCCGCCTCCGTCGAGCCGCAGGGCCTGACCCGCCTGGTCCGCGACATCCGCACCATCGAGGCCTCCCTCGGTGACGGCGTCAAGAAGGTCTACGAGTCGGAGCTCGGCCCGATGAAGAAGCTCCGCCGCGTCGCGGGCGTCGTCGCCGAGGCCGAGTCCGAGCCGGTCGCGGTCTGAGCGCCCACCGGTTACCGGGATACGGACAGACGACGATGAGCCCCCGAGTCGGCAGCGCCGCCGACACCACGGCCCCGGACGGGGCGGCCGCCACGCTCGCCTTCGTGGAGAGCCCGGTCCAACTCCTCAACGTCCTGGAGTGGGCGCACGCCGCGGCCGCGACCGGCCCGACCGGGGGCCTCACCGTCGTCGTCCTCTCCCCGAACGACCCCATGACCCGCGGCCAGCTGCGCCGCATGGCCCAGCTCGCCCGTGACGAGGGCGTCGAGGTCCGCTGGGAGGAGGCGCGCGGCGGCGCGTCGGCCCCCTTCCACACGATCGGCGGCCTCGCGGGCCCGCTGCGCAGGGCCGACCGGATCGTCATCGGCGACCCGTTCTCGCGCTACGTCCAGCTGCTGCTGACCATCACCCGGGCGCGCAGGCTGGTCGTCGTCGACGACGGCACGGCCACCATGGAGTTCGTCTCCCAGCTGGCCCGCGGCGAGCGGCTCCAGCGCTGGCACCGCAAGGGCGGCCGGCCAGGACCCCGCGACCTGGTCTTCGCCCCGGTCTCGGCCCGCGCCCGGCGCCGCCTCACCCCCGGCGGCGCCCGCTCGGTCGAGGTCTTCTCGGCCATGCCCATCGACGAGGCGCCCGACGGCGTCGACATCACGGTCAACGCCTTCGCCTGGACCAGGGAGCGCTTCGGCCCGCCCCGGATCACGCGCGGTGCCGACCTCGTCGGGACGTCCCTGGTGGAGACCGGCGTGGTCGACCCGGACCGCTATGTCGAGGCGGTCCGGGCCCTGTCCCTCACGCACGGCGCCGCACGCTACTTCGCGCACCGCCGCGAGAGCGCCGAGAAGCTGCACCGCCTCGCGGTCGAGACGGGCCTCCAGATCGTCCGCCCCGACCTCCCCCTCGAACTCATCGCCCGTCGCGGACCCATCGGCCGTACGGTCCTCAGCTTCCCGTCGACGGTCGTCCACACGCTGCCCCTGGCGCTCGCGGGCACCGAGGTGAAGGTGGCGGTCTGCGACATCGACCCGGGCTGGCTCACCGAGAACGCCTCACCGCGCGCCCAGGGCTTCCTGTCCGGCGTGACGGGCACGGCGCGGGACGTGCACCGGCTCACCTCGGTCATCACCGCTTCGGCAGGTAGTCCTCGAACCGCGGGGTCCCCGGCTCCGGGCTGAGCCGGGTGGCGCGGGTGACCAGGCTGACCGTCTGGTACCAGCCGGCCAGGAACAGCAGGTCGAGGAGTTGCCGCTGGGTGAACTCGGCGGTCAGGCGCGCCCACAGCGCCTCGTCGATGTCGCCGCCGTCGCCGTGCATCGCGTCCGTCAGCTCGATGAGCAGGCGGTCGCGCTCGGTGCTCCAGCACGGGTCGGTGCTCGCGCCGTGGGTGAGCGAGGTGATCTGCTCCTCGGTCAGCTCGGCCTTCGGCGCGAAGAAGGCGACGTGCACGGCCCATTCGTACTCGGCGCGGCACAGTGCGCAGATGCGGTCGATGACGATCTCCCGCTCGCGCATGCCGACCGTCAGCCGGTCACCCAGCTGGTAGGAGCCCCAGCTGTTCATCGCGTCGAGCATCGGTACGTTGTGCGCGAACATCCGGAAGAGCGCGAGGGGTTTCTGCCCCTGTGGCGTCATGCGCGCCAGGACCTCGGCGGCGTCCGGGGGATAGGGCGGTTCGAGGGGCGGTATCCGGTCGGTGTCGGCCATCGGGTCGTGTCTCCTCGGGTCGAGTGGTCGAGTGGTCGGGAGGTCGAGCGGCCACGTGGTCGAGCGGTTGTCAGTCGTGGTCCGCGAATCGCGCCACGTACCGCCGCTGCCAGGGGGTCTCCACCGCGTGCCGGTCGTAGCGGGCGCGCACATAGCTGACGGCGTCCCGCGCGGGCACCCCGTCGAGCACGGCGATGCACGCCAGCGCCGTCCCGGTCCGGCCCCGCCCACCGCCGCAGGCGACCTCGACGCGCTCGCCCGCCGACCGCTCCCACACCTCGCGCAGCAGCTCCCGCGCCCGCTCCCGGTCGCTCGGCAGCCGGAAGTCCGGCCACCGCAACCATCGTGATTCCCACGGGACTTCGGGCGGCCGCTTGCCGAGGAGGTAGACGCCGAAGTGCGGCGCGTCGCCCTCGGGCAGGGCATGGCGCAGCCCACGGCCGCGCACGAGCCGCCCGGAGGGCAGCGCGAGCACGCCGTGGGCCGTGGGCGACCAAGTCGCCTCCGTCGTACGGTCGTTGTCGGACATGCCGATGCGTGCTCCCCTGGATCAGTGGCGTCGGTGGACGCCTCCATTGTCACGGTGGGGAGCACGCGCCGCAGGGGGTTGCTCAGACACCGGTCCGCAGCCACGACCAGGTGTTGGGCCCGACGATGCCGTCGTCCGCGATGCCGCAGTCCCGCTGGAACGCCCGCACGGCCGAGCGGGTGTTCTTGCCGAACTGGCCGTCGATGCCGTCGGGGCCGATGTTGTAGTTCCGGAAGCGCAGGAGCGCCTGGATCTCCTTGACCTTCTTGCCGCTGTCGCCGTAGTCGGCGTACGTGTTGTGGGTGTCGTAGCCGCAGTAGAACCCGAGGCCGGTCCGCCACGAGCAGCCGGCCAGGGCGACGGAGGCGGAGGGCTCGGCGGCCGGGGCGGCGGCCGACGCGGTGGCGGCCGCGCCGGTGACGGCGGTCGCGGCCAGGACACCGGTGGCCAGGACGGCGGCGGTCTTGCGGTGGACGAGCATGGGCGCTCCTGTGGGTCGGGCGGCGTGCGCGCCGCCTCGGATGTGGGATGCCCGGGCACCACTCACGCTAGGGCGGCGGCCCCTCTCGGCGCGTCCCGTGGTGGTGTGATTCCCGCCTGCACCGACGGTTGCAGCGCGGTCAACCCCCGCCGTAGCGCCCGAGGGGCGTCCACCCCGCGCGGTAGACCGCCGCCCGCCCCCGGGCGCTCAACTCGCCGCGGGGAGTGCCGTGTCCGGCCGCCAGATGACGCTCCGCAGATCGCTCCCGCGCACCAGCTGGATCCGCCGGGGCTCGATCCGGATCACGTGGTACCCGGGGTCGTCCGGGCCGCCCCGCCAGTAGTGCACCGGGTCGTAGCCCACGCCCGGCGGCCCGCCCCTGCGGTAGAGGTCCCAGGCGTGGTGCCGCGACGCCTCGTCCTCGGCCCAGGCGGAGAGCGCGTCGACGTGGACGGTGTTCTGGCGCGGGCTCCAGTAGGAGTACGTGGTGTGCGGACTGTGCGCCAGGTGGGCGGTCTTCACCGGGGTCCTGTAGGCCGCGAGCCAGCCGACCGGGACGCCGTCGACGACCTCCCAGACGGGCAGCAGGACCCGGGCGCGGGGCCGGTTCGCGCGGTCGACGGTGATCATCGTCGCGTACTTGATCTCGCGTACGTAGCCGAAGAAGGTGTCCTGGATCTCGGCGAAGGACCCGGCGCGCTCGGTGGCCATCAGCGGGCCGCCGTCAGGTCGGCGGGGACCTCGGCGGGGCCGCCCGCGGCGACCGGTGCGCTCGTGGCCCTCGTACGCAGCCCGAACGCGCTGATCAGCGCGGCGAGCAGGGCGGCGGCGAGCGGCACCCACAGGGCGGCACGGTAGCCGTCGAGCAGGTCGGCGGGCGAACCCGACGCGGTGGCGGCGACGTTGACGGCGGTCACCGTCGACAGGCCGAGCGCGGCGCCGAACTGGAAGGACGTGTAGAGCAGCGCACCGGCCAGACCCTGCTCCTCCTCGGCGACGCCTTCGGTGGCGACGATGGTGAGGGGGCCGTAGGCGAGGGAGAAGGCGATGCCGAGCACGATCAGGCTCGGGAACATCATCGCGTAGGTCCAGTCGGCGCCGACCGGCAGGAACAGCGCGTAGGCCAGCGCGGCGAGCAGCAGTCCGCCGAAGATCACCCGGGCGTTGCCGAAGCGGCCGACCAGGCGGGGCGTGAGGACGGGGGAGAGGATCGCGTCGACGCCGATGACGATCATCGCGAGGCTGGTCTGCAGCGTCGACCAGTCCCGCAGCTCCTGGAGGTAGAGCACGACCAGGAACTGGAAGCCGAAGAAGCCCGCGGCGAAGAGGAGTCCGGCGAGGTTGGCGCGGACCAGGGGACCGCCGCGCAGGATGCCGAGGCGGACCAGCGGGGCGGCCGCCCTGCGCTCGACGGCGACGAACGCGGCGAGCAGCACGAGCCCCGCGCCGATCGTGAGCGCCGTCCACGCGAGCGAGGTGTGCGAGGCCCGCTCCACGCCGAGCACGAGCAGCACGATGGCGGCGGTGATCGTGACGCCGCCCGCCAGGTCGACGCCCTGCCCCGCGCGGTCCGGGCGCGGCGACTTCGGCACGAGGGCGAGGGCGGCCACCAGGATCACGGCGGAGAGCACGACGGGCGCGAAGAACACCCAGCGCCAGCCCACCGAGGCGAGCAGTCCGCCGATGACCAGGCCGATCGAGAAGCCGCCTGCCGCGGTGCCCGAGTAGAACAGCAGCGCCTTGTTGCGCCGCGGCCCCTCCTCGAACCCGGTGGTGATGATCGACAGGCCCGCCGGGGTCATGAAGGCCGCGGCGACGCCCGTGACGAAGCGGGCGACGATCAGCGTCCACCCCTCGGTGGCGAACCCGCCGAGGCCGGAGAAGAGCAGGAAGACCGAGAGCCAGAAGACGAACATCTGGCGGCGCCCGAAGAGGTCGGCGGCCCGCCCGCCGAGCAGCATGAAGCCGCCGTACCCGAGGACGTAGGCGCTCATGACCCACTGCAGTGAGCCGGTGGACAGGCCGAGGTCGGCGCGGATGGAGGGGAGGGCGACGTTGAGCATCGCCACGTCGATGCCCTCCAGGAAGATCGCTCCGCACAGGACGAGGAGGACGCCCCACTCGCGGCCGGTGAGGGATCTGTCGGGGGATTCGGGCGCGTGAGGCGCGGGGTTCTGGTTCATGCCGTCAGCCTCCGCCGGGGCGCGGGACGGAACAACGGCGAAGATCGCAACGTTCGTTCAGTCAGGCTTACCGATACCGAACGACCTGGGGGGACGTCGATGGAACGCGACGAACTGGAGTGCTTTCTCATCCTCGCCGAGGAGACGCACTTCGGCCGCACCGCCGAGCGCATGCGGCTGTCCAGGGCCCGGGTGAGCCAGCTCGTGCAGCGCCTCGAACGCCGGGTCGGCGCACCCCTGTTCCTCCGCACCAGCCGCCGTGTCGCCCTCACCCAGCTGGGCCGTCAGCTGCGCGCCGACCTCGAACCGCACCACCGCGCCATCGAGGCCGCCCTGGAGCGCGCCACCGCCACCGCGCGCGGCATCGAGGCCGTCCTGCACGTCGGCTTCGGCAACCCCCTCACCGGCGAGATCGTCATGAAGGCGACGGAGGCCCTGCGCGTCAGCCACCCCGGCCTGGCCGTGGAGGTCTGCGAGGTGCCGCTCGGCGATCCCTACGGACAGCTGCGCAAGGGCGAGTTCGACGTACAGCTCACCGAGTTCCCGGTGCGCGAGGCGGACCTGGGCGGGGGATCCCTGCTCCTGGCCGAGGACCGGGTCCTGGCCCTGCCCGCCGCCCATCCGCTGGCCGCGCGCGAGACGGTGACCCCGGAGGACCTGGGGGACGTGCCTCTCCTCACGATCGCGGGCGAGGTCCCCGACTACTGGCTGGAGCACCACGTCCCGGCCCGCACCCCGAGCGGCCGCCCCGTCACGCGCGGCCCCGGCGTCACCAACATGCAGGAGGCCCTGATGATGGTCGCCGCGGGCCGCGGCGCCCTGCTCGCCCCCGCCCATACGGCCACGTACTTCGCCCGGCCCGGCATCGCCTACGTCCCCTTCGGCGAGGCCGAGCCGACGGGATACGGCCTGGTGTGGCGGCTGGGCCACGACACGGGCGCGGTGGCGGCGTTCGCGCGCACGGCCCAGGAAGTGGCGCGGGAGCTGGCGGCCTGAACCGGAGGCGCGCGAAGGGCCCGAACCAGCGGCGCTCGCGGGGCCCGAACCGGCGCCGCGCGGGCGGCCGTTAGGCTCCCGGCATGGCGATCACCTATGCATGGCGGGGCGACTTCGAGGACGCCGAGGTCAACGGCCTGCACGCCGAGGGGTTCGGCCATCCGGCGCTGGACATCGGATGGCGGGCGCAGGTCGAGCGGCACAGCCTGGGCTGGGTGTGCGCGCGGGACGACGCGGGCGACCTCGCCGGCTTCGTCAACGTCGCCTGGGACGGCGGCGTGCACGCCTTCGTCCTCGACACCGTCGTGGCGGCCCGCGCCCGGCGCCGGGGCATCGGCGCCGCACTCGTCGCCCGCGCGGCCGAGGGCGCCCGCGCGGCCCACTGCGAGTGGCTCCACGTCGACTTCGACGACGAGCTGCGCGACTTCTACTTCGCGGCGTGCGGCTTCAGGGAGACGGCGGCGGGGCTCATCGCCCTGGACTGAGCCGCGGTCGGCCGACGGGGCGGCCAGCGCCCGCGGGTCCTGAGGTCCATCCGGCGGAACCCGTACCTGGTCGACTCGTGCTCTTTCACGGGGTCCCAGTGGTTCTCGCGGAAAAAACAACGCTAAGCCGTGCGGCAGCCCATTGATCTGGGCTGATGTCCGTGCTCACCATCGGGCGGCAGACCATGGTCGAGCCCCTGTCGGACGAGGGGCACCGGCGCAAGATCGCCCGGCAGCTGAACAAGGGCGAGTCCCTCCACGCCCTGCGCCGCCAGCTCCACTACGCCCGCGAAGGCAAGGTCACCCGCCGCCGGCCCGAGCAGTAAAACGAACAGGCGTGGTGCCTGACGGTCGTGACGAACGCAGTGGTCTGCCGGCACACGGAGTACATGGGCCTGGCCGTCGGTGAACCGCGTACCGCCGGGCGCGGGGTGGACGCCGAGGTGTTGGCGCACATCTCCCCGGCGCGCAGTTCGGTGGTCAACCACTACGGTTCGATCACCGTCGACTACGAACGCGAACTTGCCCAGCTCGACGACCAGGGACACCGGCCGCTGCGGACCGCTGGCATGGACGAGCCCGGAGCCGGGCTGTAGCAGCCGGACACGGGCCTGTTGTCCACTGCGCGCCCCGGACGCATCAGACGATGCCGACGACAGGGCGTGGACCAGCGCGGTGGCCGGCGTTGCCCGCCTGGTTCACTGTCGACTCCCTTGCCGTTGGCGCAGTCAGGAACCACGCAGGAGCTGAGGAGTCAGCGTGACTTGGGAAAGGCGGCGCGCAGTGCGGAGCCCCGGATGATGAACGCGACTCGGATGATGGGCAGCATGCACACGGCCTGCATCACGGCGTACCACGGCGGGCAGACACCCGGGATCAGGTCGACGCCGATGATCGCGATCGGCATGATGACGGCGAGGGCGCTCACGCGATCGAAGGCCCGTCGAGATCCCCGGGAAGCGGAGACGGTCATCCGGTGGATCAGCACGGCGACTGCGGGCAGCAGGGCTGCCCGGACCCACATGAACGTGTTCACCGTATGACCGCTGGTCGACACCGCGATGACCGCCAGGAGGGCGACGGCGCTGAGTGCGCCGTAGACCTTGACGGTGTTCTTCGCCATGTCGAAGGCTTCTTGGATGCGGGTGCTGTCGAGGAGTGCCGCCTCAGTCGCGTGCTTGTTGGTTTCCATGCTCATCGACGCTAGGAAGCACCAGGCCGACGCGGTATCCGTCTGGACCCACGGGTGGGTGGGGCTAGCCCCACTCTCCGGCTGACCAGGGCGGTAGCGGGCTCCGCGCGGTGCACAGTGGGAGCACCGAACGGAAAACGGAGGAAGAACCATGAGGCGGCTGGGTTCGTGGCCGGCGCGCGCCGGCGTGGGGTTCGTACGGGCGTGCGTCGTGGCGGTCATCAGCATGCTGGTCCCGGCCGTGTGGGCCGCCGCCGTGGCGCTGGGGATCTGGTGGGGAGCGGGAAACCCGTGGTCGTGGGTTGCGCCGGTCGTGCTGGTGTGCGGGGGCACGCTCGCCCTGTCCCGCTCGGTCTGCCGGATGGTCCGCTTCCTCGTCGCGAGGTGGACGGCCACCGTCATCCCCGCGGGATACCGGCAGGCCGGGCCAGTGACGCGGATGTCCACCGGGTACTGGTGGAACGGCTTCAGCTACGAGCGCACCCGCCGCGATGCCCTCTTGGATCAGAAGTGGCGGGTCCGGT
The DNA here is from genome assembly GCF_040680155.1 of Streptomyces sp. NPDC052114. Lineage (NCBI taxonomy): Bacteria > Bacillati > Actinomycetota > Actinomycetes > Kitasatosporales > Streptomycetaceae > Streptomyces > Streptomyces sp. NPDC052114. The sequence continues at coordinate 376,296 of NZ_JBFAWC010000005.1, read as the reverse complement.
GGAGCGACCCCGCCAACTGGCGCGACCTGCGGTTCACGGCGATCGCGCCGCTCACCGCGGGCGTGGTCGCGTCCCTCCCGCCGGCCGGGGTGGCCGTAGCGGTCCTCGGGCTCGGCCGGCCGGGGCCCGCCGCGCGTGTCGTCGGGGCGCTCGGCCTGGTCGTGGCCGTCGCCGGCGCCCCGTATGCCTGGCGGTGTGTCGAGCCAGTGGCCGTTCGCTTCCTGCGCCCGTCACCCGCGATGGCGCTGGCGGACCGGGTGGACGAGCTGACCGCCCAGCGCGCGGATGCGACGGTTGCCCAGGCCGCCGAGATCCGCCGGATCGAGCGGGACCTGCACGATGGGGCGCAGGCCCGCCTGGTCGGGCTCGGGCTCTCTTTGGCGACTGCGGAGAAGCTGATGGAAACCGACCCTGACCAGGCCAGGACGCTGATGCGGGAAGCGCGGGCCGGTGCCACCGCGTCACTGACCGAGCTCCGCGAACTGGTCCAGGGAATCAACCCGCCCGTGCTGAACGACCGCGGGCTCATCGATGCCGTTCGCGCTCTTGCCCTGGACAGCCCGCTCGATGCGGCTGTCAGCGCAGACCTTCAACTCAGCCTGGACCCGCCGATCGAGTCCGCCCTGTACTTCGCCATCGCCGAACTGCTGACCAACTCGGTCAAGCACGCCCGTGCGACCCAGGCCCGGATCTCCATCACCCAGGACGACACCGGCATCGTCATCGATGTCGAAGACAACGGCCGCGGCGGAGCCGGCCTGCGAGCCGACGGCGGACTCGCGGGGCTGCGCCGCCGCCTCGCGGTCTTCGACGGCGCCCTGGAGATCACCAGCCCGGAAGGCGGCCCGACCCGGGTGAGGATGATGGTGCCGTGCGAATCGTTGTAGCCGAAGACCTCTACCTCCTGCGTGACGGGATGGTTCGCCTCATCGAGGCATATGGACACCAGGTGGTGGCGACCGCAGCCACCGGACCCGAGACGCTGCACGCGCTGTTGACGTGGCGGCCTGATGTTGCCGTCGTCGACGTCCGCATGCCACCGACCCAGTCGGACGAGGGCCTGCGGGCGGCTCTTGCCGCCCGCAGCGAACTGCCCGGACTGCCGGTCCTCATCCTTTCCCAGTACGTTGAGCAGCTGTACGCCCGCGAACTCCTGGCCGACGGCGCCGGTGGCATCGGCTACTTCCTCAAAGAGAGCGTCTTCGACGCCGATCAGTTCATCGACGCCCTGGAACGCGTCGCCGCCGGCGGGACCGCCATGGACCCGGCCGTCATCGCCAAACTACTGTCCAGCGGATCCTCGAATCGACGGCTCGAACGGCTCACCGAACGCGAACACTCCGTGCTCGGCCTCATGGCCGAAGGACTGTCCAACCAGGCCATCGGCCAACGGCTCTTCCTCAGCGAAAGCGCCATCAGCAAGTACACCACCTCACTGTTCGGCAAACTCGGCATCACCGATGACGACAACAACAACCGCCGCGTCCTCGCCGTTCTCGCCTACCTGAACAACCCCTGACGCGCCTCGGCCCCACCGCAAGTCGGTGTTTCATAGGTGGTCCCCGTTTCAACACCGGGCGCCGGCAGCATCGCCGCAGGTCGATTTGTTTCACGGGCCGTTTCCTTCCTCTTGGCCGGTGAAACGCACTTCTGAAACGACCCGACCGTGATCACTGACCCGTACCAGCTCGTCGAGTCGCACGCCTGCCCGATGTCCACCTGCCAGGCCCCGGCGGGCTCGCCCTGCCGCACCACCTCCGGCAAGGTCGCGCTCAAGTACCACACCGCGCGCTTCCAGCTCGTCCCCGCGCGCCGCTCCGAGCCGCACGTCGCCACCCCGGCCGTACGCCATCCCGGCTCCGCCCGGCAGGCACTGCCCGTGCAGAAGCTCGCGGCGCCTGCCGTGCCGATGGAGGTCCGGCTCGCTTACGCCCGAGTCTCCAGCCGGACGCAGGAGATCCAGTCCCAGGTCGACGCCCTCGAATCCGCCGGCGTACACCGGCTCCGGCCCCCTGGCCGGGAAGCACGACCCGTCCGGCCACGGGGCCGCCCTGTTCGCCTTCTTCGCCGCCATGGCGGAGTCCGAGCGCGACTACATCCGCGACAAGACCCTCGAAGGCCAGGAGACCGCCCGTACGAAGGGCAGAGCGATCGGCGGGGTCAAGGTCTGCGACGAGGACATGCTCGCCACCGCCCTGCGCCTGCGCGACGACGGACACCTCTCGCTGCGCGAGATCGCCTCCCGCCTCGTCATCCGCACCGGCAAGAAGCGCGGCCAACACCCAGCCCCGGCCACCGTCATGCGCATGCTGCGCGAACACGATGAGCAGACAGCCACAGCCGCTCTGGAGCCTACGGCCTGACCTGGGGCTCAGTCTTTGGCGTCACGGCAGGAGGAGACCGGCCTCCCCCGCCCGGCGGACCCCCTCGGGACCCGGCGACGACGCGCGCCGCTCGCGTCGGCGACAGCATCGGAGCATGCCGAAGATCACCGCACTCCCCGACGTCCCCCGCTGGGCCGCGCTCGCCGCGCACGCCGTGCCGCTGCTCACCCTGCCGTCCGCGCTGTGGCGGGTCGGCTTCGTCGCCGGGCTCCCCCTGCTCGCCGAGCCCCAGCGCGGCGCCGGGGAGGCCGTATACATTCTGATGCTGAGTGTCGTCTCCGAGGGGCTCGCCCTGATGACGCTCGGTCTCGTGCGCGGATGGGGTGAGATCGTGCCACGCTGGATACCCCTCCTGGGCGGACGCCGGGTGCGGCCGCTGGCCGCCACGGTGCCTGCGTTCCTCGGCGCCGCCGCCCTGACCTCGCTCGTCGGGTGGGCCTTCTACGCACAGCTCGCCGGGCTCGGCGACGGGGGCGTCACCGACAGCGCGGCGCAGACCACGCTGCTCCTGGTGTGTTATGTGCCGCTGATCGGCTGGCCGCCCCTGCTCGCGGCGGTGGCGTGGGCCTATTACCGGCGGCGGACGGCCCCCGCATCACTCATGATGGCCTGAAAGTTTACCCACCGCGACCAAGGGTCATGCGCCACGCGGCCACAAATTCTTCCCCTATCGGGCTGAACTTTTGTTGATCGTGGGTCAGTTGGCCGTTGTGTCGCCCTACCCTTCAGAGGGTGAACCAACTGATGTCCCGTGCGTCCGAAGAAGAGGTGCCCGACGACGTGTCCGGAGGCGGGTCCGCCATCGCGGACCTGCTCCCCGGCGCGCTGCCCGAGGAGCTGCGCGCCGAACTCGTCGCCTTCCGGCGCGACTTGCACATGCACCCCGAGCTCGGCAACCAGGAGTTCCGTACCACCGCGGCCATCAAGGCCCGGCTGGAGGAGGCGGGGCTCGCGCCCCGGGTGCTCGCCACCGGTACGGGACTGGTGTGCGACATCGGAGCCTGGGACGGCGTACGCCCCATGCTCGCCCTGCGCGCCGACATCGACGCGCTGCCCATCCCGGACACCAAGCTCGGCGTGGCGTACCGCTCGACGGTGCCCGACCGCGCCCACGCCTGCGGGCACGACGTGCACACCACCGTCGTCCTGGGCGCCGGCCTCGTCCTGGCCGAGCTGGACCGGCAGGGGCGGCTGCCGGTGCCGGTGCGGCTGGTCTTCCAGCCCGCCGAGGAGGTCCTGCCGGGCGGCGCGACCGACGCCATCGAGTCGGGCGTCCTCGACGGGGTCGGGAAGATCATCGCCGTGCACTGCGACCCCCGCGTCGACGCGGGCCGCATCGGCCTGCGGCACGGCGCCATCACCTCGGCCTGCGACCGCCTGGAGGTCGCGCTCGACGGCCCCGGCGGGCACACCGCGCGGCCGCACCTGACCACCGACCTCGTGACCGCCGCCGCCAAGGTCGCCACCGAGGTGCCCGCCCTGGTCGCCCGCCGCGTCGACGCCCGCTCCGGGCTCGCGGTGACCTGGGGGCGCATCGAGGCGGGCCACGCCTGCAACGTCATCCCGCAGCACGCCGAGCTCTCCGGCACCGTGCGCTGCCTCGACCTCAAGGCCTGGCGGGAGGCGCCCGACCTGGTGCACGGCGCCATCCAGGAGATCGCCGACCTCTACCGCGCCAAGTCCGAGATCAACTACGTCCGCGGGGTCCCGCCCGTGGTCAACGACCCGGTGGTGACCGACCTGTTGCGGGACGCCATGGCCGTGCGGCGCGGCGCGCTCTCCGTGGAGGACACCGAGCAGAGCCTCGGCGGCGAGGACTTCTCCTGGTACCTGGAGCGGGTGCCCGGCGCCATGGCCCGGCTCGGCGTGCGCAGGCCGGGGGAGCGGGCCGTCCGCGATCTCCACCAGGGCGACTTCGACGCGGACGAGTCGGCCATCACGGTCGGCGTCGAACTCTTCACCGCCGCCGCCCTGCTGGACGCGGTGCGCTAGCGGCGGGGAAAGCGCCGGGGGCCGGTCGCGACACGCCGTGTTCACACGGATGTGACCGGCCCCGACAGGAAAGGGGCGCGGCGGACGCGACCGGCCCCGACGGGAAAAGCACGAAGAGGTAACGGCACCCGGAGAAACCGTTCCCCTCCCTTTCTACGCGCGTTAATGTGCGCCGAAATCAGCGCCGTACGCGGCGCGTTGGGGATCAAGGGGTGCTTCCTGTGCGTCGAATCTCTCGGAAATCTCGCACCACTCATATCGCCGCGACACTCGCCGTCCTCGCACTCGCCGCGGCCGGCTGCGGCAAGACCAGCGGCGAGGCCTCGCAGGACGACGGCGGCAAGGACAAGGGCTCCGCGGGCTCGTCGTACAAGGGCAAGGGCATCGGACTCGCGTACGACATCGGCGGACAGGGCGACCAGTCCTTCAACGACGCGGCCTACGCGGGCTATTCGAAGGCGCGCAAGGAATTCAAGATCGGCGGCGTGGACATGGAGCCGGGCGACGGCGAGTCCAGCGCCGACAAGGTCCAGCGCCTCGAACAGCTCGCCAAGCAGGGCTACGACCCCGTCGTCGGCGTCGGCTTCGTCTACGCGCCCGCGGTCCAGGCCGCCGCCAAGAAGTACCCCGACACCACCTTCGGGATCATCGACGACAACACCGTGAAGGCGGACAACGTCGCCGACCTGGTCTTCCACGAGGAGCAGGGTTCCTATCTGGCGGGCGTCGCCGCGGCGAAGGCGTCCAAGGCCAAGCACGTGGGATTCGTGGGGGGCGTGGACATTCCGCTCATCCACAAATTCGAGGCGGGATTCGTGCAGGGCGCGAAGTCCGTCGACCCGAAGATCAAAATCGAGAAACGGTATCTGACGGAGAAGCCAGAGGAGGGCGGATTCTCCAGCCCGGACCGCGGGCAGAACGCGGCGAGCGGGCAGATCGAGTCGGGCGCGGACGTCATCTACCACGCAGCGGGCCTCTCCGGTCAGGGCGTGATCCAGGAGGCGGGCTCGCAGAAGGTCTGGGCGATCGGCGTCGACTCCGACCAGTACCGGCAGAAGGCCCTCGCCAAGTACAAGGACTACATCCTCGGCTCGGCGCTCAAGGACGTCGGCGGCGCGGTGTACGACCTGACGAAGTCGGTCGTCGAGGGCGACCCGATGACCGGCGAACAGCGCTACGACCTCAAGTCCGGCCGCGTCGGGTTCTCCGACTCCAACCCGAAGTACACGGCGATGAAGGACGTGGTGGCCGCCGTGGACAAGGCCAAGGAGGACATCGTCAGCGGCAAGGTGAAGGTGAAGACGGTGCCGTAGCGGCGGGGCGGCCGCGGGGCCCGCTCGCGGTCCCCGCGGGAGCCCACGGGGCAGGGATCACGTTGTACGTATTACGCGGGCGCGGGACACCCGTATGAAATGGATCAAGGTTGTACGTAGTACGCCTTCTGCCGTCTGGGCGCCCCCTGTTGGCGGGGGCGCCCCTGGCGTGTTCTCGCTCCCGACACACCCCGTACGTCCCGCGGCCACAGCTCGATAACGGACCGGACAGAAGGGTTCTTATGTCAGGTCTACGCGCGTTACGCTGCGGCGAAATCAGCGCCGGGTGTGGCGCTCGTTCGTGCTTGTCCTTGCTTGTACTAAGGAGTTCGTCCCTATGCGCCGGGTGTCTCGAATCGCTGTCGCGGGCGCCGCGACCGCCGCCCTCGCCGTCTCCGTCTCCGCCTGTGGTGGCACGTCCAGCGACGCCGCCGCGAGCAAGGACGACAAGAACAAGGGCGTGGCCATCGCCTATGACGTCGGCGGCGCCGGCGACCAGTCCTTCAACGACGCCGCGACCGTCGGCATGAAGAAGGCCGCCAAGGAGTTCAAGACCGGCGAGAAGGCCGTCGAGCCGGTCGACGGCGAGTCCGACGCCGACAAGACCCAGCGTCTGACGCAGCTCGCCAAGCAGGGCTACAACCCCGTCATCGGTGTCGGCTACGCCTACGCCCCGGCGATCAAGGAGGTCTCGGAGAAGTTCCCGAAGACCACCTTCGGCATCGTCGACGACGAGACCGTCAAGGCCGACAACGTCGCCGACCTGGTCTTCAGCGAGCAGGAGGCGTCCTACCTCGCGGGCGTCGCCGCCGCCAAGACCACCAAGTCCAAGACCGTCGGCTTCGTCGGCGGCGTGGACGTCCCCCTCATCCACAAGTTCGAGGCGGGCTTCGTCCAGGGCGTCAAGGACACCGACCCCAAGGTCAAGGTCGAGAAGCAGTACCTGACCGAGAAGGCCGAGGACGGCGGCTTCTCCAGCCCCGACAAGGGCAAGACCGCCGCGCAGGGCCAGATCGAGAAGGGCGCCGACGTGGTCTACCACGCCGCCGGCCTCTCGGGTCAGGGCGTCATCGAGGCCGCCGCCGCCAAGAAGGTCTGGGCGATCGGCGTCGACTCCGACCAGTACAAGCAGGACGCCCTCGCGAAGTACAAGAAGTACATCCTCACCTCGGCGACCAAGGATGTCGCGGGCTCGGTGTACAACCTCGCGAAGGCCGTCGAGGACGGCAACGCCAAGGGTGGCGTCGTCCGTGCCGACCTCGCCTCCGGCGGTGTCGCGCTCGCCGAGTCGAACCCCGAGTTCATGGGCATGAAGGACGTCCAGGCCGCGCTGGAGAAGGCCGAAGAGGGCATCAAGAGCGGCAAGATCAAGGTCAAGAGCACGCCGTGACGCCGTGACGGCAGCGTGATTCTCGTGCGACGGGGTGTGGGGGACGATGGTTCACCCGCGCCCCGTTCGCGCGGACCACACCTCAACTTCCCGTAGCACCGGGGAAGTTCACATCGTGCGGGACGTCCCGCCGGGACCCCTCCCGGCGGGCGGCCTCCGGCAGGGAACTTCCCCCACCCAGCAGGGGCACTGCGCGCGTAGGCGGCCCCTTTCCCTCAGGCCCTTCCGGCCTTCCGGCCCCCCGAGGAGAGTGCGCCATCGACGCGTCCACCAGCCCTCCCCCCACCGACAAGGCACCCGTCGCCCCCGGTGGCACCGCCGTTGAACTCAGCGGCATCACCAAGCGCTTCCCCGGCGTCGTGGCCAACCACGACATCCACCTCACCGTACGCAAGGGCACCGTGCACGCCCTCGTCGGCGAGAACGGCGCCGGCAAGTCGACCCTGATGAAGATCCTCTACGGCATGCAGAAGCCGGACGAGGGCACCATCACCGTCGACGGCGAACAGGTCGCCTTCGGCAGTCCCGCGGACGCCATCGCCCGCGGCATCGGCATGGTGCACCAGCACTTCATGCTCGCCGACCAGCTGACCGTCCTGGAGAACATCGTCCTCGGCAGCGAGAAGCTGCACGGCATCGGCGCCGCCGCCCGCCGCGAGATCGCCGAGATCTCCGACCGCTACGGCCTCGGGGTGCGCCCCGACGCGTACGTGGAGGACCTCGGCGTCGCCGACCGCCAGCGCGTGGAGATCCTCAAGGTCCTCTACCGCGGCGCCACCACGCTGATCCTCGACGAGCCCACGGCCGTGCTCGTGCCGCAGGAGGTCGACGCGCTCTTCGACAACCTGCGCGAGCTCAAGTCCGAGGGCCTGTCCGTCATCTTCATCTCGCACAAGCTCGGTGAGGTCCTCTCCGTCGCCGACGACATCACCGTCATCCGGCGCGGCACCACCGTCGGCACGGCGGTCCCGGCCGAGACGACGCCCCGCCAGCTCGCCGAGCTGATGGTGGGCAGCGAACTGCCCACCCCCGAGACGGCGGAGTCCACGGTCACCGACCGCCCGATGATCCAGGTCGAGAGCCTCAGGCTGCTCGCCGAGGGCGAGTCGGGCCGCGCGCTGCTCGACGACATCTCCTTCACGATCCACGAGGGCGAGGTCCTCGGCATCGCGGGCGTGGAGGGCAACGGCCAGACCGAGCTGATCGACGCGCTCATCGGCCTCAAGCACGCCGACTCCGGCGTGATCCGGATGGCGGGCGAGGACATCACGGCCGTGCCCACCCGCAAGCGCCGCGAGGACGGCATCGGGTACATCCCCGAGGACCGCCACCGCCACGGCCTCCTCCTGGAGTCGCCGCTGTGGGAGAACCGCATCCTCGGCCACGTCACCGAGAAGCCCAACGCGAAAGGCTTCTGGCTCGACCCCAAGGGCGCCCAGGCCGACACCCGCCGCATCGTCGAGGAGTACGACGTCCGTACGCCCGGCATCGACGTGACGGCCGCCTCGCTGTCCGGCGGCAACCAGCAGAAGCTGATCGTCGGCCGCGAGATGAGCCACGGGCCACGCTTCCTGATCGCCGCCCACCCCACCCGCGGTGTGGACGTCGGCGCCCAGGCGCAGATCTGGGACCAGATCCGCGAGGCCCGCCGCGAGGGCCTGGCCGTGCTGCTGATCTCGGCCGACCTGGACGAGCTGATCGGCCTCTCCGACACCCTCCGCGTGATCTACCGCGGGCGGTTCGTCGCCGACGCCGACCCGGCCACCATCACGCCCGAGGAGCTCGGTTCGGCGATGACGGGCGCGGCCTCCGGCCACCTCGAACACGTAGAAGAAGAGCCCGCCAAGGGCGCTGCCGGCACGTCGGAGGACGAGGCCCGATGAAGAAGTTCGACAAGGAGCGGCTGCTCCTCGCGGTGGCCGGACCGGTCATCGCGCTGATCGCGGCCGTGGCGCTGACCTCGGTCGTGCTGCTCGCCTCGGGCAAGAGCCCGATCGAGCCGTACACCCTGATGCTGGAGCAGGCCACCTTCTCCGACGTCCAGGTCCTGATCATCAACCAGGCCGGGATGTACTACCTGGCGGCGCTCGCGGTGGCCATCGGCTTCCGCATGAACCTGTTCAACATCGGCGTGGACGGGCAGTACCGGCTCGCCGCGATGGTCACCGCCGTCGTCGGCGCGCACGTGGCGCTGCCGTCCTTCCTCCAGATCCCGATGCTGATGCTGGTCGCCATGCTCACCGGCGCCTTCTGGGCCGGCATCGCGGGCGTCCTGAAGACCACGCGCGGCGTCAGCGAGGTGGTCGCCACGATCATGCTCAACGCCATCGCGACGAGCGTCATCGGCTACCTCACGCTCACCGAGAACTTCGGTGTGCCGGTCGGCAACAACCAGACCACCGGCGAGATGGAGAAGTCCGGCTGGTTCCCCGGCATCAAGGTCGCGGGCGGCGAGATCTACGGCTTCGTCGTCATCGCGGTCCTCGCGGGCGTCCTGTACTGGCTGGTCCTCAACCGCACCCGGTTCGGCTTCGACCTGCGCGCCACCGGCGCCTCCGAGTCGGCCGCCGCGGCCAGTGGTGTCAACGCCAAGCGCATGGTGCTCAGCGCGATGCTGATCTCCGGCGCGGTCTCGGGCCTCTCGGGCCTGCCGATCCTGCTCGGCGACACCCACACCTATAGCCTCAGCTTCCCCTCGGGCCTCGGCTTCACCGCCATCGGCATCGCCCTGCTCGGCCGCAACAACCCGGTCGGCATCGCCTTCGCCGCGCTCCTGTGGGCCTTCCTCGACAAGGCCTCGCCCGCTCTGGACTACGCCCAGCCGGAGCCGTACGACAAGGAGATCGCGGTGATCATGCAGGGCCTCATCGTGATCGCGGTCGTCGTCTCCTACGAGGCCGTGCGTCGCTGGGGCCTCAGCCGCCAGCAGCAGCGCGTCGGCGAGGAACTGGCCGCCGCCGCACGGGCGAAGGCCGGCGACGGCTCCCACGGCAACAACGACTCCGCGAAGGAGGTGGCGTCCCGATGAGCACGGCAACCGTCGCCAAGCCCTCGGCCAAGCAGCCCGCGCCGGGCCGCCGCCGCGTCTCGCTCCCCGTCCTGATGCTGATCATCGCGGGTGTTCTGGTGCTGACCTCCGTGGTCCGCCTGATCACCGGCGCGGACGGCATCACGTCCACCGGCCAGATGTCCACGGCCCTCAAGCTCGCCGTGCCGATCGGCCTCGCGGGCCTCGGCGGTCTGTGGGCCGAGCGCGCGGGCGTCGTCAACATCGGCCTGGAGGGCATGCTGATCCTCGGCACCTGGTTCGGCGCCTGGGCCGGCTTCCAGTGGGGCCCGTGGGTCGGTGTCCTGTTCGGCGTCGTCGGCGGCGCGCTCGGCGGTCTGCTGCACGCGATCGTCACGGTCACCTTCAACGTCAACCACATCGTCTCCGGTGTGGCCATCAACATCCTCGCCCTGGGCGTCACCCGCTACCTCTCCACCTTCGCCTTCGAGGGCGAGGAGGGCGGTACGTCCAAGCAGTCGCCGCCCGTCGACTCGCTCGGCAGCTTCTCCGTGCCGGGCCTGTCCGACTGGCTCGCCGACCTCAACGGCAAACACTGGTTCCTGGTCTCCGACCTCGCGGGCCTGCTCGGCGGGCTGATCACCGACCTCTCGCCACTCACCGTGATCGCCGTCGCGATGGTGCCGCTGAGCTGGTGGGTCCTGTGGCGCACGTCGTTCGGTCTGCGGCTGCGCTCCTGCGGCGAGAACCCGATCGCGGCGGAGTCGCTCGGCGTCAACGTCTACAAGTACAAGTACCTGGCCGTGGTGATCTCCGGCGGCCTCGCGGGCCTCGGCGGCGCCTTCCTCTCGCTGGTCGCCTCCAACATCTACCTGGAGGGCCAGACCGGCGGGCGCGGCTACATCGGTCTCGCCGCGATGATCTTCGGCAACTGGATGCCGGGCGGACTCGCGCTGGGCGCGGGCCTGTTCGGTTACACCGACAGCCTGAAGCTCCGGGGTGGCGGCACCAACGTCCACGCGCTGCTGCTGCTCATCGCGATCCTGCTGGTCATCGGCGCGATCTACCTCGCCTGGCGCAAGCGGTACATCCCCGCGGTGATCACCGCGGCCGTCTCCGCGCTGATGTTCCTGTGGTACGGCTTGACCGACGAGGTGCCCAACCAGGTCGTCACCGCGACCCCGTACGTGGTGACCCTGCTGGTCCTCTCGCTCTCCGCCCAGCGGCTGCGGATGCCGAAGGCGGACGGAATGCCGTACCGAAAGGGACAGGGCAAGTGACGACTGCTGCCGCGGACACCGACTGGGACTCCCTGCGGGAGGCCGCGCGCGAGGCCATGGCCCGTGCGTACGCGCCCTACTCGGGCTTCCCGGTCGGCGCCGCGGCGCTGGTCGACGACGGCAGGACCGTCGTCGGCTGCAACGTGGAGAACGCCTCCTACGGCCTCGGCCTGTGCGCCGAGTGCGGTCTGGTCTCCCAGCTCCAGCTGACCGGCGGGGGCCGTCTGACGCACTTCACGTGCGTGGACGGCAAGGGCGACATCCTGATGCCGTGCGGCCGCTGCCGCCAGCTGCTCTACGAGTTCGGCGGCGCGGAACTCCTCCTGGAGACGTCGTCGGGCGTGCGGACGCTCGGGGACATGCTGCCCGACGCGTTCGGACCGCAGCACCTCAACTGACCCACGGCCCCCGCCCGTTGCCCGGCACCGGACGGGGGCCGTCTTCTGCTCGTCGCTCTATGCGCGTAGAGTCGCGACTGAGTGCATATGTACGCCGCTGTACTGCTGGAAGGACTTGCCATGGACGTCATCTCCGTCATCCGCACCAAGCGCGACCGGGGCGAGCTGAGCGACGAGCAGATCGACTGGGTCATCGACGCCTATACGCGCGGCGCGGTGGCCGACGAGCAGATGTCGGCCCTCGCGATGGCGATCCTGCTCAACGGCATGAACCGCAAGGAGATCGCCCGCTGGACCGCCGCGATGATCGCGTCCGGCGAGCGCATGGACTTCTCCTCCCTGACCCGCCCCACGGCGGACAAGCACTCCACCGGCGGCGTCGGCGACAAGATCACGCTGCCGCTCGCCCCGCTGGTCGCCGCGTGCGGCGCGGCCGTCCCGCAGCTCTCGGGCCGCGGCCTCGGCCACACCGGCGGCACCCTCGACAAGCTGGAGGCCGTCCCCGGCTGGCGCGCCTTGCTCTCCAACGAGGAGATGCTGAACGTCCTGGACGGCGTCGGCTCGGTGATCTGCGCGGCGGGCGACGGCCTCGCCCCCGCCGACAAGAAGCTGTACGCGCTGCGCGACGTGACCGGCACGGTGGAGGCGATCCCGCTGATCGCCTCGTCGATCATGTCGAAGAAGATCGCCGAGGGCACCGGCTCGCTGGTCCTCGACGTGAAGGTCGGCACCGGCGCCTTCATGAAGAACCTCGACGACGCCCGCGAACTGGCCTCCACCATGGTCGAGCTGGGCACCGACAGCGGTGTGCGCACGGTGGCGCTGCTCACCGACATGTCCACCCCGCTCGGCCTGACCGCGGGCAACGCGCTGGAGGTCCGCGAGTCCGTCGAGGTCCTCGCGGGCGGCGGCCCGGCCGACGTGGTCGAGCTGACCCTCGCCCTGGCCCGCGAGATGCTGGACGCGGCGGGCCTGAAGGACGCCGACCCGGCGAAGGCCCTCGCGGACGGTTCCGCGATGGACGTGTGGCGCCGCATGATCGCCGCGCAGGGCGGTGACCCGGACGCGGCCCTGCCGGTCGCCCGCGAGCGGCACGTCGTCACCGCCCCGGCCTCGGGCGTGCTGACCCGCCTGGACGCGTACGACATCGGCGTCGCCGCCTGGCGTCTGGGCGCCGGACGGGCCCGCAAGGAGGACGTGGTCCAGGCGGGGGCGGGCGTCGAACTCCACGCCAAGCCGGGCGACTCCGTCGAGGCGGGGGCGCCGCTGCTGACCCTCCACACGGACACCCCGGAGCGCTTCGACTACGCGCTCCAGGCGGTCGAGGGGGCGTACGACATCGCCGCCGCGGGCACGGACTTCGCGCCGTCGCCGATCGTCCTGGACCGGATCGGCTGAGAGCCCGGCGGGGCGCGGTCTGCCCCCGTGGCCGGGGATCGTGCCCTTCCGTACCTGGACCTCGGCGGGGCGGTCCGCGTATGCAGGGAGGAGCCGTAGCCTGCGCGGGAGGGCCACCTTGCACGACCACGATCAGAGCAGAGCCGCCGGTGCCGGGCCCGTCCGCGGCCCGGCCCTGCGGCCCGCCGCCCGGGACGCGGCACCGCCCGGCGGGCTCCTCGCCCTCCAGCGCGGCGCGGGGAACGCGGCCGTCGTCCAGATGCTGCGCCGGGCCGGGCACACGTTCGCGGCCGAGGCGCATCAGCACGGTCCCGGCTGCGGGCACGGGGGAGAGCGGCCCGCCGTCCAGCGTGCGGCCGTGCACGACGTGCTGCGCTCCGCCGGGCGGCCGCTGGACGAGCCGACCCGCACCGACATGGAGTCCCGGCTCGGCGCCGACTTCTCCGACGTCCGCGTCCACACCGACGCCGCCGCGAAGGCCTCCGCGGCCGAGGTCGGCGCCCGCGCCTACACCTCCGGCAGCCATGTCGTCATCGGCGACGGCGGCGCCGACCGGCACACCCTCGCCCATGAGCTGACCCACGTCATCCAGCAGCGCCAGGGCCCGGTCGCGGGCACCGACAACGGCTCCGGTCTCAAGGTCTCCGACCCTTCCGACCGGTTCGAGCGCGAAGCGGAGGCCAACGCGCACCGCGCACTGGCCGGTCCCACGCCGGCCGCCTCCGAGACGTCCGCCCCCGAGACGCCCCTTACCGCCGCCGCACCCGGCGAGGGCATCCAGCGCTACGCCTCCGGCCGGGTCAAGAGCCTGGTCAGTGAACAGGGCGAGGGCCCCTACTTCGAGTCGCAGTCACCGCAGGGCGTCCTCGTCCCGGACCCCGAGCGCACCTCCAAGCACTCGGTGGACCACCTCGGGGCCCGTACGCACGACCCGTTCCAGCAGGACGTGGCCGAGGAGACCGGCGTCGAGCCGCCCCCGGGACAGCACGGGCTGCCCCTGCGCGTCGCGGGCGACGGCACGCTCGCCGTGCACGACACCGAGCGCGAGCCCAAGGAGTTCTACGCGACACCGGCCGTCGTCGACGCGAGCAACGAAGCCCTGTGGGGCGCGAACGGCGTCGGCAGCAAGTACCGGCTGGTGACGCGCGGCGCGCAGATCTCCGTGGAGAACCCCGCCGACGGCCGGCCCGTCGTCCTCAAGCGCGTGCAGCCACAGGCCCGGGACAACCCGACGAACGCCGAGTCGGGCTTCGCCGACCTGCTGAAGTCCGAATGCATCGACGTGGCCCGTGAGTTGATGGGCGGCGGCCGGGAGACCGACGTCGTCCTGACCGGCCAGGCGGCGAGGCCCTGGGAGGACGGCACCGTCGACTCCGTGGCGGGCGGCCTCGCCGACGGCGTCGACGCACCGCAGGCGGCCACCCCGAAGCGCTACGGCGGCGCCCTGCGCGAGCACCCCGAACGGATGGACGCCGCCGCCGCGGACCTCGGCGTCAACAAGGCCGCCGCCCCCGCGGTGGGCGAGGGCTTCACGACGGTCTCCCTGGGCCAGAGCGACAAGCTCGACTTCGCCGAATCCGCCACCCCGACCGAGCGCCCGCAGGACATCTGGGGCTTCCACTTCGCGGGCGTCGCGGCGATCAGCGCCGACGGCCAGGACCGCGTCACCCTGGAGAACTACACCCGCACCGCCAACTCCGGGGACGCGCTCAAGGAACTGCTGCCCAGGCTCGTCGAGGAGTTCAGGGCGAAGACGGCCATCCCGCTGCTGCGCCCGCAGGGCAAGCCGCTGCCGCGCGGTTCGGAGATGGACCAGGTGAACAAGCTGATCCAGGGACTCGCCGGGAACGTCGCGCAGGGCACCGCCGAGTTCATGCGGCTCATGACCGCGAAGGACGAGTGGAACAGCAAGTGGTTCTTCCGCATGTACGGATCGGGCGCGGGCCAGACGTTCCACGAGCAGCAGTACGACAGCGGCCGGGGTGACTTCGTGAACCCCCTGACCCTGCGCGTGCGCAAGCGCCGCCCGGCGTCCGGCTGACCGACGCCGGCCGGGTGGTACCGATGAGTTCCGCCCGGCCCGCCGGTCAACCCTGTGTGACTGCTTCCGAAGAGAACCTCATCCGCATCGCGGGACCCCTGCGACCAGGGGACGTCCCCGGCCTGTGCGAGCGGGTCGCGGCCGCCCGGCACGGGCCCGACGCCGGCGGGACGGCCGACGTCGTCTGTGACGTCGCCGCCGTCACCACCGCCGATCTGACCACCGTCGACGCCATCGCCCGGCTGCAGCTCGCGGCCCGCAGGGCCGGGAGACGGATCCGGCTGCGGAATCCGTCCCCCGCCCTGCTCGCGCTGCTCGGCCTCGTCGGCCTCGTCGAACTCCTCGGCCTAGTCGTCGAGATGGAGGGGCACCCCGAACAGCGGGAACCACCGCTGGGTGTCCAGGAAGCAGTGGAAGCCGGCGATGCGGCCCTCTGAGATCTCGATGACCTGGATCGACCAGGGCATGTAACCGCCGTTGTCCGGGTCGGGCTTGTACTGGGCGAAGCCCGGCGTGCCGTTCACGTTCACCGGCAGCAGGCGGCCGTTGGCGCACGGGGCGCCCATCGTGGACATGAAGCCCGTGATGTCCGCGGTGCCGCGCAGCCAGAGGTCGAACGGCGGCATCGTCATGACGGCGTCCTCGGCGAGCAGCGCCGTGAGCGCCGCCATGTCATAGCCCTCGAAGGCGGCGACATAGCGGTCGAGCAGCTTCTGCTGCTCCTCGTCCAGCGGGTCGGAGACGGCGGTGTCGTCCTCCGGCCGCTCGGCGAGGGTGGCGCGGGCCCGCTGCAACGCGCTGTTCACCGAGGCGACCGAGGTGTCGATCAGCTCGGCGACCTCGCTGGCCTTCCACGCGAGGACCTCGCGCAGGATCAGCACCGCCCGCTGCTTGGGCGGCAGGCTCTGCAGGGCGGCGACGAAGGCCAGGCGCACCGACTCCTTGGCGACCGCGGCCTCCGCCGGGTCGCCGATGGACGGAAGCACCCGGGCGTCCGGCACCGGCTCCAGCCAGGTGTTGTCCGGGCGGGGGGTGAGGGCGGCCTGGGCCAGCGGGGCCGCGGCCGTCAGGTCCATGGGGCGGGCGCGGCGGTTGCCCGCGTTCAGCATGTCCAGGCAGACGTTCGTCGCGATGCGGTACAGCCACGAGCGGACGCTGGAGCGGCCCTCGAACTTCTCGAAGCTGCGCCAGGCGCGCACCATCGTGTCCTGCACCGCGTCCTCGGCCTCGAAGGCCGAGCCCAGCATCCGATAGCAGTACCCGGTCAGTTCGACCCGGTGTTTCTCCAGCGTGACGTCCAGATCGGTCGTCGTCCCTGCGGCGTCGCTCATCCCAACCCACCCCTGCGGCTTCCATGAAAGGCCCAGCACTTCGGAAGCTACAGGAGCCCACTGACAACGGCCCCCTGAGTGGGAAAACCAGCAGGTCGAAATCAGTGCGCGGGGGCCACGACCGCCCGCCGCTCCCGCGTCCTCGCCGCGTGCGAGCCCCACACGGTGACCGACACGACGCCGAGCACCGCGAGGACGCCGAGGCCCACCGTCCCCG
This sequence comes from Streptomyces sp. NPDC052114, assembly GCF_040680155.1. Classification (NCBI taxonomy): domain Bacteria; kingdom Bacillati; phylum Actinomycetota; class Actinomycetes; order Kitasatosporales; family Streptomycetaceae; genus Streptomyces; species Streptomyces sp. NPDC052114. The sequence continues at coordinate 359,545 of NZ_JBFAWC010000005.1, read as the reverse complement.
CCCAGCCGCCCGCGTGGAAGGCGACCGCGCCGAGCGTGCCGCCCGCGCTGGAGCCCAGGTAGTACGCGGACTGGTAGAGCGCCGACGCCTGGGCCCGCCCCTCGGTGGCCGTGCGGCTCACCGACGAGGACGCGACCGCGTGCCCCGCGAAGAAGCCCGCCGTGATCAGCACGAGGCCCAGCAGCACCAGGACGAGCGAGGCGGACAGGGAGAGCAGCAGCCCGCCCGCCGTCGTGCTCACCGCGAGGTACAGCGCCCCGCGCCGTCCGAGCCGGGCCACGAGGCGGCCGGCCGCCGCCGAGGAGACCGTACCGACGAGGTAGACGAGGAAGATCGAGCCGATGACGCCCTGGGGGAGCGAGAACGGCGCCTCGGTGAGCCGGTAGCCGATCACCGTGTAGACCGCGCCGAACACGGTCATGAACAGCGCCCCGATCGCGTACAGCCGGCACAGGAGCGGGTTCGACAGGTGCGTACGGACCGTGCGCGCCAGCGACCTCGGGCTGAGCGTGCCCGGCGTGAAGTGGCGCGGCGCGGGCAGCAGCGCGCGGAAGGCGAGGGCGCACAGCACCGCGAGGACGCCGACCACCCCGACCGCCACGCGCCAGCCCCAGGCCTGCGTGACCCACCCGGTCACGATGCGCCCGCTCATGCCGCCGATCGAATTGCCCGCCACGAACATGCCGATCGCCGCGACCAGCGCCTTGGGCCGCACCTCCTCGGCGAGGAACGCCATCGCGGACGCGGGCAGCCCCGCCAGGGCCGCGCCCTGCACGGCGCGCAGCGCGATCAGCACCTCCACGGAGGGGGCGAAGGGGACGAGGAGACCGACCACGACGGCGACGGTCAGCGCGGCGGTCATCACCGCGCGCCGCCCGAAGCGCTCGCTGAGCGCGCTCAGCGGAAGGACGAAGAGGGCCAGTGCGCCCGTCGCCGCCGACACCGTCCAGCTGGCCGTGCTCGCGCTCACGCCGAAGTCGGCGGAGACGAGGGGGAGAAGGGCCTGCGTGGAGTAGAGGAGGGCGAAGGTGGCCACGCCCGCGAGGAAGAGCGCGAAGCTCATCCTGCGGTAGCCGGGCCCGCCGGGGGTCAGGCGCGTGTCGGCGGCGGGGGACGACGGAGTGAGGGCGACCGCAGGGGTGGCGGGCGCCCCGCTACTGGCAGGAGGCATGCCATGAACGTACGACCGGCTTTTTGATGCGTCCAATGCATGGAAACCCCATAATCGTTCCCATGCCGCATCAGCAGAGGTCACAGCCGCGCCTGTCACGGAACAGTGACGCAGAGGACATCGTGACGCTGCTCGCGCCCCGCCTCGCGTACTTCGCGGGGGTCGCCCGCACCGAGCACGTCACGCGTGCCGCGCAGGAGCTCCAGGTCCCCCAGTCGACGCTCTCCCGCGCCCTGGTCCGGCTCGAACGGGACCTCGGCGTCGACCTGTTCGCCCGCCACGGCCGCACCGTCGCGCTCACCCCGGCGGGCCGCACCTTCCTCGCCTCGGTCGAGCGGGCGCTCGGCGAGGTCGAGCGGGCCGCCGAGTCGGTGCGCGCGGACGCCGACCCGGCCTCCGGCAAGGTCGCCTTCGGCTTTCTGCACACGATGGGCTCGGAGACGGTGCCGGGCCTGATCCGCGCCTTCCGCGCCGACCACCCGCGCATCCGCTTCAGCCTCGTCCAGAACTACGGCGAGGCGATGCTGGAGCGGCTGCGCGCGGGCGAGCTCGACCTCTGTCTCACCTCACCGGTGCCCGACGCCCCCGACCTGGTCGCCCGCCGGCTCGACGAGCAGCGCCTGCGCCTGGTCGTCCCCGACGACCACCGGCTCGCGTCCCGCAAGCGGGTCCGGCTCGCCGAGGCCGCCGACGAGGCCTTCGTGACCCTGGAGCCCGGCTACGGCCTGCGGCGCATCACCGACGACCTCTGCCAGGAGGCGGGCTTCCGGCCCCGGGTCGCGTTCGAGGGCGAGGAGGCGGAGACGCTGCGGGGCCTGGTCGCGGCGGGCCTGGGCGTGGCCCTGCTGCCGCCGCCGGCCGTCCCCCGCCCGGGAGTCGTGGAGCTGACGGTGACGGGCCAGCGCGCGGTGCGCGAGATCGGCGTGGCCTGGCTGGACGGCCACCCGGACACACCGCCGGTGGCGGCGTTCAAGCAGTTCCTGCTGAGCAGGAAGGGCAGACTGCTGCATTCGAGCCCGTCCGGCGACTGAGGACGAACTCGGCGGAGCCGGTGAGCGACGGAGCCGGTGAGCGGCGGAGCCCCGTCGCCGGGTCACTTCCGAAGGGACTGCCCGAAGCCGGAGGCCAGCGGCATGCGCAGCCCCAGCGGCGGCGGCGCCGCCAGCGCGTCCTCCAGGGGCCGGGCGAAGTCCGCCCCGAACAGCGTGCCCATCACGAAGTCCGAGGCCAGCGCGAGGACTTCGGACTGGTGCTGATGCAGCCGGTGCCCGTCGGAGTGCACCTCGAACCGGCACACGTCACGGTTCGCCTTCTTCGCCCGCTCGGCGAAACGGAACGACAGCTCGGGGTCGGTCCGCTCGTCGTTCGTGCCGTGCACGATCAGCACCCGCCGCCCCACCAGCTGCTTCACCGGCTCCGGCGGCGCGGCCACGTCCTCCTCGGGCAGCCAGGGGGCCAGCGCCAGCACGGAGTCGACCGCCGTGTGCCCGCCCGCCCGGAGCGCCGCGCGCCCGCCCATGTCGACGCCGACCAGGCAGACGGGGACGTCGCCGTAGAGACGTACGATCTCGTCCGCCGCCCACGCCGTGTCCTGGGCGAGCTGTGCCTGCGCGCCGTTCCAGCCCCGGCAGCGGTAGTGCACGACATGGGTGGCGAGGCCCGCCTCGTGCCCGTCGCGGGCCAGTCTGCGCCCCAGCGCGCGCACCGCGCCCGCCGCCAGGGGGGTGGGTCTGCGGGTGGACGTCTCCGCTCCGCCGGGCAGCAGGAGCACCGCCCCGCTCACGGCGGCAGGCGCCGTTCCGATCACACGCCCGAGCCTGGCCGCGCCCGCCGGCTTCGCGGTCCCTTGCTGTGCCATGACAGAACAGTCTCAGAAGCCATGGTGTACGCCACCCGTCCGCACGGTCACTGTTACGTATCGACCAGTGAGTTCTACGCGCGTAGGCGCTAGAGTGCCGAAATGACGAGCCAGACTCACCCGACCGGTCACACGGACCGCGAAACGCCCGACGCCGAACAGATCCGGCGCGCCCCCAAGGTGCTCCTGCACGACCACCTCGACGGCGGCCTGCGCCCCGGCACCGTCGTCGACCTCGCCCGCGAGACGGGGTACGAGGGCCTGCCCGAGACCGACCCCGACAAGCTCGGGATCTGGTTCCGCGAGGCGGCCGACTCCGGCTCCCTGGAGCGCTACCTGGAGACCTTCGCCCACACCTGCGCGGTGATGCAGACGAAGGACGCCCTCAAGCGCGTGGCCGCCGAGTGCGCCGAGGACCTCGCCGAGGACGGCGTCGTCTACGCCGAGATCCGGTACGCCCCCGAGCAGCACCTGGAGCGCGGCCTCACCCTCGAAGAGGTCGTCGAAGCCGTCAACGAGGGCTTCCGCGAGGGCGAGCGCCGCGCGAAGGCGAACGGCCACCGCATCCGCGTGGGCGCCCTGCTCACCGCCATGCGGCACGCGGCCCGCGCCCTGGAGATCGCCGAACTGGCCAACCGCTACCGCGACTCGGGCGTCGTCGGCTTCGACATCGCGGGCGCCGAGGCGGGCTTCCCGCCCACCCGTCACCTCGACGCGTTCGAGTTCCTCAAGCGCGAGAACAACCACTTCACGATCCACGCGGGCGAGGCCTTCGGCCTGCCGTCGATCTGGCAGGCCCTCCAGTGGTGCGGCGCCGACCGCCTCGGCCACGGCGTGCGCATCATCGACGACATCGAGGTCGCCGACGACGGCTCCGTGCGGCTCGGCCGCCTCGCCTCGTACGTGCGCGACAAGCGGATCCCGCTGGAGCTCTGCCCGACCTCCAACCTCCAGACCGGTGCCGCCACTTCCTATGCCGAGCACCCCATCGGGCTGCTGCGCAGGCTGCACTTCCGCGCGACGGTGAACACCGACAACCGCCTGATGTCGGGCACCAGCATGAGCCGCGAATTCGAGCACCTGGTCGGCACATTCGGCTACACGCTCGACGACATGCAGTGGTTCACGGTCAATGCGATGAAATCAGCATTCATTCCTTTCGATGAACGACTCGCCATGATCAACGACGTGATCAAGCCCGGATATGCCGAGCTGAAGTCCGAATGGCTGTTCCGTCAGACGGTCTCGACCAGCGCTTCTGTCGGAAACTGACGGAAGTCCGCGCGTCTTTGCCTGCGGCGTCAGCGGCCGGGGTCCCCGTGACCCCGGCCGCTTTCCGTTCATTGCGGCCCGTGATCTGTGCTGTTTACGGTCGTTGAACCCCGCAAACCCCCTCAGTAAACCGCTCAGCAAAGACACAAGGACACAGTGAAGATGAAGCAGTCTGCCGCCAAGACCCTCGGTGTCGCCGCCCTCGGTGCCGCTTTCGCCGCCGCCGGCGCGGGTGCCGCCAACGCCGCCCCCGCCGTCCCCGAGGCCGCCGCTGCCCTGGGCACCGTCTCCTCCGCCCTCCCCCTGGACCAGGCCGCCAAGACCCTCCCCGCCGGCGCCCCCGAGTCCCTCGCCGCCGGGCAGAACGCGCTGACCGGCGGTCTGGCCGCCGCCGAGAAGTCGGGCAAGCCCGGCAAGCCCGGTGACCCGGTCTCCGGCCTGCTCGGCGGCCTCCCGGTCGGCGGCGCGACCGGCGCCCTCCCCGGCGGCCTGCCGCTCGGCTGACCCCTTTCTCGTCCGTACGCCGATGGGGCGCCCCTCTTCGTGAGGGGCGCCCCATCGTGTTTCCTCGCGGGACCGGTGGTCGGCCGGTCCGTGTGGTCACCAGGCCTGGCGGGCCTTGCTCTCCGAGGGGAGCAGGACCCACAGCGCGATGTAGAGCAGGAACTGCGGGCCGGGCAGCAGGCAGGAGAGCACGAAGATCACGCGCATCGTCGCCGCGGAGGTGCCGAAGCGCTGGGCCAGGGCCGCACACACTCCGCCGATCATCCGGCCGTGGGTGGGGCGGGCAAGGGCGGTCATGTGGGGCTCCTTCGCGAACCGTCGGGGTGAGGCGCTGCGTCGGCCTCGATGTCTCAAAGGTACGGTCGCGAACCGGGTCAAAGCATCGCTCTACGGTGCGATGCCGACCCTGGGAATTGTCGGGGTCGCACCCTGAGAGGTGTCCTCCCGCAGGAGGGCGGAGCGGTCCGTCACGTCCTCATGGCGGCGGAGCCTGGCCCGTGCGGCGGGCACGACCGCGAGGTGCGCGAGGGCCACGCCGAGGGTGTTCAGGAGCAGCGAGTCGATGTCGACGACCTGTCCGGGCACCCCGGTCTGCAGCAGTTCGATGCCGAGCGAGAGCAGCGCTCCGGCGGCGACCGTACGCACCAGCGAACCCCACGGCGAGACGACGAGCCGCCCGCCGGCCAGGGGCAGCAGCACACCCAGCGGGGCGAGCAGCAGCACGCTCTCGCCGATCCGGCGGGCCGCCTGAAGGCCGCCGAGCGCCAGGTCCGCCTTGATCCCGGCGAGCGGCTGCAGGTTCGCGGCGCTCACCCAGGGGACGTCCAGCGGACGCAGCGTGATCCACCCGACGAGCAGGAGATGCGCGACGAGGAGGAATCCTCCCGTCGCGCGGAAGCGGATGGCGGCAACACGGCCGCCCGAGCCTTGACGCACGCCCCCCAAGACGTCACAGGCGGCGGGATCGGTTCCGCGCGGCCTCGGCGGTTACGTGCCGGTTACGCGCCGGTTACTTGAGGGATTCCGCGGGCGGCGCCACCGTCCCGGGCCGGGAACGGACCTCCGCGGTGCACCCGTACTCCCGCAGTGGATCGTCCCCCGGACCACCCATGATCACCGAGTGGTCGTCCGAGGAGGCCGCGCTGTCGGCCAGTGTGCACACGATCTGCGCGAGCGCGAACGCGGACAGGTCCTCCGGCCGCGTACTGAAGCGCAGCGCGTCGGCCGGGTCGCCCTCGCGCGGACCGGAGACGGTGGTGCCGCCCCGCACGTCCGTGGCGAAACCCGCCTCCTTCTCCGGCACCGAGGGGGGCGTGGCCAGCTCGTCGAGGAGCGCCTGGGCGATGCGCACCCGGTCGGTGGTCGCCTTGTCCGTGCTGATCTGCACGGTCCGGTCGACGGTCACCAACTGGGCCGCGCACACCAGGAAGACCTGCACGGGCACGCCGCGCCCCGACTGCGAGGCGATGGCGGAGCCCGACATCACGCACGGCACCCGCGACGGCGCCGGGCCGTAGTCGGTGGGCACCTCCGTCGACCTGATCCCGCACCCGGCGAGCACCGCGGCGAGCCCGACGGCGGCGGCCACGGCACGGATCCGTCGCCCGTTCATGCCTGGCCCCCTTCCGCGTCCTCGTCCCCGGCCCCGTCGGCGCCCTCGTCACCGACGTCGCGCGGCAGCCACAGCGTGAACACCGCGCCGCCCTCGGGCGAGTTGGCCGCGGTGATCTCGCCGCCGTGGATGTGCGCGTTCTCCAGCGCGATGGACAGGCCGAGGCCGCTGCCCTCGGACCGCGGCCGGGACGCGCTGGCCTTGTAGAAGCGGTCGAAGACGTGCGGCAGCACGTCCTCGGGGATGCCGGGGCCGTGGTCGCGCACCGCGATGACCAGCTTCGCGTCCTCCAGGCGCACCGACACCGCCACCGGGGAGCCGCCGTGCTTGAGCGCGTTGCCGATCAGGTTGGCCAGGATGACGTCGAGGCGGCGCGGGTCGAGGCGGACCGTGATGCCCCGCTCGGCGTCCAGCTCGACCGCGTCCAGCCAGGCGCGCGCGTCGATGCACGCGGTGATCTGGTCGGCGATGTCGACGTCGTCCAGGACCAGGCGCGCGGTGCCCGCGTCGAAGCGGGTGACCTCCATGAGGTTCTCCACGAGGTCGTTCAGGCGGCGGGTCTCGCTCACCACGAGGCGTACGGCGGGCTCGATCATCGGGTCGACCGAACCGGTCTCCGCGTCGAGCTCCTCCTCCAGGACCTCGGTCACGGCGGTGATCGCGGTCAGCGGGGTGCGCAGCTCGTGCGACATGTCGGCGACGAAGCGCCGGGACGCCTCCTCGCGGGCGCTCATGTCGGCGACCTTCTTCTCCAGGTTCTCGGCCGTCCTGTTGAACGTCCGCGAGAGATCGGCGAGTTCATCGGTGCCGGACACCCGCAGCCGGGTGTCCAGCTTGCCCTCGCCGAGCCGCCGCGCGGCAACCCCCAGCCGGTGCACGGGTTTCAGCACGGTCGTGGCGGCGGCCTGCGCGAGCAGCGCGGAGCCGATCAGCGCGAGCCCCGTGGCGATGGCCAGCGACCAGCCGAGCGAGCTGAGGTCCTTCGCCTCCGGCTCCAGGGACTTGAGCATGTAGCCGGTGGGGCCGCCGCCGATCACCGTGGCGCCGCCCACCAGGTACGGGGTGCCGTGGTCGACGGTCCGCTGCCAGTACAGGTGGTACGGGCTCTTGTTGCCCGAGCCGATCGGCTGCTTCTTGTTCACCGCCTTCTGCAGCGAGGACGGGACCTTGGCCAGCGTGAACGCGTCCAGGTCGGAGTAACCGACCATCTGGCCGCCGCCCTTCTTCTCGGCGACCAGGAGCACGCTGTAGCGCTGGCTGCTGTTCGCCATCTGCGCTGCCGCCGCCTGGAGTTCCTCCTGCGAGGGGTTGGGCGGCAGCGCGCCCGCGCGGTTCTGCATCTGCTGCCGGAAGTCCTTGAGCGCCGCGTCCTGCGCACGCGTCAGCACGGCCTCGCGGTTGAGCCAGTACGCGATGCCGGAGGCGGAGACGGCGGCGGTGAGCGCCACGAGCCCGAACACGACGACGAGCCGGAGCCGCAGGCTCGTGAAACGCAGCCCCGCCAGTATGGCCTTGCGCGCCGCGGCCCAGCCGCGGAGCTTGTCCTGCGGTTTGGTCACTGAGGCGTGTCCAGCCGATAACCGACGCCGCGCACCGTACGGATGAGGGTCGGCGAGGACGGCACGTCCTCGACCTTGGCGCGCAGCCGCTGCACGCACGCGTCGACCAGCCGGGAGTCACCGAGGTAGTCGTGCTCCCACACCAGCCGCAGCAACTGCTGGCGCGACAGGGCCTGTCCGGGTCTGCGGCTCAGCTCCAGGAGCAGCCGCAGTTCGGTCGGCGTGAGCTGCAGGTCCTCGCCGTTCTTCGTCACGGTCATCGCGGCCCGGTCGATGACGAGCGAACCGAAGGTCGCCGCGTCGTTCGCCTCGCGCTCACCGCGCCGCAGCACGGCGCGGATCCGGGCGTCCAGGACCCGCCCCTGCACGGGTTTGACCACATAGTCGTCGGCGCCGGACTCCAGTCCGACCACCACGTCGATGTCGTCGCTGCGGGCGGTCAGCAGGATGATCGGCAACTGGTCGGTGCGCCGGATGCGACGGCACACCTCGAACCCGTCGATGCCCGGCAGCATCACATCCAGCACGATCAGGTCCGGCCGCTGCTCACTGAGCAGCTTCAGGCCGTCCTCGCCGGTGGCAGCAGTGGCCACCCGGTGCCCCTGGCGCGTCAGTGAAAGCTCCAGGGCCGTCCGGATGGCGTCGTCGTCCTCGATCAGCAACAGGGAAGGCACGGACGTCATTCTGTCCCATGCCACGGCCCCAGTTCGACTGCTGGAGCGCTCCCACACCGCACCCTCACGCGCGGAACGGGATCACAGGGCGCTGTGACAGGCCTGTGACAGTCGGCGGACACCGTCATGAAGTGGCTCGGGCAGAGTTTTGGTCACACGCAAAGCCGGACTCCACCGACGGGGGGCGCAAGATGAATACGCTGCACAGCACCAGCTCACGCGCAGTTGTCACGCGTCTCCACGACGTCGGGCGGGGAACCGAGAAGTCCGGTGCCGTGAGCGGGCGGGGGTGCGCTCGCGGCACCGGGCGTCAGCACACCGGGTTCATGACGGTGGTCGACGCGTTCCAGGGGGGCCACGGGGGACACGGGGCCCACACAGGGGCGGACGGGGGAGCTCACGGGGGAGCCGCGTACGGGGAGGACTCGGGGGAGCGGAAGTCCCTGTCGGAGGCGGAGTTCACCGCCTACGTGCAGGAACGCCGTGCCTCCCTGTACGCAACCGCCTACCACCTGACCGGTGACCGCTTCGAGGCCGAGGACCTGCTCCAGAGCGCCCTCTTCTCGACGTACCGGGCCTGGGACAGGATCAGCGACAAGGCCGCGGTCGGGGGCTACCTCCGCCGCACCATGACCAATCTGCACATCAGCGCGTGGCGCCGCCGCAAGCTGAACGAGTACCCGACCGAGGAGCTGCCGGAGACGGCGGGCGACACGGACGCGATGCGCGGCACGGAGCTGCGCGCGGTTCTCTGGCAGGCCCTGGCCCGCCTTCCCGAACTGCAGCGGACGATGCTCGTGCTCCGCTACTACGAGGGTCGTACGGACCCCGAGATCGCGGACATCCTCGACATCAGCGTGGGCACGGTGAAGTCCAGCATCTGGCGGTCGCTCCGCCGGCTGCGCGAGGACGAGGTCCTCAGCTTCGGCCGTGACCAGGAGGAGTCCTTCGGCGAGTTGGTCGCCTGAGGATCGGGGGGAACACGGGGGAAGTACGGGGGCCGCCGCTCCGGGGGGACGCGGCGGAACAACGGGGATCACGGGGGATCCACGGGGGAAAAAGTGGCGGGACCGGAAGGCCGGGGGGTCTTTCCGGTCCCTCTGCTGTGTGCGGGTGCCCGGGCCCGTCCGCGGCGTGCGGCCCGTCAGCGCCGGTCCGCGGCGTGCGGCCCGTCATGCCCGTTCGCCGCGTGCGGACGCCGGTCCCGTCCGCCCGCCGTACTCGTACTCAGTAGCCCTCAGTCGCCGACCTGGGCCGTCGCCTTCGCGCACCGCCCGGCCGCCGCGTCGGCGACCCGGCCAAGCGCCTCGTCCTTGCCGCACGCGTACGCCCCGAGAGCGGTCTGCCGCGCCACGATGGCGCGTTCGGCGCGCATCAGCCGCCACCCGCGCCGCAGCAGGAACGGCACCGACTTGCGCCCCTCCCGCAGATCCCGCAGCAGCCGCCGCCGGAACGTGGTGGAGGGTCGCCCCCGCAGACAGATCGCGTCGGCGAGCACGCCGAGCTCCCGGCACCGCCGCACGATGTCCGCGGCGAAGATCCCCTCCGCGATGAATAGGGGCGTCCGCTCGATGTCGAGTGCCTCCTGCCCGACGCGCGCGCTGATGGAGATGTCGTAGACCGGCACCTTCGTGCGTCCCGTGCGGCACAGCTCCTCGATGGCGGCGACGGCCACGTCGGCGTCCCAGGACGCCGGGGAGTCCCAGTCGATGTCCGAACTGCCCGGTACCTGCGGCAGCGTGGGGTCGCCGGCCTCCTTGTAGAAGTCGTCCAGGCACAGCACCGGCAGCCCGGACCGCGCGGCGAAGGACGACTTGCCCGAGCCGGAGGGGCCGGTGAGCAGCACGACGCGGGTCGGTATCGGGGGATGGGATCCCAATTCTGTGAACCTTTGCACCTGGGGCTGTGCCGGCGAGGCCCGATGGACCGCGTCTCCCGACACGGTTCGCCAGCGTGGTCGGGAGTCATTATCAACCGAGACGCGAAGAGGGCCCAGACCGCGGCGGCGGTGGTGGCGGTTCCGGAGGTGGCGGACGTGTGAAGGGGGCAGACCCCCCTTCCGGGCGGCGGCCCGCCCCAGTGACCGCGGGCCGCCCGCGCACCACGCTGGTCGGCATGACAGCACAGTCACGCCCCCGCGGCGCGCACGAACCCTCCCGGACCAGGCCCCTCCGCTCCCGTCGCACGGTGGTGGCCGTCTTCCTGGCCCTGGCCGGACTGGCCGTCCCCCTCGCCCCGCCGGGAGCGGCGGCCGAGGCTCCGGCCGCCGCCGCGAACACCGGACTGAGGCAACTGGCACGGGACCTGGTCGCGGCAGGGGCGCCCGGGGTGATCGTGCGGGTCGACGACGGCACGGGCCCGCCGGTCGAGATCACCGAGCAGGCGCCCTGGGCCGCGAAGGAGTACCGGCTCCGCGCCGACGACGAGTTCCGCATGGGGTCCAACACCAAGACCATGATCGCGACGCTCGTGCTGCAACTGGTCGCCGAAGGCAGGCTCGACCTGGCCGACCCGGTGGAGAAGTGGCTCCCCGGCCGGGTGCCCGACGGCCGCGCGATCACGCTGCGCATGCTCCTGAACCACACCAGCGGCCTGTTCGACTACACCGAGGACACCGCGGTCCTGCCGTCGCTCCTGGGCAAGGACCGGCGGCGCTGGACGCCGACGCGGCTGCTCGCCCTCGGCGTGCGGCACGACCCGCTCTTCGCGCCGGGCACGAAGTGGTCGTACAGCAACACCAACTACGCGGCGATCGGCGCCGTCCTGGAGAAGGCCACCGGGGAGGGCCTCGCCGAACTGGTCCGGGACCGGATCGCCCGGCCGCTCGGTCTGCGGCACACCTACTACGCCACGGACGGAGCCTGGCGCGGCCCGCACGCCCGCGGTCACGAACCCGACGCCGCCCACATGCCGCCCGGGGTGCCCGCCGCGTTCAGGGAGTACGCGGGGACGCCCCGCGAGGGGCACGTGGACGTCTCCGACAACAGCCCCTCGTGGGGCGGGCCCGCCGGGGCGGTGGTGTCCACCGCGCGGGACTGGGCCCGTTTCCACACCGCGCTGATGTCCGGCGGGCTGCTGCCCGCCGCGCAACTGGCCCAGCTGCGCACCACCGTGCCGATGTCCCCGGACGAGCCGGACGGACCCGGCTACGGCCTCGGCATCATGACCCTCAAGACCCCCTGCGGCACGGTGTGGGCGCACGACGGCGGCATCCCCGGCTACCTCAGCACCACCCTCACCGACGCGACCGGCAGCCGTACGGCCGCGGTCCTGGTCGCGACGGAGGCGTTCGCCGAACACCCCGACGCCTTCCCGGAGATCACGCGGGCCGCCAGGACGCTCCAGAGCGCCACGCTGTGCGCGATGCTCGGCGAACCCGCACCGGCACCTTCCGCGGGGACCGGCTGAGTTCCCCTCGGGCGGGTCGGCCTTGGTGTCCGCTCCATCCGTCAACTACGCTACGTGTCCGCTCGATCACTCACCCGGTCGGCTTCCGCCGCGCGCGACGTCGACCGTTCGCTCCGTACGACGACATGGGCGGTACCAATGGCACGACACTCAGGATCCAAGGCACCCCGGACCGGCTCCCGCGCGCTGCTGCGTGCGGGGCTGACCCTCACGGCGGCGGGCGCCGCGCTCGTCGGCGGGGCGGCGGCCGCGAGCGCCGCACCGGCCCCGGACGCACCGGCGGGGTTCGCCACGCCGCTGGGCGACGTCGACGCGGCGGCGTCGGGGCAGGCCGTCCTGGGGACGGTGCGGGGCGCGACGGCGAGCGGGCTCGGCCCGGCCAAGAACCTTCAGCTGGACCCGCTGGCCGGCACCGGCGTCGACCCGCTCGACAACGCGCTCGGCACCCAGGTCGCCGACTTCAAGCCCGTCAGCACCGCGGCCGTCACCGGCCCGATCGCCGAGGGCGCCTCGCTGTCCGAGCTGCCGGTGGTCGGCCCCGCGACGGGCCTGCTGCCCGGCTAGTCGGCGGCCCGCGGGTCCGGGGCCCCGGTCCGCGACCGCAGCGGCACCTCGCGGATCAGCAGGGCGGCCGCGAAGGCCAGCGCGCACAGTGCGGCCGTGCCCGCCATGACGCCGTGCAGCCCGCCGGTGACCCCGGCCCGGAAGGCGTCCCTGACCGGCTCGGACAGATCGCGCAGCGCCGCGGGCGTCAGCTCGTGGCCGCCCGCGAGGCGCGCGCCCTCGGCGCCGAGCCGGTCCGTGAGGGCGTCGCTCACGCGGCTCGCGTGGACGGAGCCGAGCACGGCGACGCCGAGCGAGCCGCCGATGGTGCGCAGCAGCGTCGTGGTGCCGCTCGCGGCGCCCATGTCGCGGGGCTCCGCGCTGTTCATGGTGATCAGCAGGGACGGCTGCATGAGGCAGCCGAGGCCCACGCCGAGCACGAGCGTCAGCGCGGAGGCCGCGGCCGTGGGCGTGGCCACGCCGAGGGCGAGCAGCGCCAGGGCGCCCGCCACCGCGACCGCGGCGCCGATGATCGGATATCCGCGGTACCGGCCGCCGTTGCCGACGGCCCGCCCGATGAACAGCTGCGCGCCCATCATCCCGAGCATCAGCGGGAGCAGCAGCAGCCCGCTCTGCGTCGACGACATGCCGTGCACGAACTGCATGTACTGCGGAAGGTACGTCGCAGCCGCCATCATCGCCGCGCCCGCGAGGAAGCTAAGGGCCTGCGCCAGCGTGAAGTTGCGGTCGCGGAACAGGCGCGGCGGAATGACCGGTTCGGGTGCCCGCCGCTCCACGCGGACGAAGGCGGCGAGCGAGAGCGCCGCGAGCAGCGCGAGGCCCGTGATCTGCGGGGAGAGCCAGCCGTACGTCGAGCCGCCCCAGGTGCCGAGCAGGGTGAGCGCCAGGATGCCCGTCGTGAGGAGCGCGGCGCCCGCGTAGTCGACGCGCGCCGTGGAGCGCTCGGCGCGCACGTGGACGAGGAGCCCGACGAGCAGCAGCGCGACGGCGCCGACGGGCACGTTGACGTAGAAGACCCAGCGCCAGTCGAGCCGGTCGGTGAGGAAGCCGCCGAGCAGCGGGCCGCCGATCATCGCGGCCGGCAGCAGCACGCCGATCATCGACTGCGAACGGCCGGCCTGCGCGGGCGGCAGCAGTGTCCCGATGAGGGAGAGCGCGCCGACGAAGAGGCCGCCCGCGCCGAGCCCCTGGAGCGCGCGGAACGCGATCAACTGCCCCATGTCCTGGGCGAGTCCGCACAGCACGGACCCGGCGAGGAAGACCGCGATCGAGGTCAGATAGCTGCCCTTGCGGCCGTAGAGGTCGCCGAGCTTGCCCCAGATCGGGGTGGAGACGGCGGTGGTGAGCAGATAGGTCGTCACCACCCAGGAGAAGTGGCCGAGGCCTCCGAGGTCACCGACGATCGTCGGGAGCGCGGTGCCGACGATCGTGCCGTCGAGCGTCGCCAGGATGATGCCGAGCAGCAGCCCGAGGACGGCGAGCCGGGAGGGCGGGGCCGGCTGCGGGGCCTCGCTCGGGGCTCCTGCCGCAGGCGGCTTCTCCGTACGCTGATTCATGACTTCCCCCAGAGGTGTGACGTGGCGTCAGGCGGCGTACGGGCGGGCGGTCCTGGCCTCGCGCAGCGCCTGCGCCCACCAGGCGAGCTGGTCGAGCATGGCCTTGGCGGCGGCGTCGCTCGCCGGGTCCTTCATCCCGCCGTCCTCGTCGAACAGGCCCCACGCCTGGTGCAGGCTGACCGTGTTGCGGATGGTCGTCGCGTTCAACTCGGCCATCACCAGGCGCAGTTGCTCGACGGCGCGCAGGCCGCCGGAGATGCCGCCGTAGGAGACGAAGCCGACCGGCTTGGCGTGCCACTGCTCGTTGTGCCAGTCGATCGCGTTCTTCAGGGACGCCGGGAAGCTGTGGTTGTACTCCGGAGTGACGAAGACGAAGGCGTCGGCCGCCGCCAGGCGCGGCGAGACCAGCGCGAGCGCCTCCTCGGTGCCGGGCGCGGCGGGGCCGCCGAAGGGCGGCATGACGGTGGGCAGCGGCGTCTTCGCGAGGTCGACGACGTCGGCGCGCATGTCGCCGCGCCCGTCGAGGTGCTCCTTGATCCAGTCGGTGACGACGGGCGCGAAACGGCCCTCGCGGGTGCTGCCGACGACGACGGCGACGCGGAGCGGCTGCGGCTGAGTGCTCATGGGGACCCCCTGGGTGTGTACGACGCCGATGTGTACGTCGTATCGAGACGCGTACAACGTACACCTCGCTGTGTACGCCGTCCACAACGGATACGCTGTACGCATGGCCACACAGAAGAAGGGCGAGCCCGAGGTCTCGCTCTGGGAGCGCATGGAGCGCCCGGCGGCCGCGCAGCGCGCCACGCTGACGCCGCAGAAGATCGCCGCGGTCGCGGTGCGGGTCGCCGACGCCGAGGGCTTCGCCGCCGTCACCATGCGCCGCCTCGCCACCGAGCTGGGCGTCGCGCCGATGGCCGCGTACCGCCATGTCTCGGGCAAGGAGGACCTGCTGGCGCTCATGGTCGACCTGGTCTCGGCCGAGCTGACCCCGGCCGCCGGGGCGACGGGCTGGCGCGACGTCCTGCGCGAATCCGCGCGCGCCACCCGCGAGATGGCGCTGCGCCACCGGTGGATGGCCGACCTGCCCACCCCGCTGCACGCGCTGACGCCGAACCGGTTCGCGGTCGCGGAGCGGCAGCTCGCCGCGCTCGACGGGCACGGCCTGGACGTCGACACGATGATGGCCGTCTTCCGCACCGTCACCGCGTACGTGGGCGGCATGGTGCGGTCCGAGGTGTTGCTGAGCGAGTACCTGCGCCAGCAGGAGTGGGAGAGCCCCGACGAGGCGCGGCGCGGCCTCGCACCGCAGATGAACTACCTGATGGGGACCGGGCGTTACCCCACGTACCGGCGCTACATCCACGAGGCGACGCGCAAGGACGACCCGACCTGGGAGTTCGAGACGGGCCTGGACTGCGTGCTCGACGGGATCGCGGCGCGCTTCGGGCTGTGAACCGGCGCCGGACATGCCGAGGCCCCGGCCTCCTGGACGGAGGAGACCGGGGCCTCGGCGCGGAGAGCGGCTAGTAGGCGGAGCCGGACGCGCCCAGCGAACCCGTGGGGTGCCAGACCGTCTTGGTCTCCAGGAAGGCCGTCAGGCGGTGCGTGCCCGGGTCGGCCGACCAGTCCACAGGCTGTGGACGCAGCACGCGCTTGAGGTTGTCGGCCGCCGCGACCTCCAGGTCGCGCGCCAGGTCCGCGTCCGCGCCCGTCAGGTCGATGGCGTTGACGTCCTGGTGCGCGGCGAGCGGCGCGGCGATCTCGGCGGTCTTCCCGGTGAGGATGTTGACCACCCCGCCCGGGACGTCCGAGGTCGCGAGGACCTCGCCCAGCGACAGCGCCGGCAGCGGCGCCTTCTCCGCGGCGACCACCACGACGGTGTTGCCCGTCGCGATCACCGGGGCGATCACCGAGACCAGGCCGAGGAACGAGGAGTCCTGCGGCGCGAGCACCGTGACCACGCCCGTCGGCTCCGGCGTCGAGAGGTTGAAGAACGGGCCCGCGACCGGGTTCGCCCCGCCCGCGACCTGGGCGATCTTGTCCGTCCAGCCCGCGTACCAGACCCAGCGGTCGATCGCCGCGTCCACGACCGCGGCGGCCTTCGACTTCGACAGGCCCTCCGCGTCGGCGACCTCGCGCACGAACTGCTCGCGACGGCCCTCCAGCATCTCGGCGATGCGGTAGAGGATCTGGCCGCGGTTGTACGCCGTCGCGCCGGCCCAGCCGCCCTGCGCCTTGCGGGCCGCCACGACCGCGTCCCGCGCGTCCTTGCGGGACGACAGCGGGGCGTTGGCCAGCCACGTGCCCTTGGAGTCCGTCACCTCGTACACCCGGCCGCTCTCGGAGCGGGGGAACTTGCCCCCCACGTACAGCTTGTAGGTCTTGAAGACGCCAAGTCGTGCGTCAGACATCGAGGTACGCCTCCAGCCCGTGGCGGCCGCCCTCGCGGCCGAAGCCCGACTCCTTGTACCCGCCGAACGGCGAGGTCGGGTCGAACTTGTTGAAAGTGTTGGCCCAGACGACACCCGCCCGGAGCTTGTTCGCGACCGCGAGGATGCGGGAGCCCTTCTCCGTCCAGATGCCCGCCGAGAGGCCGTACTGCGTGTTGTTGGCCTTGGCGACCGCCTCGTCCGGCGTACGGAACGACAGCACGGAGAGCACCGGGCCGAAGATCTCGTCGCGGGCGATGGTGTGCGCCTGCGTGACGTTCGTGAAGAGCGTCGGCGCGAACCAGTAGCCGCTGTCGGGCAGTTCGCACGGTGCCGACCAGCGCTCGGCGCCCTCCGCCTCGCCGGTCTCGGCGAGCGCGGTGATGCGGGCGAGCTGCTCGGCGGAGTTGATCGCGCCGATGTCGGTGTTCTTGTCGAGCGGGTCGCCCAGACGCAGGGTGGACAGGCGGCGCTTGAGGCCGTCGAGCAGCTCCTCCTGGATCGACTCCTGCACGAGCAGGCGCGAACCGGCGCAGCAGACCTGGCCCTGGTTGAAGAAGATGCCGGTGACGATGCCCTCGACGGCCTGGTCGATCGGGGCGTCGTCGAAGACGATGTTCGCGCCCTTGCCGCCCAGTTCGAGCGTGACCTTCTTGTCCGTGCCCGCGACCTGACGGGCGATCGCCTTGCCGACGGCGGTGGAACCGGTGAAGGCGACCTTGTTCACGTCCGGGTGGGCCGTGAGGGCCGCGCCCGCGTCGCCGTACCCGGGAAGGATGTTGACGACGCCCTTGGGCAGGCCCGCCTGGCGGCAGATGTCCGCGAAGAACAGGGCGCTCAGGGGAGTGGTCTCGGCGGGCTTGAGGACGACCGTGTTGCCCGTGGCGAGCGCCGGGGCGATCTTCCAGGCCAGCATCAGGAGCGGGAAGTTCCAGGGGATGACCTGGCCCGCGACGCCCAGCGGCGCCGGGTTCGGGCCGTACCCCGCGTGGTCGAGCTTGTCGGCCCAGCCCGCGTAGTAGAAGAAGTGCGCGGCGACCAGGGGGAGGTCCGCGTCGCGGGTCTCCTTGATCGGCTTGCCGTTGTCCAGCGTCTCCAGTACGGCCAGCTCGCGGCTGCGCTCCTGGATGATCCGGGCGATGCGGAAGAGGTACTTGGCGCGCTCGGCGCCCGGCAGCGCCGACCACTTCTCGAAGGCCTTGCGGGCGGCCTTCACCGCGCGGTCGACGTCCTCGGAGGAGGCCTGCGCGACCTCGGAGAGGACCTCTTCGGTGGACGGCGAGACCGTCTTGAAGACCTTGCCCTCGGCGGCCTCGACGAACTCGCCGTCGATGAACAGGCCGTACGAGGGGGCGATGTCGACGACGGAGCGGGACTCGGGCGCCGGTGCGTACTCGAAGGGAGTGGAGGTCATGGGTCAGTCCACCGTCACGTAGTCGGGGCCGGAGTAGCGGCCGGTGGCCAGCTTCTGGCGCTGCATCAGCAGATCGTTCAGGAGCGACGAGGCGCCGAAGCGGAACCAGTGGTTGTCCAGCCAGTCGGGCCCCGCCGTCTCGTTCACCAGGACGAGGAACTTCACCGCGTCCTTGGTCGAGCGGATGCCGCCCGCGGGCTTCACGCCGATCTGCACCCCCGTCTGCGCGCGGAAGTCGCGGACGGCCTCCAGCATCAGGAGCGTGTTGGCGGGCGTGGCGTTGACGCCGACCTTGCCGGTCGAGGTCTTGATGAAGTCGGCGCCCGCGATCATGCCGATCCAGCTGGCGCGCCTGATGTTGTCGTACGTCGAGAGCTCACCGGTCTCGAAGATGACCTTCAGACGCGCGGCGCCGCAGGCCTCCTTCACGGCGCGGATCTGCTCGAACACCGTCATGTAGTCGCCGGAGAGGAACGCTCCCCGGTCGATGACCATGTCGATCTCGTCGGCGCCGGCGGCCACGGCCTCGCGGACGTCACCGAGCTTCACGTCCAGGGCGGCACGGCCGGCCGGGAAGGCGGTGGCCACGGAGGCGACCTTCACGCCGCTGCCCGCGACGGCCTCCTTGGCGGTCGCGACCATGTCCGGATAGACGCAGACCGCGGCGGTGCGCGGGGTGCCGCGGTCGGTCGGGTCGGGGTTGACGGCCTTCGCGCCGAGCGCCCGGACCTTGCCCGGGGTGTCGGCGCCCTCCAGGGTCGTCAGGTCGATCATCGAGATGGCCAGGTCGATGGCGTACGCCTTCGCCGTGGTCTTGATCGAGCGGGTACCGAGCGAGGCGGCGCGCGCCTCCAGGCCGACCGCGTCGACGCCGGGCAGCCCGTGGAGGAAGCGGCGGAGCGTGCTGTCGGACGCGGTCACGTCAGCGAATGCAGTGGGCATGGTCACGAGGGGAGCATATCTACGCGCGTAGCTGCTGTACAGGGGTGGGGCCCGCCCGGCGCCGGGGGCCCGGCGGCGGCCCGGCCCGGGGCGCCGCGCGGGGCGTCAGGCAGAATCAGGGTATGAGCGACCCTCAGAACCCCGTGGCGGAGCCCGCGTACCAGGACCGCACCTTCCGGTCCCCGGCCGGCATCGCCGGCGGCGTCCTGCTGCTCGCCCTGGGCGCCTGGCTCGGCATCGACGCCGTGATCCGCGGCGAGGGCCGCACCCCGTGGCTCGCGCTCGCCGGGCTGCTGCTCGCCGTGCCGCTGGTCGTCGCGTTCACCGTGCGTCCCGCCGTGTACGCCAACGACGACCGGCTCCGCGTCCGCAACCCCTTCCGGACCATCGCGCTGCCCTGGGCGTCCGTCGCGACGCTCCGCTCGGGCTACTCGAACGAGGTCCTCACCAACGACGGCACCAAGTACCAGCTCTGGGCGATCCCCGTCTCCCTGCGCGGCCGCAAGAAGGCCGCGCGCAGGCAGTCCCAGGCCGCCGCCTCCGGCGACCCGACGGCCGGCGGCCGCCCCTTCCTCGACCCCGGCCGCTCGTCGACCCGCGCCAGCGGCGACCAGGCCATGGACGAGCTGCGCGAGATCTCCGAACGGCAGGCCGGATCCGAGTCCGCGCAGGGCGAGCCCGCGGTCCGCTGGGCGTACGAGATCGTCGCCCCGGCCGCGGCGGGTGCGGTGCTCCTCGCCGTGCTGCTCGCGGTGACCTGACCTCCGGTCCCGAGGCTTCCTACGGCGGGCCGAGCCACGCCAGGAGCATGTGGCCGCCGAACGCGGCCGACGTGAGCGCCGCCGCCGAAAGGACCGTCACCGCCACCCGCGTCCGCGCCCGCGCGAGCGCCACGGCGAGCGGCAGCAGCAGCGGGAAGCCCGGCAGCAGGAAACGGGCCCGCGGGAAGTAGACCCCGCTGCTGCCGAGCACGATCAGCAGGAGCAGGCCCGTGAAGAGCAGCAGGGGCAGCGGCTGGCGGTCCGCCGCCGAGAGGACGTAGAGCACGACCGAGCCGAGCAGCACCGCCGTCACCATCGCGAGGAACAGCTGCGGCCGCTCGACCACGAAGAGCCCGTGCATGCGGCGCAGCGTCTCCACGCCGCCGTCCCATTCGTTGTGCCACAGCCGCTGTACGGCGAAGTAGCCGTCCCAGCGGCCCAGGCGCAGGCCCACCCAGCCGACGTACGCCAGCCAGCCGAGCGGGGCGAGCAGGGCGCCCGCGAGCGCGCGGGCGTGAAAGGGGGCGCGGCGCAGGGAGAGCAGCGCGGCCACGGACACCGCCGCCGCGAGCGCCACCCCCGTGGGACGGGTCAGGCCCGCGAGCGAGGCCAGCGCCCCCGCCCACACCCAGCGGCCCGTCAGGACCGCGTACAGCGCCCACGCGGCGAACGCCGTGAACAGCGACTCGGTGTAGCCCATCCACTGCACGAGCGCGACGGGCAGGCTGCCCCAGAGCGTGGCGAGCACGACGCCGGTCCGCCGGCCGTACAGGCGGTCGCCCACCGCGAAGATCCCCCACGCGGCGGCGAACGACGACACGAGCGCGACCGCGAGGCCCGCCGCGCCGCGCGGCAGCGCGGGGACGAGGGTGTCGCCCGCCCTGATCAGGGCGGGGAAGAGCGGGAAGAACGCGAGGTTGTTCGCGTCGAAGTGCGTGCCCAGCGCGTGCGCGTAACCGTGCTCGGCGATCTTCAGGTACCAGTCGCAGTCCCACGACTCCATCAGCAGGTGCCGGACCCCGCGGCGCTCGCGGTGGGCCCACGCGGCGAACACCAGCAGCCCGAGGGCGCGCACGGCCGCGTACGCGAGGAGCGCGGGGGAGGCGTGCCGCAGGGCGCGCACCGCACGGTCCGCGCGGCCCGTGCGCGGGCGTGCGGTGCCCAGGGGGCTCCTGGACGCGGGGACCCGGGACGGGGCGGCGGCCCTGGGCTCGGAGATTCCGTACGGCACTGCGGCAGCTCCCGGAACGTGATCGTGCGCTACCGGTCGACCCTTCCTGGGGGACCGGCAGCGCACCGGATCGCTGCGGCAGCTGCCCTAGCGGAACCACTCGGACGGGTGGCTCCCCTCGGGATCAGATGCCCGCCGCCGCCGAGAGGTCGCGCTTGATCGTGGCGAGGAGGTCCGTCGCCTTCGCGCGGGCCGCCGGGAGCTCCGACCGCCCGGAGACCGGGACGACGACCTCCAGGTAGCACTTGAGCTTCGGCTCCGTGCCGCTCGGGCGCACGATGACGCGGGCACCGTCGAGCGTGTAGCGCAGGCCGTCCGTGGGCGGGAGCTTGTCCGTGCCCCGCGTCAGGTCCTCCGCCTTCGTCACGGGCAGGCCCGCCAGCTCCGTCGGCGGCTGCTCGCGCAGGCGGCGCATCGCGTCCGCGATCAGCGACAGGTCCTCCACGCGGACCGACAGCTGGTCGGTGGCGTGCAGGCCGTGCTCCACGGCCAGGTCGTCGAGGAGGTCCAGGAGGGTGCGGTTCTCTTCCTTGAGACCGGAGGCCAGCTCGGTGAGCAGCAGTGCGGCGGTGATGCCGTCCTTGTCGCGTACGCCCTCGGGGTCCACGCAGTAGCCGAGCGCCTCCTCGTAGCCGTAGCGCAGGCCGTCGACGCGGGCGATCCACTTGAAGCCGGTGAGGGTCTCCTCGTAGCCGAGGCCCGCCTTCTCGGCGATCCGGCCGAGGAGGGAGGAGGAGACGATCGACTCGGCGAAGGTGCCCTGTGCGCCGCGCTCGACCAGGTGCGCGGCGAGGAGCGCCCCGACCTCGTCGCCGCGGAGCATCCGCCAGTCCGCGCCGTCCTTGACCGCGGCGGCGCAGCGGTCCGCGTCGGGGTCGTTGGCGATGATCAGGTCCGGGGCGGGGGTGGTGCGGGCCGCCGTCGCGAAGGACAGGTCCATCGCGCCCGGCTCCTCCGGGTTCGGGAACGCGACCGTGGGGAAGTCCGGGTCCGGCTCGGCCTGCTCGGCGACGAGGACCGGGGCGGGGAAGCCGGCGCGGGCGAAGGCCGCGAGGAGGGTGTCCTTGCCGACGCCGTGCATGGCCGTGTAGACGGCGCGGGCGGTGCGGGGGGAGTCCGGGGCCAGGACGGCGTCCGTACGCACCAGATAGGCCTCCAGGACGTCCTC
Organism: Streptomyces sp. NPDC052114; assembly: GCF_040680155.1. Taxonomy (NCBI): domain Bacteria; kingdom Bacillati; phylum Actinomycetota; class Actinomycetes; order Kitasatosporales; family Streptomycetaceae; genus Streptomyces; species Streptomyces sp. NPDC052114. Next base: position 337,419 of record NZ_JBFAWC010000005.1, on the reverse strand, counting down.
GGACAGGATTTCCCAGCCGGCCTCGGGGCGGGGCACGTCGTGGAGGCTCGCGATCGCGTCGATCTCGGCGGCGATCTCCGCGTCGGCGGGCGGGACGATCTGGGAGCCGTCGCCGAGGTAGACCTTGTAGCCGTTGTCGCGCGGGGGGTTGTGGCTGGCGGTGACCTCCACGCCCGCGACCGCGCCGAGGTGCCTTATGGCGAAGGCGAGGACGGGGGTGGGCAGGGGGCGGGGGAGCACGGCCGCGCGGAGGCCGGCGCCGGTCATCACGGCGGCGGTGTCGCGGGCGAAGTCGGCGGACTTGTGGCGGGCGTCGTAGCCGATGACGACGAGGCCGTCGGTCTGTCCCTTGCCCTTGAGGTACGCGGCGAGGCCGGCGGCGGCGCGGATGACCACGGAGCGGTTCATGCGCATGGGGCCCGCGCCGAGTTCGCCGCGGAGGCCGGCGGTGCCGAACTGGAGGGTGCCGGTGAAGCGTGCGGTGAGCTCGTCCGTGTCCGCGGATTCGATGAGCTTGGCCAGCTCCTCGCGGGTCTCGGGGTCCGGGTCCTCGGCCAGCCAGGCCTGGGCCCGCGCGATGAGTTCGGAGGTGTCCTGCGAGTCGTCCTGCACGGTGTCTTCAGCCTCTCGTGTTCGGGGGTGTCGTTGACGGGCGTCACGCCTCGTTCTGGCGGGGGCGCCTTGGGGCTGGCTCCTGAGCCTTGGGCGGTGCGCCTTTGTCCGTCTGTGGGGCGGGGCCGCGGGGGTATGTGCGTACTCGCCATCCCTGCGCCCCGCCCCAAGTCCAAAGACGCCAGAGCTGGCTCGGTGCTCCGTTCGCACATACCCCCACGTCCCCTCGGGAGCGCGTGCGCCTGCCGGCCGGTGGGGGCCGGTGCGCCCACGCCGCGGCGGGCGGGACCGTGCCGCTCCGCTGTGGGCAGGCGTTCCGCAAGGCGGAACGGGTGGGCACAGCCCACGGTGCCGGGCAGCGACAAGTGTGGCTCCCGCCCCGGTGCAGGTGGGGCGTCGGCCCAGGAGCGGGCAGCGGTGAGCGAGGGCCCCGCCCCGGTGCAGGCGGGGAGCCACGGTGCGGGGCGCCCCGCCAGGCAAGGCGCCCCCGCCCGCTAGATGCGGCCCAGCACCTGGCCGAGGAGTTCGCCCATCCGGGTGGCGCTGTCGCGGCCCGCCTGGAGCACCTCCTCGTGGTTGAGGGGCTCACCCGTCATGCCCGCGGCGAGGTTCGTGACCAGAGAGATGCCGAGCACCTCCGCACCCGCCTCGCGCGCGGCGATCGCCTCGAGGACGGTCGACATGCCCACCAGGTCCGCACCGATCGTGCGGGCCATGCGGATCTCCGCCGGCGTCTCGTAGTGCGGGCCGGGGAACTGCGCGTACACACCCTCTTCGAGGGTCGGGTCGATCTCCTTGCAGAGGGCCCGGAGACGGGGGGAGTACAGGTCCGTCAGGTCGACGAAGTTCGCGCCGACGATCGGCGACGTCGCCGTGAGGTTCAGGTGGTCGCTGATCAGCACCGGCTGACCGGGCCGCATGCCCTCGCGCAGCCCACCGCAGCCGTTGGTGAGCACGATGGTCTTGCAGCCCGCGGCCACGGCGGTGCGGACACCGTGCGCGACGGCGGCCACGCCACGGCCCTCGTAGTAGTGGGTGCGGCCCAGGAAGACCAGGGCGCGCTTGTCGCCGACCTTGAAGGAGCGGATGCGACCGCCGTGGCCCGCCACCGCCGGCGGCGGGAAGCCGGGCAGCTCGGTGACCGGGAACTCGGCCTCGGGGGTGCCGAGCGCCTCGACGGCCGGCGCCCAGCCGGAGCCCATCACGAGGGCGACGTCGTGGGTCTCGGCGCCCGTCAGCTCGCGCAGGCGCGCGGCGGCGGCGTCGGCGGCGGCGTAGGGGTCGCCCTGGATGTCGTCCGGAATAACTGAAGCGTTCACGTCGATGAGAGTAGCCGCTCGCGCCCTACGCGCGTAGATGACGATGCTCACGGGATTTCGATCGTTGTCTTGTCGTTTTCGACGAGACCCGTCAGCAGGGGCGCTTGCGCAGCTCCATCACGTAGTCGTGGGGGGCGCCCGCGGACTCCGCAGCGTCGGCCAGTTCGCCCAGGTAGCGGGCCGAGGGGAGGCCGCCCTCGTAGCCGTTGAGGACGTACACCCATGCGGGTTCCTCGCCCTCCAGCGTGTGGACGCGCACCCGCATGCGCCGGTAGATGTCGAGGCCGACGCCTTCCCAGCGGTCCATGGAGTCCTCGTCCATGGGAGCGATGTCGTACAGGGTCACGAAGACCTGGGAGCGCGGGGCCTCGACGATGGTGGCGAGCGCGCCCTCCCACCCCATGTGCTCCCCGCCGAAGGTGAGCCGCCAGCCGTTCAGCCAGCCGGTCGCGCGCAGCGGCGAGTGCGGGGCGCGGCGTGACATGAGCCGCGGATCCAGATTGCCGGCGTACGCGGCGTAGAGCGACATGAGGTCGAGGGTACGACAGCAATCGGGTGTGCCTCTCCCGCGTCCGGAGGACCGCACGGACGGGGCCGTCGCACGGACGGAGGGCCCCGGCGCGTTGCTGTCTTGAAGCGTGCGGGACAATGGAGTACGTGACTCGGATCGTGATCATTGGTGGCGGACCCGGCGGATACGAGGCGGCCCTCGTGGCCGCCCAGCTCGGCGCGGAGGTGACCGTCGTCGACTGCGACGGTCTGGGCGGGGCGTCGGTGCTCACCGACTGCGTGCCGTCGAAGACTCTGATCGCGACGGCCGAGGTGATGACCAGCTTCGATTCGTCGTACGAGGAGCTCGGGATCATCGTCGCGGACGACACCCCGCACATCGACACCCCCGCGCGCGTGGTCGGTGTGGACCTGGGGAAGGTCAACCGCCGTGTGAAGCGCCTGGCGCTCGCGCAGTCCCACGACATCACCGCCTCCGTCACGCGGGCGGGCGCGCGCGTGCTGCGCGGCCGCGGCCGCCTGGAGGGGCAGCAGGACATCGACGGGTCGCGCAAGGTGATCGTGCGCGCCGCCGACGGCACCGAGGAGACGCTCGTCGCCGACGCCGTGCTGATCGCCACCGGCGGTCACCCGCGCGAGGTGCCCGACGCCCAGCCCGACGGCGAGCGCATCCTGAACTGGACGCAGGTCTACGACCTCGACGAGCTGCCCGAGGAGCTCATCGTGGTCGGCTCCGGCGTCACCGGCGCCGAGTTCGCCGGCGCCTACCAGGCCCTGGGCTCCGAGGTCACCCTCGTGTCCAGCCGCGACCGCGTGCTGCCGGGCGAGGACCCGGACGCCGCCGCCGTCCTGGAGGACGTCTTCCGCCGCCGCGGGATGAACGTCATGTCCCGCTCCCGCGCCGCCTCCGCCAAGCGCGTCGGCGACCGGGTCGAGGTCACCCTCGCCGACGGACGCGTCATCTCCGGCACGCACTGCCTGATGGCCGTCGGCGCCATCCCGAACAGCAGCGGCATGGGCCTGGAGGAGGCCGGGGTCAAGCTGAAGGACTCCGGGCACATCTGGACCGACAAGGTCTCCAGGACGTCCGCCCCGGGCGTGTACGCCGCCGGTGACGTCACCGGGGTCTTCGCGCTCGCCTCCGTCGCCGCGATGCAGGGCCGCATCGCGATGTACCACTTCCTGGGCGACGCGGTCACCCCGCTGAACCTGAAGACCGTCTCGGCGAACGTCTTCACGGACCCGGAGATCGCGACCGTCGGCTACAGCCAGGCCGACGTCGACGCCGGAAAGATCGACGCCCGCGTCGTCAAGCTGCCGCTGCTGCGCAACCCGCGCGCGAAGATGCAGGGCATCCGCGACGGCTTCGTCAAGATCTTCTGCCGTCCCGGCACGGGCATCGTGGTCGGCGGTGTGGTCGTCGCACCGCGCGCTTCGGAACTGATCCATCCCATCTCGATCGCGGTCGACAACAATCTGACGGTCGAGCAGATCGCGAATGCGTTCACCGTGTACCCATCCCTTTCGGGGTCGATCGCCGAGGTGGCGCGTCAACTCCACACCCGGAAGGCCGCGGGCGAAGGCTGATCCCGGCTCCGGCGCGAATGAACTCTTCGCAGGTCACGCGCTGTTGCGGCCCATTCGCGCGGCATAGGCGTACTGAGTGGGCACCTATACCACTTCCCACCCTGCCGTGCGAACAACTTCTGTAATTCGGCGCAAACTGCTGAAAGCAGACGGTCGTTGGGGTTACTGTCAGTTTCGTGTTCGCTGCAGAACGTCGCCAATTGATCCTCGAAATGGTGCGAGCCAACGGAGCGGTATCGCTTCGTGAGCTCGCCCGCGTCGTCCAGACCTCCGAAGTGACCGTACGGCGGGACGTGCGCGCGCTGGAGGCAGAAGGACTCCTCGACCGCCGACATGGCGGTGCGGTATTGCCGGGCGGATTCACGCGGGAGTCCGGCTTTCCGCAGAAATCACATCTCGCGACCGCCGAGAAGACGGCCATCGCCGATCTCGCGGCGGGACTCGTCGAAGAGGGCGAGGCCATCGTCGTCGGGGCGGGTACGACCACGCAGGAGCTGGCCCGACGGCTCGCGCGGGTGCCCGGCCTGACCGTTGTCACCAACTCCCTGCTGGTGGCGCAGGCGCTGGCCCATGCCAACCGGGTCGAAGTCGTCATGACGGGCGGCACCCTGCGCGGTTCGAACTACGCGCTGGTGGGCAGCGGCGCCGAGCAGTCCCTCCAGGGGCTGCGGGTGTCGCGCGCCTTCCTCTCGGGCAGTGGTCTGACCGCCGAGCGCGGCCTGTCCACGTCCAACATGCTCTCCGCGAGCGTGGACCGCGCGCTGGTGCAGGCGGCGGCCGAGGTCGTGGTGCTCGCCGACCACACCAAGCTCGGCACCGACACGATGTTCCAGACGGTGCCGACGGACGTCATCACCCGGCTGGTCACGGACGAACCGCCCGCGCACGACGACCGGGCCGCCACGGAGCTGCAGGCCCTGGCCGACCAGGGTGTGCAGATCGCGGTGGCGGGCGGCTCCGCGGGCCCTAACGCGGGGCCCGGTGCCGAATCCGTGCCGGCGGGGCGTCAGTCGCGCCGGGACGTGCCCCTGCCGGGTCAGCGTCGCAACCACGGGGCGGGTCCGGGTCAGCAGCTGCGCAGCGCGCTCCTCGGGGAGCAGCCGCCCGGCGAGCGGGCCGCCCGGGTCGCGGATCTGCGCCGCCGCTGACCTCCGGCGGGGCCGGGACGGCCGCGCCGGGACGTGACGCACCGTGACGGCACGGCCGCCGGAGCGGGCGTCACGCCGCGGGCTGCCCGTCGGCCTTCAGGCCCCGCAAGGTCAGTGTGAGCAGCCGGTCGGCCAACTTCGGGTCGTCCGGGGTCTCTTCGGCCGCCAGCGAGATCGCGTTGGTCAGCTGGAGCAGGTCGGAGATGGAGACGTCGGGGCGCACGGCCCCCGCCTCCTGCGCCCGCGCGAGCAGCGCCGCGCCCGCCTCGCGCATCGGCATGGAGCACTGCGCCAGCGCCGAACTGTCGTCGTGCGACGCCGACATGAGCGCGCTCGACAGGCCGCGGTACTCACCCGCATGAGTGACGATGGCGCGCAGCCACGCCACCAGCGCCGCGCAGGGCTGCGGATCGTCGAGCAGCGCCCGCGAGCGCGCGAGGAGATCGCTCACCGCGTCCTCCCAGACCGCGCTCATCAGCGCGTGCCGGTTCGGGAAGTGCCGGTAGAGCGTGCCGATGCCGACGCCCGCGCGGCGCGCCACGTCCTCCAGGGACGCGCCCGTGCCGTGCTCGGCGAAGGCGGAGCGCGCCTCGGCGAGCAGCCGGTCGTAGTTGCGGCGGGCGTCGGCCCGCATGGTGCGCGCCGACTGTGCCCCCTGCTGCGGCGCTCTCGCCTGCTGGCCCGTGCCGGTCGTCATCCCCGCACCCTTCGTGAACGTACGCGTCCCTCAAGGATGCCACTGCCCGCGGGGCGCGACCGGGTGAGGTCAGGACGGCCGCCGGCCGAAGAAGGCGTCCAGCTCCGCCCTGGCCCTGCGCTCGCGCCGGTGCGGGGGCAGGGCGCCCCCGCTCAGGTTCCGGGTCAGCCACAGCACCAGCGGATACGTGACGCAGGTGCCGACGACCGTGCCGCTCAGCACCCCGGTGGCCAGGTCCCCCATGATCATCAACTCACTCTCGTACGAAGCTTCTTGGTGGCGCTCGCGCGGCCGCTCCCGGCGCCGGGGCGGAAGCCGTCGCGGGCCGTGGCGATCATCGTGGCGCCGTTGTCGGGGACCACCGCGCCGTAGCCGAGCAGGCGCCAGCGCGTGTCGACGGCGTCGCTCGCGTAGTACGGCACCGGGCCGGCCGCGGACGGCACCAGGAGCGGCGCGGGCTCCCGTGCGCAGCGGTGGCAGGCGGCGACCTCCTCGACGCCCTCCACGGCGACCGGGGGCGCCACCCGCGCGTGCCCGCGCGCGTGCAGCGGATTGAAGTAGCAGGGCGGATCGGGCCGCAGCGGCCTCTCCGTCACCAGCGCCTCCAGGGCGCGCATCCCGATGCGGCCGAACTCCACGCCCGCGACGAGCTCCCCGAGCGCGTACGCGGCGTCGTAGGCGGGGTCCGGGCTGCGCGGCCCCGCGTCGGCGGGGCTCAGCACGGAGTGGATCACCGAGTTGCTCGCCTGGATCGACGCCGTGACCGCGAACGCGTTCAGCTCGTGGCGCAGTCCGGGCGAGAGCGCGCAGGTGTCGCGCAGGGTGTCGCCGAGCGCGGACGCGTCGCCGAGCAGCTCCGCGCGCTGTTCGGCGTGCGGGCGCAGGGCCTCCGGATCGCCGCGCGGGTCCGGCGGCGGGGCGCGCCAGTCGGGCGCGGGCAGCGGCAGGGCGAAGGTGTAGGGGCGGCGCCGGCCGAGCGGCAGTGCGGTGAAGCGGCGCAGCAGCGCCACGGACAGGCTCACGGCCAGGCCGAGGACGAGCCCCGCCTCGTAGTGCTCCCCGGTCCCGGCGCCCGCCGCGAGCCACCCGGCGCCGGTGATCGCCCCCGCGGCGGCGAGCACACCGATGACATCCCCCGTGCGTTTCACTGAAGTCCCCCCGTGGCCTTCGGTTCTACGTGGGAGTAGGACGCGGGGAGAGGGGCGGGCGGTTGCGCGGGGCGGGCCCGGACGATCACCGGTTCCGCGCGCGTGCGCCCGTAGAAACGCCGGACGGGCTGGATCGCTCCAGCCCGTCCGGTCCCGGTGCGCCGACGCGGTCGCCGGCGCCGGTTCAGTCCTTGATCTCGCAGATGACCGCACCGGAGGTCAGGCTTCCGCCCACCTCCGCGGCCAGGCCCTTGATCGTGCCCGAGCGGTGCGCGTTCAGGGGCTGCTCCATCTTCATGGCCTCCAGGACGACGATCAGGTCGCCCTCCTTGACCTCCTGGCCCTCCTCGACCGCGACCTTGACGATCGTGCCCTGCATGGGCGAGGCGAGGGTGTCGCCGGAGGCGGCCGGGCCCGACTTCTTGGCCGCGCGGCGCTTGGGACGGGCGCCGCCCGCCGCCGCGGTGCGCGCGATCGTCATGCCCAGCGAGGACGGCAGCGAGACCTCCAGGCGCTTGCCGCCGACCTCGACGACGACCGTCTCGCGGCCCGGCTCCTCGTCCGCCTCGGCGTCCGCGGGGGGCGCGGCGAACGGCGGGATCTCGTTGACGAACTCCGTCTCGATCCAGCGCGTGAAGATCGTGAACGGCTCGTCGGAACCGGTGAGTTCGGGCGCGAACGCCGGGTCCTTGACGACGGCGCGGTGGAACGGGATGGCCGTGGCCATGCCCTCCACCGTGAACTCCGCGAGGGCGCGCGCGGCACGCTGGAGCGCCTGCTCACGCGTGGCGCCGGTGACGATCAGCTTGGCCAGGAGCGAGTCCCAGGCCGGGCCGATGACCGAGCCGGACTCGACGCCCGCGTCCAGGCGCACGCCGGGACCCGAGGGGGCGTCGAAGCGGGTGACGGTGCCGGGCGCGGGCAGGAAGTTGCGGCCCGGGTCCTCGCCGTTGATGCGGAACTCGAAGGAGTGACCGCGCAGTTCGGGGTCGCCGTAGCCGAGCTCCTCGCCGTCGGCGATGCGGAACATCTCGCGCACGAGGTCGATGCCCGCGACCTCTTCGGTGACCGGGTGCTCCACCTGGAGACGGGTGTTGACCTCCAGGAAGGAGATCGTGCCGTCGGCGCCGACGAGGAACTCGACGGTGCCCGCGCCGACGTAACCGGCCTCCTTGAGGATGGCCTTCGAGGCGCTGTAGAGCTCCTCGACCTGCGCGTCCGAGAGGAACGGCGCCGGGGCCTCCTCGACGAGCTTCTGGTGGCGGCGCTGCAGCGAGCAGTCACGGGTCGAGACGACGACCACGTTGCCGTGCTGGTCCGCGAGGCACTGGGTCTCCACGTGCCGCGGCTTGTCGAGGTAGCGCTCGACGAAGCACTCGCCGCGGCCGAAGGCCGCCACGGCCTCGCGCACCGCGGAGTCGTACAGCTCGGGGACCTCTTCGAGGGTGCGGGCCACCTTCAGGCCGCGGCCACCGCCGCCGAACGCCGCCTTGATGGCGATCGGCAGGCCGTGCTCCTCGGCGAAGGCGACGACCTCGTCGGCGCCCGAGACCGGGTCCGGGGTGCCCGCGACCAGCGGGGCACCGGCGCGCTGCGCGATGTGGCGGGCGGCGACCTTGTCGCCCAGGTCGCGGATGGCGTGCGGCGGCGGGCCGATCCAGATCAGGCCCGCGTCGAGGACGGCCTGCGCGAACTCGGCGTTCTCGGACAGGAACCCGTAGCCGGGGTGGATCGCGTCCGCGCCCGCGTCCTTGGCCGCGGCCAGCACCTTGGAGATGTCCAGGTAGCTGGTGGCCGGAGTGTCACCGCCCAGGGCGAACGCCTCATCTGCCGCGCGGACGTGCAGAGCGTCCCGGTCCGGGTCTGCGTAGACGGCTACGCTCGTGATCCCTGCATCCCGGCATGCCCGAGCAACGCGGACAGCGATTTCGCCACGGTTGGCGATGAGCACCTTGCGCACGATGGCTCCCTCCTTGAAACAAGCCGAGTTTAGGGACTGCCGACACGGGCTTACGACCCGTCCCCATTAGTGAGCTTGCCCACACGGAGGGTGATTCGAGGCCGGCTGGGTCCGCGAAATCCCTTGTCGTACCGCGGTACGCAGGGTCCTTCCCCGGCAGCGTAGCCCTCCGGTGTGGTCAAGGTCTCTGTGAGGCCGCGCTGCGGCGGGACGGCTTTCTTTGTGGAGTCCCTACGAATGGCCCAATGATTCTTTGCCTGCGACACAGCCCTTGTCCCTGGGTTTACCCGTTAGTAGCGTTCGCGATGGCTCGAACGTACTTGGGGTAACAGCAGCGGAAAGAGGGTGGGGCGCCGTGGCGCGCAGACCGGTGGCCTGGGTGGCCGCGATCGTTCTCGTCGCGGAGGCGATTGGCATCGCGCTCCTCAACTGGTTCCTCGGCCTCGTCGTCGACAAGCAGGACATGTCGCTGGCGGGCCTCGACCCGCGCGCGACGACCGTGTCGACCTGGATCGCCGGCGCCCTCTTCGGCGGCTATCTGCTGCTGTGTGCCCTGGTCCTGGCCCGCACCGCGGCCCGCGACCGGGGCCCCGGCGGCTTCGGACGGCTGCTCCTGATCAGCTGCGCCGTCGTGCACGGGCTGCTCGGCGCCTTCTCCGTCGGCCTGGTGGGCTGGGCCGCGTTCGCCTTCATGATGGTCGTGCTCGGCCTGATCGTCCTCACGCTCGTGGCGTACGACAAGAAGCAGCGGCAGGACGAGGGCGAGGCCCGGCAGGGCGGTGCGGCGCAGGAGAACGGGGCGCCCGAGAACGGCGCCCCGCAGCCCGCCTGAGCCGCCCGGCGGCCCGCCCGGGCCGCCCGCACCGCCCCTCGGCTACTTCTGCCACAACTCCGTGATGCCCACGCCCAGTTCGGCAAGGAGGCGGCGCAGCAGCGGCAGTGAGAGGCCGATGACGTTGCCGTGGTCGCCGTCGATGCCCTCGACGAAGGGCGCCGAGCGGCCGTCCAGCGTGAACGCGCCCGCCACGTGCAGCGGTTCGCCGCTCGCGACGTACGCGGCGATCTCCTCGTCGGAGGGCTCGCCGAAGCGGACCACGGTCGACGCGGTCGCCGACGCGTACCGGCCCGAGACCGTGTCGCGGACGCAGTGGCCGGTCTGCAGGACGCCCGCGCGCCCGCGCATGTCCTTCCAGCGCGCGGTGGCCTCCTCGGCGTCGGCCGGCTTGCCGAGCGCCCGGCCGTCCAGTTCGAGGACCGAGTCGCAGCCGATCACCAGCGCGCCCTTGGCGTCGGGCCGCGCGGCCACCACGGACGCCTTGGCCTCGGCCAGGGCGAGGGCGAGCTCGGCGGGGGTGGGCGCGGAGACCTTGTCCTCGTCGACGCCGCTGACGATCACCTCGGGGGCCAGACCGGCCTGCCGCAGCAGGCCGAGGCGCGCGGGGGACTGGGAGGCGAGGACGAGACGGCGGGGCTGATCACTCATGCGGTCAGCGTAGGCGCTCCGCCGCGGGGCCGGGGCCGGCCGGGACGCTCAGCGGATGCTCAGCACGAACATCGCCACGACCATGGCCAGGGCCAGGACGACTCCCGCGCGGCGCATCTTGGCCTGCATGTCCCGCATGTCCTTGGGAGGGGTGTCCTCCGGGTCCGACCACAGCATGGACTCGATACTGCGGCCGGGGTGGCCGGGGCGCCTGAGTACGCGTACTCAAGTTCCCCGGCCCGACTCACCCATGCCCGGGCCCCTCTGGGCCTATCCGGACCTATCCGGGCCAGTAGGTGCGGCCCCACGCCGTGGGGGAGGGCGCGGGCAGCCGGTGGCGGGCCACCCGCGCGGGGTCGGCCCAGGAGTCGGGCAGCGCCGGCGCGCCGGACGGCTGGTCCGCCACCGCCGCGGCGCGCGCCTGGACCACCGCCAGGGCGGCGGCGAGCTCCTCGGGGGTCGGGTTGCCCCGAACGACCTTGATCATGAGGGCTCCTAACGGGTTCGCGGCTTACAGGGGGATGTTGCCGTGCTTCTTCGGAGGCAGGGATTCCCGCTTCGTACGCAGTTGACGCAGGCCGCGCACCAGGTGGGACCGGGTCTCCGACGGCATGATCACGGCGTCGATGTAGCCGCGCTCGGCCGCGGTGTAGGGGTTGAGGAGCGTGTCCTCGTACTCCTGGATGAGCCGCGCGCGGACCTCCTCGACGTCGTCCCCGGCCTCGGCGATCGTGCGGCGGTGCAGGATGTTCACCGCGCCCTGCGCGCCCATCACCGCGATCTGCGCGGTCGGCCAGGCGAGGTTGAGGTCGGCGCCCAGGTGCTTGGAGCCCATGACGTCGTACGCGCCGCCGAAGGCCTTGCGCGTGATGATCGTGATCAGCGGGACCGTGGCCTCCGCGTACGCGTAGATCAGCTTGGCGCCGCGGCGGATGATGCCGGTGTGCTCCTGCTCGACGCCCGGCAGGAAGCCCGGCACGTCGACGAAGGTGACGACCGGGATGTTGAACGCGTCGCAGGTGCGGACGAAGCGGGCGCCCTTCTCGGACGCGTCGATGTTCAGACAGCCGGCGAACTGCGTGGGCTGGTTGGCGACGATGCCCACCGGGCGGCCCTCGATCCGGCCGAATCCGGTGAGGATGTTCGGCGCGAACAGCGGCTGCGTCTCGAAGAACTCCGCGTCGTCCAGGACGTGCTCGATCACGCCGTGCATGTCGTACGGCTGGTTCGCGCTGTCCGGGATGATCGTGTCCAGCTCCCGGTCCTCGTCGGTGAGTTCCAGGTCCGCCTCCTCGGGGAAGGCGGGCGGCTCGCTGAGGTTGTTCGACGGCAGGTACGACAGGAGCGACTTGACGTACTCGATGGCGTCCTTCTCGTCGCCCGCCATGTGGTGGGCCACGCCCGAGGTGGAGTTGTGGGTGCGGGCGCCGCCCAGCTCCTCGAAGCCGACGTCCTCGCCGGTGACCGTCTTGATGACGTCCGGGCCCGTGATGAACATGTGCGAGGTCTGGTCGACCATGACCGTGAAGTCGGTGATCGCGGGGGAGTAGACCGCGCCGCCCGCGCACGGGCCGACGACCAGGGAGATCTGCGGGATCACGCCGGAGGCGTGCGTGTTGCGGCGGAAGATCTCGCCGTACATCCCGAGGGCCATGACGCCCTCCTGGATGCGGGCGCCGCCCGAGTCGTTGATGCCGACCACCGGGCAGCCGGTCTTCAGCGCGAAGTCCATGACCTTGACGATCTTCTGTCCGAAGACCTCGCCGAGCGCGCCGCCGAAGACGGTGAAGTCCTGCGAGAACACCGCGACCGGGCGGCCGTCGACCGTGCCGTAACCCGTCACCACGCCGTCGCCGTACGGCCGGTTCTTCTCCAGGCCGAAGTTGGTCGAGCGGTGCTGCGCGAACTCGTCGAACTCGACGAAGGAACCCTCGTCGAGGAGCAGTTCGAGCCGCTCGCGCGCCGTCAGCTTCCCCTTCGCGTGCTGCTTCTCGACCGCGCGGGCCGAGCCCGCGTGCTTGGCCTCCTCGATGCGGCGCTGGAGATCCGCGAGCTTTCCGGCGGTCGTGTGGATGTCGATCTCGGACATAGGGATGCGGCTCCCTGCCTGCTCAAAGGTGCGTACGGCGGCTTACGGCTGGCTGCTGCGACCGGCGACTGCGACTGGCGGCCACGGCTGGCTACTGACCCGTAGCGTATCGGCGTCGATACCGTTCGGCAGTGCGGCGTTTACCACACCTAAGGTGGCTTGCATGACGCCGTCAGATGCTCAAGACAACCGCTGGTCCGACCTCGACCGGCCGCCGCTGGGCGCGGCCTCCCTGCGGCGGGCGCTGGTGCGGGACGGGGGGCTGTGGACCTCGCTCGACGTGGTGGCCGCCACCGGGTCCACCAACAGCGACCTCGCGGCGCGGGCCGACGAGCTGCCCGAAGGGGCGGTGCTCGTCGCCGAGGAGCAGAGCGCGGGGCGCGGGCGCCTGGACCGCCGGTGGTCGGCGCCGCCGCGCTCCGGGCTCTTCTTCTCCGTGCTGCTCAAGCCGTCGGACGTGCCCGTGGAGCGGTGGGGGTGGCTGCCGCTGCTCACCGGGGTCGCCGTCGCGACCGCGCTTTCGCGGGCGGCGGGGGTCGACACGGCACTCAAGTGGCCCAACGACCTGCTGGTGACCGTGGGCGGGGAGGAGCGCAAGGCGGGCGGGATCCTGGCGGAGCGGGCCGGGTCCGCGGACGGCGGGGGTGTCGTCGTGGGCGTCGGCCTCAACGTCACGCTCCGCGCGGACGAGCTGCCCGTGCCGACGGCGGGGTCGCTGGCGCTGGCCGGGGCGAAGGTCACGGACCGGGATCCGGTGCTGCGGGCCGTGCTGCGGTCCCTGGAGCAGTGGTACGGGGACTGGCGGGCGGCGGGCGGTGATCCGGGGGCGTCCCGGCTCCAGGAGACGTACGCGGCGGGGTGCGCGACGCTCGGGCGGCGGGTGCGGGCGGAGTTGCCGGGGGATCGGGAGCTGGTGGGCGAGGCGGTGGCGCTCGACGCGGACGGCCGCCTGGTCCTGACCCTCCCGGACGGCGAACGCCGCGCTGTGGGCGCGGGCGACATCGTCCACCTGCGCCCTGCGTCGGCTTGACCCCTGCGCGTTGCCTGGCGGGGCGCCTTGGGCGGTGCACCTAGGGTCCGTCTGCGGGGCGGGTGCGTGGGCGTCTGGCGGGTCGTCTTGGGCGGTGCTGCGCCTTGGGCCCGTCTTGGGGGTGGGCGTCGTGGGCGTCTGGCGGGTCGTCTTGGGCTGGTGCGCCTTTTGTCCGTCTCGGGGGCGGGGCCGCGGGGGTATGTGCGTACTCGCCATCCCTGCGCCCCGCCTCAAGTCCAAAGGCGCTATTGCTGGCTCGGTGCTCCGTTCGCACATACCCCCACGTCCCCTCGGGAGCGTTTGCGCCTGCCGGCCGGTGGGGGCCGGTGCGCCCGTGCCGCGGCCGGTGGGCAGCAGACCGGCCGTCCGTGCTGTGAGCGGCGGCGCGGTGGGTATGTGGCCGCCCCCCCCCGCTGTGGTCGGCGGCACTGGCCGGGTAGCCGCTCCTGCTGTGGTCGGCGGCACGGTGGGCATGTGGCCGCCCCCTGCTGTGGGCAGGCGTTCCGCAGGGCGGAACGGGTGGGCACAGCCCCCGGTGCCGGGTGGCGGGAAGTGTGGCTCCAGCCCCGGCGCAGCCGGACCGTGCCGGGTGGTGGTGAAGGGGGCGCCCGCCCCGGCGCAGGCGGGGAAGAACCCCGGGGCCGGGCGGCGATGAGCGCGGCGCCCGACCCGGTGCGGGGAGGCAGGGACCCCGGGGCCGGGCGGCGAGGTGAGGGCGTCGGCGCCGGGACCGGTGGAGTCGGGAGTGAGCTGCGGCACACCTGCCGTAAAGTTGACGCCGGTCGATACCTGACCGCGGCAGATCGGAAGGGCAGCAGGCGTGACCGTCGACGACACGGGCTCCGGCACGGGTGCACACCCCGCCCCCGACGGCGGGACAGCCGGAGCCGTCGCCGCACATGAGGCGGGGAGCGCGGTACCGGACGTACCCGAGGTGGACGAGAAGCAGGACGGCGAGGCGAAGGACCCGCTCGCCCTCCGGCTTGAGCAGCTCATCCTCGGCGCGGACCGGCGCTACACCCCCTTCCAGGCGGCCCGCAGCGCGGGCGTCTCCATGGAGCTGGCGTCCCGGTTCTGGCGGGCCATGGGCTTCCCCGACATCGGCCAGGCCAAGGCCCTGACCGAGGCCGACGTACTCGCGCTGCGCCGCCTCGCGGGCCTCGTCGAGGCGGGCCTGCTGAGCGAGGCCATGGCCGTGCAGGTGGCGAGATCGACGGGCCAGACCACGGCCCGGCTCGCCGAATGGCAGATCGACTCCTTCCTGGAGGGGCTCACGGAGCCTCCCGAGCCGGGCATGACCCGCACGGAGGTCACGTATCCGCTCGTCGAGCTGCTCCTGCCCGAGCTGGAGGAGTTCCTCGTCTACGTGTGGCGCCGCCAGCTCGCCGCCGCCACCGGCCGCGTCGTGCAGGCCGCGGACGACGAGGAGATGGTCGACCGGCGCCTGGCCGTGGGCTTCGCCGACCTGGTCGGGTTCACGCGGCTGACGCGGCGGATGGAGGAGGAGGAGCTCGGCGAGCTCGTGGAGGCCTTCGAGACCACCGCCGCCGACCTCGTCGCCGCGCACGGCGGCCGCCTCATCAAGACGCTCGGCGACGAGGTCCTGTACGTCGCCGACGACGCCGGTACCGCCGCCGAGATCGCGCTGCGGCTGATCGAGACCATGGCCAACGACGAGACCATGCCGGAGCTGCGCGTCGGCATCGCCTTCGGGACCGTGACGACCCGGATGGGCGACGTGTTCGGTACGACGGTGAACCTCGCGAGCCGGCTCACGTCGATAGCTCCCCGCGACGCCGTCCTCGTGGACGGCGCCTTCGCGGAGGAGCTGACGCGCACGGGCGAGGCACCGGCCTCCGAGACGGAGGCCGCGGAGGCGGCGGCCGTGGCGGAGAAGGAGGGCGAGGAGCCCCCCTCGTACCGCTTCGCGCTCCAGCCGATGTGGCAGCGGCCCGTCCGCGGCCTCGGCGTCGTCGAGCCGTGGCTGCTGGCCCGCCGGAGCTGACGGCCGCCCCTTCCCGGGGCGGCGCCCGGCTGACATGATCCCCGGGTAACGGTCGTTAACCGGAGGAGGCGTCATGGGCGACGAGCAGCGGTACGGGGAGTACGTGGCGGTCAGGCGGCACGGACACGTCGCCGAGCTCGTCCTGGACCGGCCCAAGGCGATGAACGCTGTCTCCTCGGAGATGGCCCGTTCCATCGCCGGGGCCTGCGCCGCCCTGTCCGATGACCAGGACGCCCGGGTCGTCGTGCTGACCTCCACCCATGAGCGCGCGTTCTGCGTCGGCGCCGACCTCAAGGAGCGGAACTCCTTCAGCGACGCCGAGTTGCGCCGTCAGCGGCCGACCTCCCGTGGCGCCTACGGCGGCGTCCTCGACCTGCCCATGCCCACGGTCGCCGCGGTGCACGGCTTCGCGCTCGGCGGCGGCTTCGAGCTCGCGCTCTCCTGCGACGTGATCGTCGCCGACGCGACCGCGGTCGTCGGGCTGCCCGAGGTGTCCGTCGGCGTCATCCCCGGCGGTGGCGGCACCCAGCTCCTGCCGCGCCGCGTGGGCGCCGCCCGCGCCGCCGAGCTGATCTTCTCGGCGCGCCGCGTGGAGGCCGCGGAGGCGCGGGAGTTGGGCCTGGTCGACCTGCTGGTCGACGCGGGCGGGGCCCGTACGGAGGCGCTCGCGCTCGGTGCCCGCATGGCCGCCAACTCGCCCGTCGGCCTGCGCGCCGCCAAGCGCGCCCTGCGCCTCGGGCAGGGCCTCGACCTTCAGGCGGGTCTGGAGGTCGAGGACGCGGCGTGGCGGACGGTGGCGTTCTCGGGGGACCGGGCGGAGGGCGTCGCGGCGTTCAACGAGAAGCGCAAGCCGGAGTGGCCGGGGGAGTAGGGGCAGGCTGCGGGTGCCGGTGCCGGTGCCGGTGCCGGTTCCTGCGCCGGTTCCTGTGCTCGTGCGGGTGCGGGGCTTGGTCCGTACTATGTCCCGAAGTTCCAAAATGCCGTAAACCTCCTAGCCTGGAGGGATGGGTGAGGATGTTCGGCTCCGGGCCGTGGTGGAGCTCGCGCAGGGAATGGCCGCCGCGCACACTCCGCGCGAGTCCTGGCGGGCGGCCGCTCTCGGTGCCTGCCGCGCGCTGAACGGGAGCTTCTCCGCGCTGTCCGTGTGGGAGCGGGACCTCGGCCGGCTGCGCGTCCTGGTGAACGTGGGCCAACGCGTCCCGGGCGAGGAGGAGTTCCCGGAAGGGGAGGCCTACCCCGTCCACCAGTTCCCGGAGATCACCGAGTTCCTGCACGAACGCTGGGCGGGCGGCGGCGAGCCGAACGCCTGGGTCGAGACCGCCGAGGGCCCCGAGGGCGCCCGCGCGGCCGGCTACTGCCATCAGCGCGTGGCCGCCCTGCGCCGTCGCGGGCGCGGCTGCTGCGTGGTCGCGCCGATCGTGCTGCACGGGCGGGCCTGGGGCGAGCTGTATGTGGCGCGCCCGCTCGGGGAGCCGGTCTTCGACCGGGCCGACGCCGACTTCGCGACGGTCCTCGCGGCGGTGGTCGCCGCCGGGATCGCCCAGACCGAACGCCTGGAGGAGGCGCGCCGGCTGGCCTTCACGGACGCGCTCACCGGGCTCGCCAACCGCCGCGCGGTCGACCTCAGGCTCGACGAGGCGGTGGAGCGGCACCGCGCCGACGGCTCCGTGGTGAGCCTGGTCGTCTGCGACGTGAACGGGCTCAAGCGGGTCAACGACACCCGGGGCCACGCGGTCGGCGACCGCCTCCTCGAACGCTTCGGCTCGGTCCTCTCGCTCTGCGGCGCGATGCTGCCGGGGACGCTCGCGGCGCGGCTCGGCGGCGACGAGTTCTGCCTCCTCTCGGTGGGGCCGGGCGCCGACGAAGTGGTGCGGGTCGCCGACGAACTCTGCTTGCGGGCCGCCGAGTTGGAGCTCGGAGACGGGGTCGCCTGCGGGGTCGCATCGACCGGCGACCCGATCGGTCCGGTGCGCTCGGCCCGCCGTCTCTTCCGCCTCGCCGACGCGGCGCAGTACCGCGCGAAGGCCGCCCGCGCCGCCAAGCCGGTGGTCGCCGGGCGCGAGGGCGCGGACGACCCGGTGGTCCGCCTCGCCGACTCGGCGGCGGGGGCGCCGGAGGAGGGGGAGCGGCGGAGGTTCAGGGGACGGGGCTGACCTGGCGGTAAGTGGTCCGGGCCAATCTCACCCGTGACACCTGGCGATTCAGTCCGTACGCTGCTGAATATGGATATGCACAGCGTGGGCACCGTGGCCCTTGGGACGTCCGGGACGACCGCCTCGGACGTCGTCGCCGTCGCGCGCGGGAACGCGCGGATCGAACTGACCGAGGAGGCGCGGACCGCGCTCGCCGCCTCGCGCGAGATCGTCGACGCGCTCGCGGCCAAGCCCGAGCCCGTGTACGGCGTCTCGACCGGCTTCGGCGCCCTCGCCACGCGCCACATCGGCCCCGACCTCCGTGCCCAGCTGCAGCGCAACATCGTCCGCTCGCACGCGGCCGGGATGGGCCCGCGCGTGGAGCGCGAGGTGGTCCGCGCGCTGATGTTCCTGCGCCTGAAGACGGTCTGCTCCGGCCACACGGGCGTACGCCCCGAGGTCGCGCAGACGATGGCCGACGTCCTGAACGCGGGCATCACGCCCGTCGTCCACGAGTACGGCTCGCTCGGCTGCTCCGGCGACCTCGCCCCGCTCAGCCACTGCGCGCTGACGCTCATGGGCGAGGGCGACGCCGAGGGCCCCGACGGCGCGGTGCGCCCCGCGGGCGAGCTGCTCGCCGCGCACGGCATCACCCCCGTCGAGCTGCGCGAGAAGGAGGGCCTCGCCCTCCTCAACGGCACCGACGGCATGCTCGGCATGCTGGTCATGGCCCTCGCCGACCTGGAGACCCTCTACAAGTCGGCGGACGTCACCGCGGCCCTGACGCTGGAGGCTCTGCTCGGCACCGACAAGGTCCTCGCGCCCGAGCTGCACGCCATCCGCCCGCACCCGGGCCAGGCCGCGTCCGCCGCCAACATGCTCGCCGTCCTGGCCGGTTCGGGCCTCACCGGACACCACCAGGACGACGCGCCGCGCGTCCAGGACGCGTACTCGGTGCGCTGCGCCCCGCAGGTCGCGGGCGCGGGCCGCGACACGATGGCGCACGCGCGCCTGGTCGCCGACCGCGAGCTGGCCGCCGCCGTCGACAACCCCGTCGTCCTGCCCGACGGCCGCGTCGAGTCGAACGGCAACTTCCACGGCGCCCCGGTCGCGTACGTCCTGGACTTCCTGGCCATCGCGGCGGCGGACCTCGGCTCGATCGCCGAGCGCCGCACGGACCGCCTCCTCGACAAGAACCGCTCGCACGGCCTGCCGCCGTTCCTCGCGGACGACGCGGGCGTCGACTCGGGCCTGATGATCGCCCAGTACACGCAGGCCGCCCTGGTCAGCGAGTTGAAGCGGCTCGCGGTCCCGGCCTCGGCCGACTCGATCCCGTCCTCGGCCATGCAGGAGGACCACGTCTCCATGGGCTGGTCGGCGGCCCGCAAGCTGCGCACCGCCGTCGACAACCTCGCCCGCATCGTGGCGATCGAGCTGTACGCCGCCACGCGCGCCGTCGAGCTGCGCGAGGGCCTCACCCCGGCGCCCGCGACGCAGGCCGTCATCGCCGCCGTCCGCAAGGCGGGCGTCGAGGGCCCCGGCCCCGACCGCTTCCTGGCGCCGGACCTGGCGGCGGCGGACGAGTTCGTCCGCTCGGGGGCGCTCGTCGCGGCGGTCGAGCCGGTGACCGGGGCGCTGGCCTAGCGTTCTCCGCCCGTACGCCGAAGGGGGCGCGGTCACCACGCGGTGGCCGCGCCCCCTTCGTCGTACTCCAGGGCGAGAGCCTCGCGCACGCGGGGCACGAGGGTGCTCCAGGGGAGGGACGCGACCACGGGCAGGCCGTGCCGGGCGGCCTCGCCGCCGAGCCAGCGGCCGTACGCGGCGCTGACCTCGGCGCGTGCCACCTGGCTTCCGCTCTCCGGCTCGCGCGCGGCGTAGTTGGCGGTGATCTGCCGCGGGTCGTCCTCGTGCAGGAACACGGCCCGCACGGTACGGCCGGCCGCCGCGCCCTCGGTGACGGCCCGCGCCGCGACGGCCGGGGTGAGGTAGTCGCCCTCGACCACGGCGGGCACGTCGACGCTCAGGCGGTTGCGCACCACGCCGAGGACGGCGGGCTCCAGGGCGCGGGCGGTGGCGATCTGAAGGGCGAGGACGCGGTCGGCGGGCAGGTCCGCGTCCGCGTCCGCGAGGTCGTCGAAGAGGTGGAGGCCGGGGTGGTGCGCGGCGGTGGTGATCGCCTGCACCGCCTCGACGACGTCGTCGAACTCGACCACGAACGCCTTCGACTCCTCGGCCAGCAGGGCCGCGGCCCTGCTCTTGCCGATGCCGGAGGCGCCGCCGATCAGCACGATGTCCCGGCGCGGGCCCGTCACCGGGCACCCGCCACGCGTGCGGCGATGCCCGCCACGAGCAGGTCGAGGGTGAACTCGAAGAGCTCGTCCGGGTCGTGGGGGTGCGGGTCCTCGGCGGCCCGGCGCAGGTGGGGGAGGTCCTCGACCCCGTCCCGCAGCCAGGGCGGGGGCGCCTGGCGCAGGTCGGCCGGGTCGAGGTCCGGCGGCGGCCGGTCGTGCGCGCGGTCCTCGAACTCGACGAAGCCGACGACCTGACGGATCGTCTCCATGCAGGCGCGGTAGGCGTCCCGGGGCGGCAGGCCCGTCCCGTCGACCCCGGCGAAGAAGCCGATGGCGGCGTCCACGTTGCGGAGCATCGCGGGGTGGCGGGCCAGGGTGACGTTCTCGTGCAGGGCCAGCGTGGTCATGCCGGGGTGGCGTCGGTAGTGCGCGCGCAGGTCGCGGCAGTACGCGCGCAGGGAGTCGGGCCAGCGCCCGGGGGCGGGGTCGAGCGCCGGCGGCCGCCACCGCGACTCGAAGATCTCGGCGGCCACGGTGATCAAGTCCCTGCGGTCCTCCACGTAGTTGTAGAGCGCGCGCGGCGAGACGCCGAGCTCGGCCGCGAGGGACCGCATCGTCAGCTCGGCGGGCCCGTGCCGCCCGAGGTGGTCCAGCGCGGCCCGGCCCACGGAGTCGCGGGTGAGGGTGGCGCGGCCCTTGCGGTGGGTGGGGCGGCGGCGGGTTCCGGCGGGCGGTGGCGGGGTGTCGGGGGCCGGTGTCTCGCTGGTCATCGGGCCAGCGTACGGGCGGCGGCCGGCGGGCGGCGCGGGGCCCGGACCGATGGCGGGGCGGGGCCCGGACCGACGGGCGGCGCCGGACGCGACCCAGAACTTCACACATGTTGACTTTAAGGATGACCCTCGGCAGGGTGATCCAAGTAAGGCTGCCCTCACCAGACTTGGAGCCGCTCATGTCCCGTGTGTCCGGGCTCGCCATGGACCTCGCCCCGCTCCGCGAGAGCCGCGACTTCCGGCTGCTGTACGCCGGATTCCTCGGCGCCCTGCTCGGCACCCTCATGACGAGCGTCGCGGTGGCCGTGCAGGTCTACGACCTCACCGCGTCACCGCTGCAGATCGGCCTGGTCAGCCTCGCGCGGGCGCTGCCGATGGTCGTGGGCGTGCTGGTCGGCGGCGTCCTTGCCGACCGCCACGACCGGCGGACGCTGATGCTGGTGACCCGCCTGCCGCTGACGCTCGTCGCGCTGGGCCTGATGACCAACGCCCTGCTGCCGCAGCCGCAGTTGTGGGTGATCTACGGGGCGACCGGCCTCACCGGGCTCCTCGCGGGGCTCGGCGGACCGGCGATGATGGCGGCCGTACCCGCCCTCGTCGGCACGGAACGCCTCGCGGCGGCGGGCGCGTTGACCGCGGCCTCCACGCAACTGGCCGCGCTGGCGGGACCGGCGCTCGGCGGCGTCCTGGTCGCGGGACCCGGCCTCGCGGCGTGCTTCGCGGTCGACGCGGCGGGGTTCCTGGTCTTCTCGTTGGCGCTGCTCTTCGTACGCCCGCTGCCGCCCGCGGGGACGCCAGCGGGCAAGGGGGTCCGCCCGGCCTTCGTCGCGGTGGCGGACGGGGTGCGGTTCGTGCGGGGGCACCGGCTCATCGTGGGGCTGCTGCTGATCGACGCGGCGGCGATGGTCTTCACGATGCCGCAGGCGCTGTACCCGGTCCTCGCGGACGAGCAGTTCGGCGGCGGCCCCGGGGTGGTCGGACTGCTCTACGCCGCGCCCGCCCTCGGCGCGCTCGTCGGGGCCGCCACCAGCGGCTGGACGGCACGGGCGGGCGGCCACGCGCTGATCGGGGCGGTCCTGGTGTGGGGCCTCTCCCTGGCCGGCTTCGGCCTCACCTCGTCCCTCCCCCTGGCCCTCGCCCTGCTCGCCCTGGCGGGCCTCGGCGACCTGATCTCCGAGACCCTCCGCTCGGCCCTGCTCCAGCACGGCACACCGGACGACCTGCGCGGCCGCGTCAGCGCCCTCTGGATGGTCCAGGCAACGGTCTCCCCGGCCCTCGGCAACGCGGCGGTCGGCTTCCTGGCGGAACTGACCGACGCCCGCTCCGCGGTGCTGACGGGCGGCCTGATCTGCGTGGCGGCGACCCTGGCGGTGGCCTGGAGGTGTCCGGCGCTGCGGGGGGCACGGCTGGGGGCGGACCGGACCGCCGCCGACGTGTCACGTCGAGCGGCGGCGCCGTAGGCCCGTCAGTACGCGGACGGCGACCCGCTCTCGCGTTCCCTGCGCACCGAGTACGCCACGAAGCCCGCGCCCAGGCACAGGAACGTCGTTCCGCCGATCACGTACGGGGTCGAGTCGAAGCCGCCCGTGTCGGCCAGGCGGCCGGTCGCGGCGGGGGACGCGGTCGTTCTGTGGTCGGGGGAGGGCGACGTCGCGGTGCGGTCGTCGCGGGGGGTGTCGTGCGAGGCGGGGGCCGTCGCGTTTGCTGAGGGGACGAACCACAGGGCGCCGAGCAGGGCTCCGGCGGCGGTGGCGGTCAGCAACGGTCGACGTGCGGACACGGGATCGGATCCCCCTTGTGGTGCTGGCGAATTGGCCGTGTGGGCCGATGGTAGTGAAAGCCGCGGGTCGTGGGAAAGCCGCGGGGGACGGGGGCCGTACGCTCCGGCGTATGAGTGGAGACGAGACATCACGTTATGTACGACTGCGGGTCGAAATGGTGGTCGAGGTCGACGACGTGGAGAAGCTGACCGGCGCCGCGCTCGCCCGTATCGCCGAGGACGAACAGATGCCCGCCGAGGAGCGCGCGCACGCCGAGGCGGCCGTCAAGGAGGACGGGGCCGAGGCCCTCGCCTACCTCGTGGACCCCTTCGACCTGGTCAGCCAGGTGCCCGGCACCGAGCTCACCCAGGCCTCGTGGAGCAGTGAGGCGATCGACTACGACCCCGACGCGCCGGGCTGGGACCCGGACGAGGATGATGGCGACGAGGACGACGAGCTGTAGTCCGGATCGAACGGGGTACGCGAGGGACGCAAGGGACCCGCGAGACCCGAGAGATCCGGAATCCGGGGCCCCGGGCGGCAACCGCCGCCCGGGGTTCCGTCGTCTCACCCGGCATGGTCATCGGCCGTCCCGTCCGTCACGATGGTCGACAGGAGACAATCCAGCACCGCGGACGTGGTGTTCCCCACACTTCCCGCGGTTGTGGAACGGGACGAACCGGGCAGGACGTTATGCGGGACTACAGGGGAATCTCGGGGTTGATTTTGGGGATTCGGCAACTATGGAGATGCGTGTGATGACGGACAGTATGCGTCGCAAGCGTGGGCGCAAGGGCCTCGCGGCCGTGTCCGCCCTCGTGGGCGGCGTGCTCGTGCTCTCGGCGTGCAGCAGCGACGACGGCGACAAGGCTTCGGGCGGCAAGGAGTCGCAGAACCAGGTCGACGAGGCGGCCGCCAAGAAGTCCTCCGCCGCCCAGATCAAGATCGCCCCGAAGAACGGCTCCGACAACGCGAGCATCAACAGCGCCGCCAAGGTGACGGTCAGCGACGGCACGCTCACCAAGGTCACGATGAAGAGCGACGCCGGCACCGCCGTCGCCGGCCAGATATCCGCGGACAAGAAGAGCTGGAAGCCCAGCGGCCAGCTGGAGCGCGCCACGAAGTACGAGATCGCGGCGACCGCCACGGACTCCGAGGGCCTCAAGGCGCACGAGAACTCGACGTTCACGACCGTCTCCCAGGCCAACAGCTTCATCGGTAACTTCACGCCCGAGGACGGCTCGACCGTCGGCGTCGGCATGCCCGTGTCGATCAACTTCGACAAGGCGATCAGCAACAAGAAGGAAGTCCAGTCCGCGATCAAGGTGGAGTCCAGCAGCGGTCAGGAGGTCGTCGGCCACTGGTTCGGCGCCAACCGCCTGGACTTCCGCCCCGAGGACTACTGGAAGGGCAACTCCACCGTCACCCTGAAGCTCTCCCTTGACGGCGTCGAGGGCGCCGACGGGATCTACGGCGTGCAGGACAAGACCGTCCAGTTCAAGATCGGCCGCAACCAGGTCTCCATCGTCGACGCCAAGACCAAGACGATGAAGATCACGCGCGACGGCAAGGTCGTGAAGAGCATCCCGATCTCCGCGGGCTCGCCCGAGAACAAGACGTACAACGGCAAGATGGTGATCTCCGAGAAGTTCAAGGAGACCCGGATGAACGGCGCGACCGTCGGCTTCACCGACGGCGACGGCAAGGGCGAGTACGACATCAAGGACGTGCCGCACGCCATGCGCCTGTCGAACTCCGGCACCTTCATCCACGGCAACTACTGGGGCTCGCCGTCCATCTTCGGCAGCGCCAACACCAGCCACGGCTGCATCGGCCTCCAGGACGCCAAGGGCGCGGGCGACAAGGGCACCCCGGGCTCCTGGTTCTACGAGAACTCGATCACCGGTGACGTCGTCGACGTGCGCAACACCGGCGACAAGGTCATCGCCCCGGACAACGGCCTCAACGGCTGGAACATGGACTGGGCGCAGTGGAAGGCCGGCTCCGCCGTCTGATCCCACGGCGCCGCAGGGCGCGTACGCGGTGGCCCGCATCCCGGACGGGGGTGCGGGCCACCGCCGTTCCCGGCACCTTCTCATCGGGCTCTCACCACCGGCTCAGCCCGCTCTTACGCCCGCCTCAGGCGTTCATCACGACGAGCGCCTACTTTTTCGCGACATGTATCACCTCAGCGGTGTCACCAAGCGGTACCTCCGCGACGAGGGGGCGGTCGACGCGCTCGTCGGGGTCGACCTGGTCATCGGCGACGGCGAGCGGATCCTGGTGCGCGGGCCCGCCGGCGGCGGCAAGTCCACGCTCCTGCGGCTGCTCGGCGGCCTCGACCGGCCCACCCGCGGCAGCGTCCTGCTGGACGGCACGGACCTGGCCGCGCTCCCCGAGGCGCGCCTCGCCAACGTCCGCGCCGAGTCGATCGGGTTCGTCTGCCGGTCGTCCGGCCTGGTGCCCGCCCTCAGCGCGCGGCAGAACGTCGAGACGGCGCTCGTCCCGCTGGGCCTCGGCCCGGACGCCCGCGGCGAACGCGCCGCCGCCGCGCTGGACTCGGTGGGCCTGCGGGCGCGCGGCGGACGGCTGCCCGCCGAGCTGGACGGCGGCGAGATCCGGCGCGTCGCCCTCGCCCGCGCCCTGGTCAAGCGCCCCAAGGTGCTCCTCGCCGACGATCCGGCCGGCGGTCTCGCAGGTCCCGGGCGCGCGGCGGTCATGGAGCTGCTCGACGGGCTCCGGGAGGACCACGGCCTCACCCTCGTCCTCGCCACCCGTGACGGCTGCCCCGGCCGTCGCGCCGCACGGGTGATCACGCTCCAGAGCGGCCGTGTCACCCGCCACGGCGGCCGTGCGGCACGCCCCACAGGCCGTGCCGCGCCCTCCGCCGACCGTGCCGCGTCCTCCGCCGACGGTGCCGCGCCCCCTTCGAACGCGGTCGCCGAATAGCCGAACAGGGGCGGTGATTGGCCTGATCCGGGCCAACCACTGTTAAGGCGCCATGAATTGCCCGGCGCATCAACTCTTGACTTCTGTCCCGCTATTGAGCGGCACATCCCCCCTCGGCATACTTCGCTGTCCGAGGGGCGGCAGCCCCTTAACCTCCAGGGGGAGACTTGCACAGACAAGTGAAGAGAGCGTGCGGCGCCACCGTCGCCACGGCGGTCGCCGTGGCCCTCGCGGCGGGCATGACCAGCCCGGCGGCCGCACAGCCGGAGTCCGCCGGCCGCACGGCCGGCGCCGCCGAGGCCGCGGGGACCTCCCGCGTCACCCTCATCACCGGTGACCGCGCCGTCCTGGACGCCAAGGGCCGCGTGATCGGCCTCGACCGGGCCAAGGGGCGGGAGCACGTACCCGTGCAGGTGCGGCGGACCGGCGGGCACACCCTGCTGATACCCGCCGACGCGCAGCGTCTGATAGCCGACGGCAGGATCGACCAACGGCTCTTCGACGTCACCGAGTTGAACAAGAAGCGCAACCGGGCGGCCCAGAAGAAGGGCCTGAAGGTCATCGTCGGCTACCAGGGCGCCGCCACGGCCGCCAAGGCCGACGTCCGCTCGGCCGGCGACACCACGGTCCGCAGGACCCTCAAGGCGCTGAACGCCGACGCCATCACCACGCCCAAGCAGGACGCGCCCGACCTGTGGGCCGCGCTGACCAGCGGCAAGGGCGACACCCGCGCCGCCGCCGGGGTGAGCCACGTCTGGCTGGACGGCGTGCGCAAGGCGAGCCTCGACAAGAGCGTCAAGCAGATCGGCGCCGACAAGGCCTGGGCCGCCGGGTACGACGGCAAGGGCACCAGGATCGCCGTCCTGGACACCGGCGTCGACGCCACGCACCCGGACCTCAAGGACCAGGTCGTCGCCGAGAAGAACTTCACGGAGTCGGCGGACGCCAAGGACCGCTACGGCCACGGCACGCACGTCGCGTCCATCGCGGCGGGCACGGGCGCGAAGTCCGGCGGGAAGTTCAAGGGCGTCGCCCCGGGGGCCAAGCTCCTGAACGGCAAGGTGCTCGGCGACGACGGCTACGGCGAGGACTCCGGCATCATCGCCGCCATGGACTGGGCGGCGACCGAGAAGGCGGACGTCGTCAACCTCAGCCTCGGCGGCGGCGACACCCCTGGTATCGACCCGCTCGAAGCGCAGGTCAACAAGCTCTCCGCGGAGAAGGGCATCCTCTTCGCGATCGCCGCGGGCAACGCGGGCGCGCCCGGCTCGGTGGACTCGCCGGGCAGCGCGGACGCCGCCCTGACCGTCGGCGCGGTCGACGACAACGACAAGCTCGCCGACTTCTCCAGCCAGGGCCCGCGGGTCGGTGACGGCGCGATCAAGCCCGACGTCACCGGTCCGGGCGTGGACATCACGGCCGCCGCGGCGCCGGGCAGCGTCATCGAGAAGGAGGTCGGCCAGAACCCCGAGGGGTATCTGACGATCTCCGGTACGTCGATGGCGACCCCGCACGTCGCGGGCGCCGCCGCCCTCCTCAAGCAGCAGCACCCCGACTGGAAGTACACCGAGCTCAAGGGTGCGCTGACCGCGTCCACCAAGGGCGGCGCGTACACGCCGTTCCAGCAGGGCTCGGGCCGGATCGCCGTCGACAAGGCCATCAAGCAGTCCGTGATCGCCGACCCGGTGTCGGTGAGCTTCGGCGCGCAGCAGTGGCCGCACACCGACGACAAGCCGGTCACCAAGAAGGTGACGTACAAGAACCTCGGCAAGGACGACGTCACCCTCGATCTGACGGTGAGCGCCACCGACCCCAAGGGCCGTCCGGCCCCGGCCGGCTTCTTCGCGCTCGGCGCGAAGAAGGTGACGGTCCCCGCGGGCGGCACCGCCGCGGTCGACCTGACGGCCGACTCCAAGCGGGGCGCGGGCCTGGACGGCACGTACTCCGCGTACGTCGTGGCGAACGGCGGCGGCCAGTCGGTGCGCACGGCGGCCGCGGTCGAGAACGAGGTGGAGTCGTACGACCTGACGCTGAAGTTCATCGGCAGGGACGGCGCCCCCGCGAAGTTCTACGACGGTGACCTGGAGGGCCTGAGCGGGCTCGCCGCGGGCAGGTCCTACGACCCGTACGACGAGTCCGGCACCGTCAAGGTCCGTGTCCCCAAGGGCGGTTACGTCCTGAACTCCGGCATCTACGTCGACCCCGCCGACTTCACCAAGGGCGCCGACTGGATCGCCCAGCCGAAGCTGAGCATCACCAAGGACACGACGGTGACGCTGGACGCGCGGACCACGAAGCCGGTCGACATCACGGTGCCCGAGGCGGGCGCCAAGCTGGAGTTCGCGGCCCCGGACTACAGTCTCGACACCCCCGAGACCAACTACGGCTTCGGCTGGTTCCTCGACTCGTACGCCAACTTCCGTTCCAAGCACCAGGGTCCGCAGGTCACCGACGGCTCGCTGTTCCAGCAGTGGGACGGGCACTGGACCAAGGGCGGCGACACCGAGTACGACATCGTCACCGGCGGCAAGGTCAAGCAGGTCGCGACCGGGTACACCAAGCACTTCAAGGCGAGCGAGCTCGCCACGGTCAAGGTGGGCCTCGGCGCCTCCTCGCCGGGCAAGACGGGCGCGCTGAGCGCCATGGGCCACATCCCGGGCAGCACGAGCGGCGCCTCGATCGGTGTCCCGCAGCCGCTGCCGGGCACCCGGACGCTGCACCTGTCCACGGCGGACAAGGTCAAGTGGAGCCTCGACCTGGAGCAGCAGGCCGGGCGTGACCCGGAGGGCTGGCCCGTCGTCGACGCCGGATACTCGCTCGGCGCCGCGCAGACCTTCAAGGCGGGCCAGACGTACGAGAAGACGTTCAACACGGCCGTGTTCGGGCCGCGCATCGGCGGCGACTTCGGTGTCTTCCGCGACGGCAACGAGATCACGGGCGTCCTGCCGCTGTTCGCCGACGGCAAGACGCACGTGGGCTCCTCGCTGTACACGTCGGTGAAGACGACGCTGTACCGCAACGGCACCAAGCTCGCCGAGAACGAGGACCCGCTGGCCGGCGGCGCGCCGCCGTTCAAGGTGCCTTCGGCGGACGCCGAGTACAAGCTGTCGACGTCCGTGAAGCGCAGCGTCAAGGTGGCCGCGGCCTCCACGCGCATCGACGCGAGCTTCACCTTCCGCTCCAAGAAGGCGGACGCCGTCAGGCTCCCGGTCTCCTCGGTGCGCTTCAGCCCGAAGGTCGACCTGAGCAGCAGGGCCAAGGCCGACGAGAAGCAGTCGATCCCGGTCACGGTCCAGGGCTCGGCGGCGGGCGCCAACCTCAAGTCCCTTTCCGTGTACGTGTCCTACGACTACGGCCAGACCTGGAAGAAGGCCACGGTCACGGGCGGAAAGATCTCCGTGAAGAACCCGGCGAAGGGCAAGGGCATCTCCTTCCACGCCAAGATCGCGGACAAGAAGGGCAACAAGTCGACGCTGTCGATCTACAACGCGTACTACGGCAAGTGAACGCGTAGCGCATAGCCCTTCTGGCTCCACCCGGGCCGATCCGAGGTGTTCGGATCGGCCCGGGGTCGAGTTGAAGGTGGGCGAATGGCGGGTCCGGTCACGTCGGTCGCGGGGCGGTGCCGAACGGGTTGTCGATCGCGTATCGCCAGAAGCCGTCGGCGCCGCGTCGTACCACGTCCGTGGCCGTGGCGACCGTCTCGTCGGCGCCGATCCGCCAGTCGACGATCAGGAGCGCGAGGTCGCCCGCGACGTGCACGTGGCGGGGGTGCACCGAGATCGGCAGGCCGAGGGCGAGGAAGGGGGCGTTCGCGGCGGCGATGCGGGCGTCGCCGTGCACGGCCTCCCCGGACTCGGGGACGAACGCCGCCCCCTGCTCGTACAGCGCGCGCACGGCGTCGGGATCGCCGCTGTTGAACCGTTCGGCGAACGCGGCGGGGACGTCCTCGGGGCGGGTGGGCAGGGCGGGCGAGGGGGACGGGGTGGTTATCGTCGTGGTGGTCATGACCGCACCGTAGGAGGCCCTCTCGTGACTCACCGAACGGTAAGCGGCGTGCGTCCCGGGCTGCCCGACGACGCCCGGGCCGAGGTCGCGGCGCCGAGCCCCGACTGTCCCGTGGAGATCACCCTCGCCGCGCTGCGCGGGCGCTGGACCACGCTCGTGGTCCGCGAACTGCTGCGGCGCGAGCGCCATACCTACGGTGAACTGGCCACCGCACTCCCGCAGTTGTCTGACAAGGTGCTCTCGGAACGCCTCGCGCAACTCACCGACGCGGGCGTCGCGCGGCGCGTCCGCACGGCCGGCTGGCCTTCCACGGTCTCTTATGAACTCACCCCGCGTGGGGCGGAGTTGGGGACCGTTCTGCAGGCGCTCTGGGACTGGGGCGCCGCGGGGGCGGCGGCTCAGGCGGGGGACATCAGCTCGTAGAGGTTGCGCGACGCGTCGACGAAGAACAGGCCGCGCGGGCACAGCGGATGGTCGACGCGGCCGTTGTCCCGGGCGTGCGGCTCGCTCCCGTAGGGGATGCCGAGCTCCTCGATCCGGGCGAGCACCCGGTCGAACGTGGCGGGGTCCACGTCGAAGGCCAGGTGGTGGCCCTCGGGGTCCGGCACCGTCATGAAGTCGAGCGTCAGCTGCTCGTTGACGCGTACCGGGGCGAAGTGGCCGTCGCGGCCCGCGGGCGGCAGCTGCTCCAGGCCCATCACGGAGGCGAAGAAGCGGGCCGCCTCGTGGTGGTCGACGGCGGGGACGATGGTGTGGTTCAGCGTGACGGTCATGGCGTGTCGCTCTCTGGTCGAGGGCCGAGCGCTCCGTGCAGGAGGACGTCGACCAGGTCGGCCGGGGTCGGGTCGAGGCCGTCCACCGGGCCGCGCAGCCCGCTGAACAGCATGCCGAGGAAGATCGCGGCGATCTTCTCGGGGGAGTGGCGCAGGGCCGCGCGGTCGGGCTCGACGAGGTCGGCGAGGCCCTCGCGCAGGGCACGGACGGACGCCTCGCGGCCCGACTGGTCGGGCCGTTCCCCGGCGGAGGGGCCCGAGGGGCGTCCGCGCCGCCGCCCGGTGGCGTGCAGCCCGCCCACCACCGCGCCCATGCGCTCCAGATGGGCGCGCAGCGCGTCGGCGGCCTGCGTCAGACGCTCGGCGAGCGGCTCGTCCAGGGGGATCGAGGCGAGCTCGCGCACCACGTGGTCGGGGCTGACCGCCTCGTGCACACAGGCGTCGAGCACCTCGTCCTTGTCCTTGAAGGCCCGGAAGATCGTGGCCTCGCCGATGCCCGCGGCACGGGCGATCTGCCCGGTGGTGACGGCGGCGCCGTACTCGGCGACCAGGGGAAGGGCGGCGGCGACGATCATCGCCCTGCGCTGCTCGGCGCTCATGCCGGGGGCGCGGCGCCGCGGCGCGTTCGAAGAGGGCGGTGCGTTCGAAGAGGACGGCATGCCCGACAACGTACGGAGTGAGCGCTCACTCCGTCAAGGGTGACGGGCGGCCGGTGGCGCTACTGTGGGGCCATGACGAAGATCCAGGACGCGGACCGCGACGACGCCCACGCGCCGCTCCCCAAGGCCGAGTTCGCCTTCCCCGGGCCGCTGCGCGACCAGCTCGTCGCCGCGATCCTCGACGGGTCCAAGACCTCGACGACGGGTCTGCTCGCCGACTACGAGAACGACGGCGAACCGCTGCCCGCCGTGGGGGAGCGCGCCGTCGTCGTCGACTCCGCGGACCGGCCCGTGGCCGTCGTCGAGACGACCGCCGTCCGCGTCGTGCCGCTCTCCGACGTGGACCTCGCCCACGCCGTCGACGAGGGCGAGGGGTACACGACCGTCGCCGACTGGCGGGCCGGGCACGAGAGGTTCTGGCACAGCGCCGAGATGCGGGCCGCGCTCGGCGACCCCGGCTTCACCGTCGACGACGCCACCCGGGTCGTCCTCGAGCGCTTCCGGATCGTGTCCGACCCGCGGGAGAAGTGACCGGCCGTGCCCTTCGCGAAGGCAGCCGACGGCGCCGCGATCCACTATGAACTGCACGGATCCGGCGAGCCGTTGGTGCTCATCGCCGGGCAGTCCAACAACCACCACTGGTGGGACCCGGTGCGCGCCGACTTCGCCGCGCGCTTCACCGTCGTCGACGTCGACCACCGCGGCACCGGCGAGAGCGACCGCCCCGATACCGACACCTACAGCACGCCCGGCTTCGCCCGTGACGTGCTCGCCGTGCTCGACCACGCGGGCATCGGCCGCGCGCACGTCTACGGCACGTCGATGGGCGGCCGCATCGCGCAGTGGCTGGCCGCCGACCACCCGGAGCGGGTGGACCGCCTGGTCCTCGGCTGCACCTCGCCCGGCGGCCCGCACGGCGTCGAGCGCGGGCCCGCCGTCCGCAGGGCACTGACCGCGGCCGATCCGGACGCCGTGCGCCGCGCCCTGCTGGAGCTGATGTACACCCCGGCCTGGCTGGCCGAGCAGGAACGCGCCCACCCCGGGCGGGAGTTCCACACGCTGGGCGACGCGACCATGCCCGCGTACGCCCGCCGCCGCCATCTGCGGGCCAGCGCCCGCCACGACGCCTGGGACGCACTGGTACGGATCACGGCGCCGACTCTCGTCGTCCACGGCACGGACGACGCGTTCAACCCGACGGCGAACGCCCCGCTCATCGCCGCCCGCGTCCCGGACGCCAGGACCCTGCTGGTCCCCGGCGCCCGGCACGCGTACTTCGAGGAGCGCGCGGACCTCGCCACCGGGCCGGTGCTCGCGTTCCTGGCTCAGTCCCCGGAGCCGTAGGGCCTGGTGATGATCTCCAGGTTGTGGCCGTTCGGGTCCTCCCAGTACACGCCCCGCCCGCCGTCGTTCGTGTTGATCTCGTTGACGCGCCGGTGGTACGGGTCGGCCCAGTAGGTCAGGTCCCGCTCCTTGATGCGCCCGAAGATCGCGTCGAAGTCGTCCTCCGAGACGAGGAAGGCGTAGTGCTGCGCCGCGATCGGGCCGCCGTCGCTCTCGTAGTAGTCGAGGGTCACGCCGTTGGGGATCTCCACCGGGCTGAAGGGGCCGTACTGCGGTCCCACTTCGAGCCCCAGGATGTCCGCGAGGAACTGCGCGGACGCCTTGCTGTCCTTGGCGACGACGATCGTGTGGTTCAGCTCGATGGGCATCGTGCGACCTCCGGTTTGTCCGAACTACCGTTGTTCTGCGGTGACATGGACAACGTTAGGGGCGGACGTCCGGATGCCGTATCGGTCACGGGGTCCCACGTACTGAGCAATGCGGACTAGGCCCTGCGACCCAGTCGGGATCGCGCCACGCGCGGTGGCGCGAGGGCGCGACGGCTCAGATCGTCGCGGTGTCGATCACGAAGCGGTAGCGCACGTCGCTGGCCAGGACCCGCTCGTACGCCTCGTTGATCTGCTCGGCGCGGATCAGCTCGATCTCCGCGCCGAGCCCGTGCTCCGCACAGAAGTCCAGCATCTCCTGGGTCTCGCGGATGCCGCCGATGCCGGAGCCCGCCAGCGTCTTGCGGCACCCGATCACGGAGAACAGGTTGAGCGAGACCGGCTCCTCGGGCGCGCCGACGTTCACGAAGGCGCCGTCGGTGCGCAGCAGACCCAGGTACTTGTCCAGCGGCAGCGGCGCCGAGACCGTCGAGACGATCAGGTCGAAGGAGCCGGCGAGCGCCTCGAAGGTGGCCTCGTCGCCGGTCGCGTAGTAGTGGTCGGCGCCCAGCTGGAGGCCGTCGGCCTTCTTGCGCAGGGTCTGCGACAGGACGGTCACCTCGGCGCCCATGGCGTGCGCGATCTTGACGGCCATGTGGCCGAGACCGCCGAGGCCGACGATCGCGACCTTCTTGCCGGGGCCCGCGTTCCAGTGCGCGAGCGGGGAGTACGTCGTGATGCCGGCGCACAGCAGCGGCGCGGCCACGTCCAGCGAGAGCCCGTCGGGGATGCGGACGGTGAACGCCTCGTCCACGACGATGTGCGTGGAGTAACCGCCGTAGGTCGGCTCGCCGTCCTTGCCGAGGCCGTTGTAGGTGGGCACATTGCCCTTCAGGCAGTACTGCTCCAGGCCCGCCACGCAGTTCTCGCACTCGCGGCAGGAGTCGACCATGCAGCCGACGCCGACGCGGTCACCGACGGCGAACTTGGTGACACCGGGGCCGACCTCGGTGACGACACCGGCGATCTCGTGGCCCGGCACCATGGGGTAGATGCCCTCGCCCCAGCCGTCGCGGGCCTGGTGGATGTCGGAGTGGCAGATCCCGGCGTATTTGATGTCGATCAGGACGTCGGTCTCGCCGACGGCGCGGCGCGGCACGGTGGTGCGCTCCAGGGGCGCCTCGGGGGCGGGAGCGGCGTAGGCGGAAACGGTGGTGATCTGCTCAGTCATGCCATCGAGGCTGCCAGCGCGCCGGCACGTCACCCAGACACCCGCTTTGCCTACGACCACTGTGCCTACCACTGGCGGGGACAGGCTCACGGTCGTACGACCCCCGATACTGGACATATGGACGAGAACCCCGAGGCAGCGGCCCAGCCCCCGCAGGGCGCCCCCGGCGCCGACGGAGGCCGCCCCCTGGACAGCAGGGCCGAGCTCAGCGAGTTCCTGCGCACCCGCAGGGCGCGGCTCCAGCCCCAGGACGTCGGCCTGCCCGACTTCGGACGGCACCGCAGGGTGCCGGGGCTGCGCCGCGAAGAGCTGGCGCAGCTCGCGGGCGTCTCCGTCGCGTACTACACCCGGCTCGAACAGGGCAACGGCCGCAACGTCTCCGGCGAGGTCCTCGACGCCATCGCGCGCGCCCTGCGCCTGACCGACGCCGAGCACAACCACCTCACCCACCTCGCCAAGCCCAAGACGCTCAAGAAGAAGAAGTCCGCGCGCCCCCAGCCCATGCGGCCCGCGCTCCAGCAGCTCCTGGACTCCATCCACGACGTGCCCGCCTACGTGGTCGGCCGCCGCTCGGACATCCTCGGCTGGAACGCGCTCGCGGCGGCGCTCTTCGGCGACTGGGCCGAGCTCGCGCCCAAGGACCGCAACTGGGCGCGAATCTGCTTCCTCGACGAGCGCGCCCGCGACCTTTTCGTCGACTGGGAGCAGAAGGCGTCCGACATGGTCAGCTATCTGCGCATGGACGCGGGCTGCTACCCCAACGACCCGCAGCTGTCCTCACTGGTGGGCGAACTCTCCGTCAAGAGCGAGGAGTTCAGGAGCCTGTGGGCCACCCACGACGTGCGGGAGAAGGGCCACGGCAGCAAGCGGATGCGCCACCCGCTGGTGGGTGAGCTGACGCTGTCGTACGAGACGCTGCGGCTGCCCGACGACTGCGACCAGTCACTGGTCATGTACCACGCGGAGCCGGGCTCGGCGTCCGCGCAGGCGCTGCGGCTGCTGGCCAGCTGGGGGCGGGACGCCTCCTCGGTGGGGTCGGCCGCGAAGAAGAGCTGACGGCCGCGAAGCAGGGCTGTGACGGTCGCCGGGAGCGGCTGACGACCGCGGAGAGCGCCTGACGGCGGGGGATTTCGCGGGCGGCGGAACGCCGCGCGCTGCGCCGGCGGCCCTCCCGCTCCTAGGCTGAGGAAGTGACCAGCCACGAGCCGAACGAAGCCCGCGTCATTCCCCTGCGCCCGCTCAAGGCGGCGCCGATCCCCTCTCGCTCCCAGGAGGCCGAAGGCCCCCGGGAGACCCGGCAGGCCAAGGAACCGCTCTGGCGGGACGTCGTCGGCGACGTCCTGCGCCGTGAGCGCCTCGCCCAGGAGCGCACGCTCAAGGACGTGGCCGACGCCGCCCGGATCTCCATGCCCTACCTCTCCGAGCTGGAGCGCGGCCGCAAGGAGGGCTCCTCCGAGGTGCTCGCGGCCGCCGCCCACGCGCTCGGCCTGCGCCTGACGGACCTGCTGTCCCTGGCGCAGGGGCAGCTGGCCGGCCTCCCCCGTGCGAGGCCGGCCGGGACGTCCGGGGCGTCCCGGGCCGCGTACCAGGGCGAGGTGCGCCTGGCCGCCTGACCGCGGGTGCCCGTCGCCGCCCTCACGCCGCGACGGGCACCGCCCGCCTGCTCAGCACCTGGTCCGCGAGGCCGTACGCGACGGCCTCCTGCGCGGTGAAGACCTTGTCGCGGTCCATGTCGGCGCGGAGCGTGGCCACGTCGTGGTGCGTGTGGTGGGCGAGCACCTCCTCGACCTGCGAGCGGATCCGGAGCATCTCCTTGGCCTCCAGGCTGAGATCGGACACCGTGCCCTGCCGGCCGCGGCTCGCGGGCTGGCCGAGCAGCACGCGCGCGTGGTCGAGCACGAACCGCCGCCCCGGGTCGCCCCCGGCCAGCAGCACGGCCGCGGTGGAGGCGGCCTGGCCCACGCAGAACGTGGAGATCGGCGCGGTCACGAAGCTCATCGTGTCGTAGATCGCCATGAGCGAAGTGAACGATCCGCCGGGCGAGTTGATGTAGATGGCGACCTCGCGCTCGGGGGCGGAGGACTCCAGGTGCAGCAGCTGGGCGATGACGACGTTGGCGACGCCGTCGTCGATCTCGGTGCCGAGGAAGATGATGCGCTCGGACAGCAGCCGGCTGTAGATGTCGTAGGCGCGCTCGCCCTGCGGGGTGCGCTCGACGACGGTGGGAATGGTGTACTGGCTCATCGCTGACAACCCCTCAGATACCCAGTCCGATACGGCGCTTCGACCCGGCGGGCCGCACGTCCTCCAGTGACTCGACGACCCGGTCGACCATGCCGTACTCCCTGGCCTGCTCTGCCGTGAACCAGCGGTCGCGGTCGCCGTCGTGCGAGATCGTCTCCTGGCTCTGCCCGGTGTGCTCGGCGGTGATCCGCTCGATGGCCCGCTTGGTGAACTCCAGGTTCTCCGCCTGGATGGCGATGTCGGCGGTGGTGCCGCCGATGCCGGCCGACGGCTGATGCATCATGATCCGCGCGTTGGGCAGCGCGAACCGCTTGCCGCGCGTGCCCACGCTCAGCAGGAACTGGCCCATGCTCGCGGCGAATCCCATGGCGAGGGTGGCGACGTCGTTCGGGATGAGCCGCATGGTGTCGTAGATGGCGAGCCCGGCCGTCACGGACCCGCCGGGGCTGTTGATGTACAGGCTGATGTCCGTCTTCGGGTCCTCCGCGGACAGCAGCAGCATCTGCGCGCACACGCGGTTGGCGGACACCTCGTCGACCTGCGTCCCGAGGAACACGATCCGCTGGTTGAGCAGTTGCGCGGCGAGATGGTCGTCGAACCGCGACGGAGCGGTCTCCCCGTCCTCACCCCGCGGCCGCGCCGCGTCCCACCCACTGCCGAGCACCGTCATGACGCCTCCTCGAAGTCCGGCGGCCGTCGGGGCCGCGCTGTGACTTCACTGTTGCCCGGAGGGGGCGGCGTTGTCAGAGATCTCTGCCGGTGGCAGATTCGCCGAGGGCAGAGCGGTACGGAACTCCTCGCCCAGCCACTGGAGGACCGCCGACGTGAGCCCCTCGGGCTCGTAGTCGGTGAGCGGGAACGCGACCCGGTGGACGGTGACCGTGGTGTGCGCCGGGGCGTGCCGGGACTCGACGGCGGGCGCGGCCAGGGCCACCCCGTGCCGCAGCCGGTCCGCCTCCTCAGGGGTGATGCGCCAGCCCGTGCGGTCGGCGGGCGGATGGGTGAGGACGGGGGAGGCGTCCAGCCACACGTGCGCGCTGATCCGGTCGGCGCCCTCGGGGGCCTCCGTGCCCGTCGAGACCGAGGCGGTGAGGTCCACGGCGATGCCCCAGGCACCGCGCCGCAGGCGGTACCTGGTCGTCCGGGGCTCGCTCACCCGCTCAGCCGCCCACCCGCTCAGCCCTCGGCCCGCGCCACCCCGATCGGGCAGGAGACGCCGGTGCCGCCGATGCCGCAGTAGCCGTCGGGGTTCTTGTCCAAGTATTGCTGGTGGTAGGCCTCGGCGGGCCAGAACGTGCGGTCGTCGGCCGGGAGGACCGTCGTCGTGATCGTGCCGTGGCCGGAGGCCGTGAGGACCTTCTGGTAGGCGTCGCGGGAGGCCTCGGCGGCGGCCTGCTGGGCGGGGGAGTGGGTGTAGAGCGCCGAGCGGTACTGCGTGCCGACGTCGTTGCCCTGGCGGAAGCCCTGCGTGGGGTCGTGGGACTCCCAGAAGAGCTTCAGGAGCTGCTCGTAGGTGACCTTCGACGGGTCGAAGACGACGCGGACGGCCTCCGTGTGGCCGGTCTGGCCGGAGCAGACCTCTTCGTAGGAGGGGTTCTCGGTGAAGCCGCCCTGGTAGCCGACGTACGTCGTCCAGACGCCGTCCGCCTGCCAGAACTTGCGCTCCGCGCCCCAGAAGCAGCCCAGCGCGAAGTCCGCGACCTCCAGGCCCTCCGGGTAGGGGCCGAGCAGGGCGTTGCCGAGGACCGTGTGGCGCGAGGGGACCTCGAATTCCGGGGTCGCCCGGCCCTTCAGGGCCTGCTCGGGGGTGGGGAGCTCGGGCGTGCGGCCGAAGATCATGTCGGTCTCTCCTCGTGCGTGACAGGGGTCTGTCGGGTCAACGTACGGAGAGGTCGTGGCATTCCGTACGCACGGCCGGGGCGGGCCGGGGCCGCCCGGTGCGGCGCGCGGGGCGGCTCAGTGCGAGAGCGTCGCCGGGCTGCCGCCGTTCGCCTCGTACCCCGCGACCGCCAGCGCGCGGTACACCGCGTAGACCTCGGCGGGGTCCTCGGACAGGGTCCAGGGCAGCGCGCCGACGTGGCCGTCGACGCGCACCAGCTGGTTCATGGCCTCCGCCCAGCGCTCGCTGCGGACCAGGAAGAAGACCAGGAGGTGGCGGACGTGCGCCAGCATCGGGTCGTCCGCGCGCGCGGAGTGCACCGCGAACAGCGCGCCCTCGACGGCCTTGGTGACGACCTCGCTCTCGTAGAACCCCCGGACCAGGTTGACCTCGGGCAGGTGCTCGTGGACGGCGAAGAGCGGGAGCGCGGCGAGCAGCGAGCCCCGGGGTGCGCGGGCGGCGGCGGCCTCCGTGAAGCCGTACGCCAGGTCGCGCGAGCCGTGCCACTTCTCGCACCAGTAGTGCAGCGCGGCCAGATGCGCGCCCATGTGCGCGGGCGCGCGGTCCAGGATCTTCAGCCACAGCTGCTCGAACTCCTCGCGGGAGTACGCCAGTCCGCGCGCGATGGAGAGCTCGATGATGTACGGCACCGGGTCGCCGGGGGAGAGCAGCGCGGCCTGCGCGCAGGCCTCCCTGGCCTCCTCCAGGATGATCCGGAACTCGTCCGTGCCCTGCGTGGCGGTGCGCCACGCCTGCTGGACGAGGAACTCCGCGTGCACCGCGGCGCCGCCCGCGTCCTTGGGCGCCTCGGCACGCCAGACCCGCAGCCACTGCCCGCCGGGGTTGTCGCCGACGCCGCCGGGCCGCCGGGCCAGCTCCAGCGAGGCCGCGCCCGCGAAGGCCTGCACGCGCTGCCAGCGCAGCTCGCCGTGCGTCTCCGTGCCCGCGAGGAGCTGCGAGGCGGCCTTCCACTCCTGGGTGCGCTGGACCAGGTCGAGCACTTCGAGGAGATCCGCGTCCGGTCCGGGCATGCGGATGTCCAGCTCCTCCTGGCGCAGGAAGCCGTAGTCCGCGGGGTCCGCGGCGTCCGGCGAGCCCGGTGCGACCTGCCGGATTCCGCCGCGCCTGCGCAGCAGTACGGGCCCCAGGACCGCACCGATCATGATCACCGCGAACAGGAACCAGAGAATCTCCATGACACAAGCGAACCAGACGCGTCCGACAATTGGCCAACCTGGCCGGACGTACCCGTACCGACCCGGCGGAAGCCCCCGCGCGCGCACTACGCTCAGGCCGCATGAGTGACTCGCACAGCACGCAGAATTTCGAGACCGTGGCGATCCACGCCGGGAACACCGCCGACCCCCTCACCGGCGCCGTCGTCCCGCCCATCTATCAGGTCTCGACCTACAAGCAGGACGGTGTCGGCGGACTGCGCGGCGGCTATGAGTACAGCCGTAGCGCGAACCCGACCAGGACCGCCCTGGAGGAGAACCTGGCCGCGCTGGAGGGCGGCCGCCGCGGCCTGGCCTTCGCCTCCGGCCTCGCCGCCGAGGACTGCCTTCTCCGTACGCTGCTCGCCCCCGGCGACCACGTGGTCATCCCCAACGACGCGTACGGCGGCACCTTCCGGCTGTTCGCCAAGGTCGTCTCGCGGTGGGGCGTGGAGTGGTCGGTGGCCGACACCTCCGACCCGGAGTCGGTGCGGGCCGCGCTGACCGACCGTACGAAGGCCATCTGGGTGGAGACCCCCTCCAACCCGCTGCTCGGCATCACCGACATCGCCGCCGTCGCGCAGATCGCCCGCGAGGCCGGCGCGCGCCTCGTGGTCGACAACACCTTCGCCAGCCCCTACCTCCAGCAGCCGCTCGCGCTCGGCGCGGACGTCGTCGTGCACTCCATGACGAAGTACATGGGCGGTCACTCGGACGTGGTCGGCGGCGCGCTCGTCGTGGGCGACGACGCCCTCGGCGAGGAGCTCGCGTACCACCAGAACGCGATGGGTGCCGTCGCGGGGCCCTTCGACTCCTGGCTGGTGCTG
The DNA here is from genome assembly GCF_040680155.1 of Streptomyces sp. NPDC052114. Classification (NCBI taxonomy): domain Bacteria; kingdom Bacillati; phylum Actinomycetota; class Actinomycetes; order Kitasatosporales; family Streptomycetaceae; genus Streptomyces; species Streptomyces sp. NPDC052114. The sequence continues at coordinate 297,385 of NZ_JBFAWC010000005.1, read as the reverse complement.
CGCGGCATCAAGACCCTCGCGGTCCGCATGGACCGGCACAGCGAGAACGCCGGCAAGGTCACCGAGATGCTGACCCGGCACGCGCGCGTGACGCGCGTCCTGTACCCGGGCCTTCCGGAGCACCCCGGTCACGAGATCGCCGCCAAGCAGATGCGCGCCTTCGGCGGCATGGTGTCGTTCCAGGTGGAGGGCGGCGAGGAGGCGGCCGTCGAGGTCTGCAACCGCGCCAAGCTGTTCACCCTGGGCGAGTCCCTGGGCGGCGTCGAGTCGCTGATCGAGCACCCGGGCCGCATGACGCACGCCTCGGTGGCGGGCTCGGCCCTGGAGGTCCCCGCGGACCTGGTGCGCCTGTCGGTCGGCATCGAGTCGGCGGACGACCTCGTCGCCGACCTTCAGCAGGCGCTGGGCTAGCCGCTACCAGCGCGTGAGGGGTGGGGTCGTGTCGGACGGCGGCTCCACCCACGGCCGGGCGACCGACGCCCACACGAGGAACGCCACCGCGGCCGCGAACAGCAGCGTCCAGCAGACCCGCCGCACCGCCGTGCGGCGCCGCAGCATCCGGCCGCCCCGCCGCACCGCGTCGTCGCACAGCTCGGGCGGCACCGCGGGCGCCGTGCCCTCCAGCAGGCGGCGCACGGCGCTCTCCTTGCGCTCGTACTGACTCATGAGGGCGCCGCCCCGCTCAGCGCGCGGGCCGGCGCGGGGCCGCGCGGCGGGTGCAGGACCGTCGCCATGGCGCGGGCGCAGATCGCGGAGACCCGCTCGGCGGGCAGGCCGAGCAGCGCGGCCGTCTGTTCCTCGGCCACGCCCTCGTACATGCGCAGCACGAGAATCAGCCGCTCCTGCGGGCCGAGCCGCTCCAGGACCCCGCCGTGGCCGCGGCGGCGGCGCCAGGCCGCGCGCGCGAAGCGGACGGCGACCTGTTGGCGGGCGCGGTCGTAGGGGTCCTCGCCGCGCAGCCGGTCCCAGGTCGCGTACGTGTGCGCGAGCGCCGCGGTCAGCAGGGCACGCGCGCGTGGGTTGTCGTCCGGGGGCTCGGCCGTGAGCAGTGTGGTGGCATGCAGGAGCCGCCCTGCCGCGCCCGCGACGAATGCCTCGAACTCCCGGGCACGGCGGGCGCTCTGGAGCGCCTGCCGTTCTCGCACCGTGCCTCCCGGCCGGAAGGAAGGGGGATCCCGGTCTCATATGAGGCCAGACGCGGGGCCGGGGTCAAGACTCCGGAGTGGCCGAAACCTCTCCACCGGGCGCCGTCTGCGACGTCTGCCGTGCCGAGAGGGCGGAATTGAAGCGTGTGAGGAGCGCACAGAAGCTCTCGCGCTCCTCGGGGGCCCAGTCCTGCGTCAACTCGGCCATCAGCTCGCGGCGCGAGGAGCGCACCTCGTCGAGCCTGGCCTGCCCGCGCGGCGAGAGCTGGAGCACCACGGCACGGCCGTCCTCGGGGTGCGAGGTGCGTTTGACGAGTCCCGTGTCGACCAGCGGGGCGACCTGCCGGGTGACTGTGGAGGAGTCGATGCCCATGCTTGCCGCGAGCGCCTTGACGCCCATCGGGCCTTCCTTGTCCAGGCGGTTGAGCAGCAGATATGCGGCGCGGTCCATGGAGTTGCGGACCTGTCCTACGCCGCCGAGGCGGGTCTGTTCCGCGCGGCGGGCGAACACCGCCACCTGGTGCTGCAGGCTGTCGAGAAGGCCGGGTTCACTGGCGGTCGTCATGTCCGGAGTTGTGGGCATGGCCGGGGGCTCACTTCATGCGAGGGCAATGGATTGGGGGACAGGGTACGCGGACACGGCGCAGACCGTACCTGCGCTGCGCAAACCTACGGGGAGAACGGTCTCGTCCCTTGGGCATCCCCTGAGGACTCCGGCGACGGCTGCGAGACTGCCGTCATGAGCTACCCCATGCGTGACTCCTTGCCGGCGGTGACCCTCGACGACGTGCGGGGCGCGCAGAAGATCCTCTCCGGAGTGGCCAGGATGACGGCGATGGAGGGCAGCAGGCACCTGTCGCAGCTGGTCGGGGCGCCGGTGCACCTGAAGTGCGAGAACCTCCAGCGGACCGGCTCGTTCAAGCTCCGCGGCGCCTACGTGCGGATCGCGGGCCTGCTCCCCGAGGAGCGCGCGGCCGGTGTCGTGGCCGCCAGCGCGGGCAACCACGCGCAGGGCGTGGCGCTGGCCTCCGCACTGCTCGGCGTGCGCTCCACGGTGTTCATGCCGGCCGGGGCGCCGCTGCCCAAGGTCGCGGCGACGCGGGACTACGGCGCGCAGGTGAGGCTGCACGGCCAGGTCGTCGACGAGACGCTGGCCGCCGCCGAGGAGTACGCGCGCGAGACGGGCGCGGTGTTCATCCACCCCTTCGACCACCCGGACATCATCGCGGGGCAGGGCACGGTCGGCCTGGAGATCCTGGAGCAGTGCCCGGAGGTGCGGACCCTGGTCGTGGGCGTCGGGGGCGGCGGCCTGGCGGCGGGCATCGCGGTCGCGGTCAAGGCGCTGCGTCCGGACGTGCGGGTGGTCGGCGTGCAGGCGGCGGGCGCCGCGGCCTACCCGCCCTCGCTGGCCGCCGGGCACCCGGTGTCGATCGTCAGCCCCGCGACGATGGCCGACGGCATCAAGGTGGGGCGCCCCGGAGACGTACCGTTTCAGCTGGTCGAGGAGCTGGTCGACGACGTCGTCACGGTCTCCGAGGACGAGCTGTCCAGCGCGCTGCTGCTCTGCCTGGAGCGGGCCAAGATGGTCGTCGAGCCCGCCGGCGCGAGCCCGGTCGCCGCGCTGCTGGGCGACCCGCGGGCGTTCGAGGGCCCGGTCGTGGCGCTGCTGTCCGGCGGCAACGTGGACCCGCTCCTGATCCAGCGGATCCTGCGGCACGGCATGGCGGCGGCGGGCCGCTACCTCTCGCTGCGGCTGCGCCTGACGGACCGCCCCGGGGCGCTGGCCACGCTGCTCGCGGTGCTCTCGACGGTCGACGCCAACGTCCTGGACGTGAGCCATGTGCGCACCGACCCGCGGCTGGGGCTCGCGGAGGCGGAGGTCGAGCTGCACCTGGAGACGAAGGGCCCCGCGCACTGCGTCGAGGTGAGCGCGGCGCTGCGGGACGCGGGCTACACCGTCATCGGCTGACCCGAGGCGGGCCGGGGCGGGCCGGGGCGGTCCGAGGCGGTACGAGGCGGTACGGGCCGGTTCGGGACGGTCCGGGGCGGTCCGAAGGAGGCCGAGGGGAGGCCGCCCGAGGAGAGGCCGTCCGAGGGGAGGCCGAGGGGTCCGGAGCCGCCGGCGGCGATCATCGGTCGCCTCCAAGCGGTCGTAGACGTCTACGACCGCTCGTTCTCGATCGTCCGAAAAAACCTCGGGAAAAATGGATGAGCAGACGCGATGTATCGCGTTATGGTGTGTCGCATGCCACCGGTCGCCGGGCGTGCGAAGTCCGGCAAATCTAAGATTTTGCCCAGGAAGTCACCCAAAACACTGGGAGAACCCACATGCCAGGCGCCATCTACGCCGAAGGCCTGGTGAAGACCTTCGGCGACGTAAGGGCTCTGGACGGCGTCGATCTGGACGTCCCGGAGGGCACCGTGCTCGGCCTCCTCGGGCCGAACGGCGCGGGGAAGACCACCGCGGTCCGCTGCCTGACGACCCTCCTCGCCCCGGACAGCGGGAAGGCGGTCGTCGCGGGCATCGACGTGCTCAAGCACCCGAACGAGGTGCGGCGCTCGATCGGCCTGTCCGGTCAGTTCGCCGCCGTGGACGAGTATCTGACGGGCCGTGAGAACCTCCAGATGGTCGGCCAGCTGTACCAGATGCGGGCCAAGGAGGCGAAGGCCAGGGCGGGTGAACTGCTCGACCGGTTCAACCTCGCCGACGCCGCGGACCGCCCCTCCAAGACGTACTCGGGAGGCATGCGCCGCCGCCTCGACCTCGCGGCCGCCCTCGTCGTCTCGCCGCCCGTGATGTTCATGGACGAGCCGACCACCGGCCTCGACCCGCGCAACCGCCAGCAGCTCTGGGAGGTCATCCAGGAGCTCGTCTCGGGCGGCACCACCCTGCTCCTCACCACGCAGTACCTCGAAGAGGCCGACCACCTGGCGCACGACATCTGCGTCGTCGACCACGGCCGCGTCATCGCCCGCGGCACCTCCGACCAGCTCAAGGCCCAGACCGGCGGCGAGCGCGTCGAGGTCGTCGTGCACGACCGCGACCGCATCCCCGCCGCCTCCGAGGTGCTGCGCGGCTTCGGCAAGGGCGAGGTGGCCGTCGCCGAGCACACCCGCAAGCTGACCGTGCCGGTCACCGGCGGCGCCAAGCTGCTCGCCGAGGTCATCCGCGAGCTGGACGCCCGCGGCATCGAGATCGACGACATCGGCCTGCGCCGCCCGACCCTCGACGACGTGTTCATCTCCCTCACCGGCCACGTCGCCGAGCAGGCGGACGACGGCGAGGCAGAGGGCGACGGCGCGGGCGCGGGGGCCGCGTCGCAGCAGCAGCGCACGAAGGAGGCCGACAAGTGAGCACCGTCTCCGACACCGTCCGCACGGCGGCACCCAGGCCCGCCGGCGGCATCGGCCAGTCCGTCAGGGACTCCCTGGTCGTCGCCAAGCGCAACCTCATCCGGATGACCAGGATCCCCGAGATGATCCTCTTCGGGATCATCCAGCCGGTGATGTTCGTGGTCCTGTTCACGTACGTCTTCGGCGGCTCCATCAACATCCCGGGGGCGCCCTCGGGCAGCGCGAGCGCCTACAAGGAATTCCTGATGGCGGGCATCTTCGCGCAGACCGTCACCTTCGCGACCGCCGGCGCGGGAGCCGGAATCGCCGACGACATGCACAAGGGCCTCATCGACCGCTTCCGCTCGCTGCCCATGGCGCGCGGCGCGGTCCTCACCGGCCGCACCATCGCCGACCTGGTGCAGACGGCCGTGACGCTGGCCGTGCTGGCCGTGGTCGCGCTGATCGTCGGCTGGCGTGCGCACGAGAACATCGGCAAGGTGCTGGCCGGCTTCGCCCTGCTCCTGCTGCTCGGTTACGCGTTCACCTGGATCGGCGCCCTGATCGGCCTGTCCGTGCGGACCCCGGAGGCGGCGACCTCGGGCGGCCTGATCTGGCTGTTCCCGCTGACGTTCATCTCGAACGCGTTCGTCCCGGTCGACGGCATGCCGAAGTTCCTTCAGTACGTCGCCGAATGGAACCCCTTCAGTGCCACGGTGGCCGCGGCCCGCGAGCTGTTCGGCAACACGATCGAGGGAGTCCCGAAGTCGGTGACCGGCGCCTGGCCGATGGAGCACCCCGTCTGGGCCTCGCTGATCTGGTCCGTCGTGATCATCGTGGTGTTCCGGACGCTCGCGGTGCGCAAGTACCGCTCGGCGACGGCCTGACGGACATGCGAAAGGGCCCCGGCACACACGGTGCCGGGGCCCTTTCGCGGCCGAAGCGGAAAGCGGGCGTCAGCCCACGTACGGCTTGGCCTCGAGGATCTTGACGGAGGCGAACTTGCCGTTCGGCAGCTCGTACTCCGCGTTCTCGCCGATCTTCTTGCCGTTCACGCCGGTGCCCAGCGGGGACTGCGGCGAATACGTCTCGATGTCGTCGCTCGCGTACTCACGGGAGGCGAGCAGGAAGGTCGTGGTGTCGTCCTCGTCGCCGTCGAAGGCGATGGTCACGACCATGCCGGGCTCCACGACACCGTCGTCGGCGGGGGCCTCGCCGACCCGTGCGGTCTCCAGGAGCTGGGTCAGCTGGCGGACGCGGAGCTCCTGCTTGCCCTGCTCCTCCTTGGCCGCGTGGTACCCGCCGTTCTCGCGCAGGTCGCCCTCCTCACGCGCGGCCGCGATCTTCGCTGCGATCTCGGTGCGCGCGGGACCAGACAGGTACTCAAGCTCGTCCTTGAGCTTGTTGTACGCCTCCTGGGTCAGCCAGGTGACGTTCTCGCTGGTCTGGGTCACAGGTGCTCCTCGTAGGTACTGGGAATACAAAGCATCGCCCTACCCAGAAGGATGTTCCCTCACGGGTGGGCGAAACCACGAGCCTAACAATTCAGGCGCGGAAGGGGGAGGACATAAGCCATCAGATTTGCGTCAACGCAGGTGAGCGCGGTAAAGCCGTCACGGCCTCCGGGACCGCGGGGTCAGTCGGAGTGACAGCCCAGCAGCTCGACGCTGGTGGCCTTCGCCGTCGTACGCAGGGTGACGACCTTGTCGATACGGCTCTTGTCCTGGTCGAAGCGGAAGTCCGCGCGGCCGACCTCGGCGCCGGACTCGGCCTGCGAGCGCAGGGTGCAGTAGCCCTTGGCGCCGGCGTCCTTGCGCACTTCGAGGTGCGCCTCGACGGAGCTGTCCGAGACGACGTCGAACTTGATGACCTCGGCGCTGAGCTTCGCGCCGTTGATGTAGTCGTAGCCGAACCAGCCGACGACGCCCAGCAGGAGCACGCCGAGCACGGAGCCGACGATCTTCAGCTTGCGGTCCGCGGCCTCGTCGGCCGTGCGCGAGCGGCCGTACCGGCCCTCGGGAATGCCGCCGGGCTGCCCCTCGGGGAGCTTCGAGCCCACCGCCGCCATGATCGTCCTCCAGGAACAGGGGATGCCGGAATTTTCCGCCCCCCGGTTCCGTCACTATAGAAGCCTCCCGCCCGCCGCAGACCGCCGCCCCTCAACGACGTTCCCGCGGGACGGCACCAACTTCATGGCGTCAATGCACACAGGACGCCCGATTACCGAGGATCGAGTCTTGACTGAGCAGCTGCGACTGATGGCCGTTCACGCCCACCCCGACGACGAGTCGAGCAAGGGCGCGGCCACCATGGCCAAGTATGTGTCCGAGGGGGTGGACGTCCTCGTCGTGACCTGCACGGGCGGGGAGCGTGGCGACATCCTCAACCCCAAGCTCCAGGGTGACACCTACATCCAGGAGCACATCCACGAGGTGCGCAAGAAGGAGATGGACGAGGCGCGCGAGATCCTCGGCGTCAAGCAGGAGTGGCTGGGCTTCGTCGACTCGGGGCTGCCCGAGGGCGATCCGCTGCCGCCGCTGCCCGAGGGCTGCTTCGCCCTGGAGGACGTCGACAAGGCGGCCGGTGAGCTGGTCCGCCAGATCCGTTCGTTCCGGCCGCAGGTCATCACGACGTACGACGAGAACGGCGGGTACCCGCACCCCGACCACATCATGACCCACAAGATCACGATGGTGGCCTTCGAGGGCGCGGCGGACGCAGAGAAGTACCCCGAGAGCGAGTTCGGCCCGGTCTTCCAGCCGCAGAAGCTCTACTACAACCAGGGCTTCAACCGCCCGCGCACCGAGGCGCTGCACCACGCCATGATCGAGCGCGGCATGGAGTCGCCGTACGGGGACTGGCTCAAGCGCTGGGACGAGTTCGAGCGGGTCGAGCGCACGCTGACCACGCACGTGCCGTGCGCCGACTTCTATGAGATCCGCGACAAGGCGCTGATCGCGCACGCCACGCAGATCGACCCCGAGGGCGGCTGGTTCCGGGTGCCGATGGAGCTCCAGAAGGAGGTCTGGCCCACGGAGGAGTACGAGCTCGCGAAGTCGCTCGTCGATACTTCCCTCCCCGAGGACGACCTCTTTGCGGGCATCCGCGACAATGCCTAGCGTGAACGTACATCTGGCAATGACGCATCTCGTCCCTCTTGCCAAGGAGGTCGACGACGACAAGGTGACCCCCGGCGTGCTGGGCTTCATCGTCTTCGCTGTGATGGCCCTGGCCGTCTGGGGCCTGATGAAGTCCATGAACCGGCACATGGGGAAGGTCGACTTCAAGGAGAAGGAGCCGGTCGGCGCGGCGGCCGGTGAGGACACCGCTGCCGCGAAGAAGACGTCCGGCGGCTCCTGAGCCGCTCCTGAGCCATGGGGACGGCCCCTGACGGGGGTCGTCCTCCGTTGACCGGGTGCCGGTGCGCCCAGCGGGTGGGCTCGTACGCGCCGCGGCGCCGTGGTCCGCGCCTACCGGTGGACCGCCGCTTAGCGTGAGGGCCATGCCACCCGCCGCACGCACCACGGCGCAGCGCTACCCAGAGCGGGTCACCCACGACCGCGACGCCGCCTACGCAGTCCTGGACGAGGCGCTCGCGGTCCATGTCGGCTTCGCCACCGACGACGGTCCGGTCGTCATCCCCACCCTCCACATGCGTGAGGGCGACCGACTGCTCCTGCACGGTTCCGCCTTCGGCCGTTTCATGACGGCCGCCGCCGCGGGCGCCCCCTTGTGCGTGACGGCCACGCTGATCGACGGCGTCATCCTGGGCCGCGCCTCCTCCCACCACTCGGCCGCCTACCGGTCGGTGATGGTCTTCGGGCAGGCCTCCCCGATCGAGGACGCGCACGAACGCGCCGAGGCGCTGGCCCGCGTCGTGGAGAGCGTCGTCCCCGGGCGGCTCTCCGGCCCCCACGCGGCCCGCAGGCCGAGTGTGGCGGAGGCGCACTACACCGCCGTGCTCACCCTGCCCATCGAGGAGTTCTCGATGAAGGTGCGCGCCGGCTTCGCACGGGACGAGCCCAAGGACGACGGGGTCGAGGCCTGGGCCGGGCACATCCCGCTCACCACGACGGCCGGGACCCCGGTCCCCGACGCCCTCACCGGCACGCGCTTCCCCGCCCCCGTCTACGACCCGTCGGTCCACCGCTTCCGTCAGGACCGCTGACCGCTCCGCCTGCACGGGCCGCCCCCTCAGGCCGCGGGCACCGGGACCCCCATCACCTCCCGCGCGTGGCGGTTGGGGACCATGCCGAGGCGCCAGGCCTGCCAGCCCGCCTCCAGGTCGGCGCCGCGCTCCAGGAGCAGGGCGTACGCCTGGACGTACTCGGCGAGCTTGCCGTCGCGGGTCGGGTGGTCCTCGCGGGCCAGCTGGGCCAGCTCCTCCTGGGCGACCGCCGTGCCGATCTCCCAGCCGCCGGGCGACGCGTACGGCAGCAGGGTGCAGCGCAGGAAGCGGGCCCAGTCGCCGCCGCGGCGGTCCTCGTACGAGGCGAACAGGGCGATGGCCTCGTCGCACAGGGTGAGCGCCTGCTGGGTGCGGGTGTTGCCGGCGTCCACGACCACCAGCTCCAGGCACGTCCAGGCCTCGCCGTGCGCGACGCCGATCCGCTGGAAGTCGGCGCGGGCGTCCACCAGGAGCTGGCGGGCGAAGCCGGAGTTGCGCAGCGAGCCCGTCTGGGCGGCGCGCTGGTCGCGGGTCACGCGCGCGGAGTGGTGGCGCGCGCACGCCAGGCCGTACACGTCCCGCATCCGGGAGAACATCGTCCGTGCCCGCTCCAGGTCCCGCACCGCCTCGTCGAGGTTGCCGGTCTCCTCCAGGGCCTGGCCGAGGTAGTACAGGGACCAGGCCTCGCCGCGCGCGTCCTCGTTGTCGCGGTGCCGCGAGACCGCCTGGCGCAGGCCGTCGACCGCGGGCGACGGATCGCCGTCCACCAGCCGCGCCCGCGCCAGCTGCGTCATCGCCCAGGCCTCGCCGCGCGGGTCACGGGTGCGGCCGTACAGGTCGAGGGCCGCGCGCAGCTCGCCCTCCGCGCGCGGTACGTCGCCCTTGCGCAGGCAGAGCTGGCCGAGCTGGAAGTGCGTCCACGCCTCGCCGTGCACCGAGCCGCTGCGGTGGTGCAGCTCCAGCGCCGTGGTCAGCATCTCCAGGGCGTGCGCGAGGTGCGCGCGGTCGCGCTCGACGGCCGCGAGCGCGTGCAGCGTCCAGGCGCGGTCGCCCGCGAGCTCGTCGGCGGCCTGCAGGTCGAGCGCCTCGGTGAGCCGGGCCGCGGCCTCCGTCAGGTTGCCCTGGTGGTGCAGCGTGATGCCGAGGGAGCCGAGCGCGCGGGCGGCGGCCGCGTCCTGGTGGGCCTCGAAGTAGAGGTCGACCACCGAGTTCAGCGTCGTGCGCGACTGGTCGAGTTCGCCGAGCTGGCGGGCCGCGATGCCCGTGCGCCACTGCACGCTGCGGCCCAGCAGGCCCTGGTCGATGGCCTGCGTCAGTTCGTTGATCTCGCCCAGGCGGTAGAGGTCGCCGCGCAGCAGGCAGTAGTCGCACAGCGCGCCCAGGAGGTTGAGCACGGCCTGCTGGTCGACGCCCTCCGCGTGCCGCAGCGCCGCCGTGATGAACGTCGACTCGTCGTCCAGCCAGCGCAGCGCCGCGTCCAGGGAGGCGAAGCCGTGCTGCCCGAACTGGTCGGCGCGCGTGGACGTCTTGCCGTCGACCAGCCGGATCACCGTGTCGGCCAGCTCGCCGTAGCTCGCGATGAGGCGCTCCTGCGCTGCGGTCCGCTCGGCGGGCTCCTCCTCGTCAAGGAGCCGGGCCTGGGCGAAGGACCGGACGAGGTCGTGCAGCCGGTGACGGCCGCCCCGCAGCTCGTCGACCAGGCCCGCGCGGGAGAGCGCGGACAGTTGGCGGGCCGCCTCGTGCTCGTCGGTGGCGAGCAGCGCGGCGGCCGCCGCCGCGCCCAGCGAGGCGCGCCCGGCCAGCGCGAGCCGCCGCAGCAGCCGCCGGGCCGTTTCTGACTGGTCGGTGTAGCGCAGCCACAGGACGCGTTCGACGGGGCCGACCTTCTCGGTGGGGCCGTACGCGGAGAGGTCGGTGGCCAGCTCCCGCGGCGTCCGCGGACCGAGCGAGGAGCCCGCGGCGCGCAGCGCCAGCGGCAGGCCGCCGCACAACTGCCGCACCGCGTCGGCCGATTCGGCGTCGTAGGGCCCGGAGAGGTCCTCGGCGCTGGCGCGCAGCAGCTCCTCGGCGCCCGCCTCGTCCAGGGCCTCGACCGGCAGCATGTGCACCCAGGCCGGCAGGTCCGCGGGCAGTTCGAGGGGCTCCCGGGCGGTGACGACGACGAGGCTGTCGGAGCGCTCGGGGATCAGCGTGCGGACCTGCTCGGCGTCGCTCGCGTCGTCGAGCACGATCGTCACGGCGAGGCCCGTCAGGTACTGGCTGTACAGCTCGCTGAGCCGCTTGACCTGCTGCTCCTGCGAGGAGCGCTCCCGGAAGAGGAGCTGCTCGCGCGGGGCGCCCAACCGATTCAGCAGATGCAGCAGGGCGTCGCGCGTGGACAGCGGGCTCTCCTGCGGGGCGTCGCCGCGCAGGTCCACCACGCACGCGCCGCGGAACTGGTCGCGCAGGTCGTGCGCGGCCCGCACCGCGAGCGAGGTCCGCCCCGAGCCGGGCACGCCGTGCAGCACGACGACCGTGGGCCGGGTGTCGGTGCTGGCGCGCGCCGCGTGCACCCACTGCGCGATCCGTCCGAGCTCGGCCCTGCGGCCGGCGAACGGTCCGGTGTTCTCCGGGAGTTGGGCGAAGGACTGCTCCAGCACGGAGCGCCGCCGCGCCGCCGCGCTCTTGTCCGTGCCGCGCAGCTGGGGCGCGGCCTGCTTCGCCGTCCGGGTGCCGGTCGAGGCGGCGAGGAGGCGCTGCTGGTCGAGGAAGGGCCGGATGCCGCGCACTTCGAGCGCCGTCAGCCATTGCAGCCGCAGCTGCTCGGGCCCGCCCGGCTGGCTGAGCGCCCCCGCGCGGCGGCTGGCGGCGGGCACGTGGGAGGCCGTCACCTTCACGACGGTGGCCGCCGCGCCCGCCACGGCGACGACCGCGCCGGTGCCCAGGGCCGTGCCGACGCTCGTGCCGAACGACAGGTCGGAGACGCCGGCGGCGACGGCGGCAACCACCGCCACCAGCAGGGGAGTTCCCGCTCCCTCGCGTGCGTAGCGCTGTCCGAAGGTGAGGTGGCCGGCCTGCGCGTCGTCGAGCGCGTGGGTGTACGCGCCGTACTCCTCGTCGGCCGTCTGCGCCATGGCGTCCAGGGCGCCGCGCGCCCGCGAGAGCAGTACGCCGCCGTCGACGCGGCCGCCCGAACGCCGGACCTCCTCCTCCACGGCCCGTGCCAACAGCCGCTCGGCCTCGGCCCGATGGCTGTCCCGCATATGGGTTCCCCCTCCGAGAGCAACAGTTGCCTGCACTTCACAAGTGTCCTGCGTACAGGGCCCGGAAGCGAGGGCGGCGGCGGATCGGTGACCTTCCGCTCCGGCGCAGGCCGGAATAACACCCTCCGGAATCCGCCGTCAGCCACCGCGTTCCACGAGAAGGCCACCTGGGCTACGCTCGCGGAGATCCGCCTGATGGCGCGGATCGCGGGTCTGGAGGAGGCGGACGTCAACGGGTCGTACGCGGGAGAGCCCTACGGCGCGCGCTCGCGGGAGACGCTCGTCGTCCTGGAGCGCCCGTGAGCGAGGTGCCCGCGATCGCCGCGCAGGACGCCACGGTCGTCCTGGACGGGACCACTCTGCTGGCGCCGACGACGTTCGCGGTGATGCCCGGCGAGTTCTGGTGCCTCACCGGCAGCAACGGCTCCGGCAAGACGACCCTCCTGCGGGCCTTCCTGGGGAGCCGGCGGCTGACGGACGGTGCCGTCCTGGTGCAGGGCGAGCGCGTCGACCTGGCCCGGCCCCGGCACCGGCGGCTCGTGGCCTCGCTCGTCGAACCGGTGCCCGTCGCGCGCGACATGACGCTGCGCGAGCAGGTGACCCTCGTGGCCGCCTCCTGGTACGGCAACACCACGACGACCGCCGAGCGCGCCGAGGAGGTCATCGACCGGCTCGGCCTCTCCGCCTTGGGCGAGCGGTTTCCCTCGCAGCTCTCCTCCGGCCAGCTCCAGTTGTTCAGCCTCGCCCTGACCCTGGTCCGCCCCGCCGACGTCGTCCTGCTCGACGAGCCCGAGCGGCACCTCGACACCGACCGCGTCGACCTCGTCGCCGAACTGCTCGTCGAGCGCGCCGAGGAGGGCACCTCGTTCCTCGTCGCCACCCATGAGGCCGCCGTGGTGGAAGCCTGCGACGGCGTCATGGAGCTGGGATGACGACGGACAGCATCACCGCCGTCGAGGCCGATCCCAGGGCGCGCGTCCACGCCGTACGCCACCGGTACGCCCACCGCGGCGACCGCGCCACGGTGCACGACCGGGCGTACACCATCTACCTCACCGCCATCCTCGCCTTCGTCTATGTGGCGCCGGTCGTCCACCTGGTGAGGACCTCGCGGGCGCTCGTCTCCCTGGAGTCCGCCGAGGCGGCGACGCCCGTGGTGTGCCTGTTCGCGGCGGCGGTCGTCTGGGGCGCCCAGCTGGCCGGCCGGTTCTGGGGACCGCTGGTGCTCAAGCCGTTCCTGCTGCACGTGTTCATGTCCACGGACCTGTCCCCGACGCACTACCTCGGCACGATCGCCCGCCGCCGTCTCGCCTACGCGGGACTCGGCACGCTCCTCGCGGTGTGCACGACGACGTTCCTCGTGACCGACCTGTTCGACGACGCGGGCAGCGCGCTCGTACCGCCGGGCGTGGCGGGCGTGGTGGGCATCGGCGCCGTCGCCTCCGTGGCGTGGCTGTGGGGCCAGGTCAGGGAGGTGCGGGAGAACCTCCTGCTCGCCTCCGGCGTGGCCGCCGCGGCCGTCGTCGTGGCGCTGCTCGGCCGCTCCGCCCTCCTGGGCGGGGGCGGCCTGTGGCTGGTCGCGGGGGTGCTCGCGGTCGCGGCCGTGCTGCTCGGCCGGTCCGCCTTCCGGTCGGTCCGCACGGTCGATCTCGCCCGGCTGGCCCGCGAGTCGGCGCGCGCCGCCGAGGCCCAGACCTTCGCCTGGACCGGCACGCTCCACCACGCGCTCGACCTGTACCGCCCGCAGCCGCGCGGGCTCACCTCGGCTCTCGTACGCCCGGACGGCCGCCTGCGCGGCCACCTCGCGCAAGGGGCGGTCCGCGCCCTGCGCACGCGGGGCCGCGCGATCGCGGCCGTGGCGTTCCTGCTGGGCGGCGGCGCCGCCCTGACGCTCGGCGTCGCGGAGCCGGACGCCCGGCTCGCGACGTTCTCCTGGGTGGTCGGCGCGGCCGCCGTGTACTGGGGGTCCGGGTGGGTCGGCGAGACCTGGCGCGGCCTGCGCGACGAGCTGACCCTGGCCCCGCTGTTCGGCGAGTGGTGGGGCGGGATGCTCGCGCGCACCCTGGCCTGGCCGGTCGTCGCGGTGGTGGCCGCGGTGAGCCTCGCGAGCGGGGTCACGGCCGCGACCCGGTGGCCACTGGAGGACGGCAGGGCGGCCGAGGCCCTGCTGCTCGCCGCGGGGTCGGTGGTCCTCGTGCTCGGCGCCAGGTTCCTGCGCGAGATGAAGATGAACCTGCCCGTCGAACTGCTGCTGCCCGTCATCACGCCGCTTGGCGACCTCTCCGGACTCCGGGTCTTCGTGTGGCAGTTCGACGGACTCGTCGTCGTGCTGGTCGGCGTCCTCGTGATGAACGAGATGCCGACCGCGCTCGGCGGGCTGCTGGTCGCGCTGGGCGCGGCCGCCTGGTGCGTCCGGGCGGGCCTGCGCCGGACCGGCTGGGCGCGCCGGGCGCTGTTCACCCGCCTCGGCCGGGTGTAGCGGCGCCCCGGCACCGAAACGGCGGGGCCGCCACCGCCCCGCCCCGGGCCGCCGGGCGACGGGCTCACGTGCGTGCGCGCGGCGGCAGGGCAGGATGGGCACATGCCGAACCGACTGGCCCATGAGACGTCCCCCTACCTCCTCCAGCACGCCGACAACCCCGTCGACTGGTGGCCCTGGTCGACCGAGGCCTTCGAGGAGGCACGCGAGCGCGGGGTGCCGGTGCTGCTGAGCGTCGGCTACAGGAGCGGTCACTGGTGGCAGTGAACTTGTTGAACCCATAAGAGCCGAACAGGCGTGACGCCATGGGCACCAGCAGTGACGAACTCGATGTGAGGATCGATGTCTTGGTGCAGGAGCAGCTCGCCGCATCACCCGCCTGGTTCAAGGAGAAGTGGGACACCATCATGGCGATCTTGGAGCCAGGTGGCTCCTCCTGAGTGCAAGGGATGCATCCCGGTCCCGCCCTTGGTGGACCTGGAGGGTCTAGGCGCTGGGCGACGATCGTAAGCCGGCGATCACGGTCGCGTACGCGACTCAGCCACAGCCGTGAACGACCTCTTCGCAATTCTCGGGGTTCTCAACTCATCGGCGGTCTGTTTCTGGCTGAAGCAGGCCAACGCCACCACAGGGGCCGACGGGCTCGATACCCCCCTGCCTGGTCAAGAATGTGCCCGGCCCTACCTCTTCGCGGCAGCTTCCCTCTCACGCCTCCCCTTGCCGGGCGGCACGTCACCGGATGACCGCACTTCAGGAGGAACTGGACTGGGACGTCTACGGCGCCTACGGGCTGCTGTCCGCTGATGAGTGGACTCGTCTGACCACCGTCCCCGGCGCCGAGTTGCCGCCGCTCCCGCCGGGCGAGCGTGCCTTCGAAATCGTGCTGGCACGCAAGGTCGCCGACGGTACGGCCTCGTCGTCCTGGTTCCAGAGGCTGTCCTGGTTCGAGAATCAGGGAGTTACACCGGTCACCGACGTCCCGAACCACTGGCCGACCACCTACCGGGACGTCGTGCAGGCCAGGGTCGACGCCATCGAGCCCGGGCATACGATCGCCCTCGTGGAACGTCCGGAGTACAAGCGGCGGTGACTGTCGGACCCATGGGCGAGGCGTGAGGAATCAGCGCTGCGTTCCTGGTTGCTCGACCACTGTAAGGACGAACGCCTGTGGTTTGAGCTCCGGGGGGCCCAGCACCCTCGCCCCAAGACGATCGATCAGCTCGCGCGGGACTTCGGAGACGACGCCGACGTCACTGCCGGCAGCATCGACCATGGCTGTTCCGTTGCGGCACACACTGATGAGCTGCCCGACCGTTGCGCCTCCGGGGCCGACGCCAGCCCGCTGGCGTACGTTCCGACCCTGACCGGAGTGAAGTCCTTCGCGTCGAGCGAGAGCTGAGCGCACCAGACTGCTCGTCCAGTTCCCTGCCGAGCGTGCTCGGCAGGGAACTGGAGAAGCGAGTAGGGGGTAATTCGGATAGTCATCGTGCGTGGAGTGCAAATTGGGCACATAGGGGAAGGGGCCTGAGTACGCTCGCCCGAGCCGAAGTTCAACGGGCCGATTCGATCGAGTGGCACCCGACCGGTATGTCGACGTTCTCCAGAGTCCTGGCCAGCCCGATGCACGTGGGAGTGTCCGATGAGGGAGGACACCCAGCGGCAGGGGAAACCCCATGACTTTGAGGACGCGCTGCTGATTGCCAAGGCGGTGTTGGCTTCCTGCGCGCAAGGGCTAGGACGACTGCACTGCGAAGTGCGGCCGCTATGTAGGTGGTGAACCCGTACGCCGGGGAAGCTGTCGCCCACACCCAGCCCACCGGCTCCGGCTGCATCCCGGCCCACGCGCCCAAGTACGGCTCGGCCAAGCTGCCCATCAAACTGGCCGACGGATGGACCTGGACCCCTGACCTGGACGAATCTCCCGGGCTCGAGCCGGGCGCTCGTTGACTGTACGGCGGAGTTCGGCTCGCACCCCGCGGGCGGAGATGTCGTACGCGCGCCTGGCGAGGGCCTGGTGCTACCGCTCCGTGCGGCGCAGGAACTGCCAGCCCAGTACGGCCAGGGCGAGCGTCTGACCGAGGGAAGCGAGCATGAGCACGGGCTGAACGACGGGAGAGCACCAGAACGCGGTCGTGCAGACCATGGGCAGGACCAGGTACGCGAACAGATCCACCGCAGTCTGAAGCCGCTTGCGCATGGTGCGGCCCGCGACGTTGCGGTGGTAGATCTCCCAGCCGAACACTGCGCCGTGGGCGGAGGTGAGTTCCCCCAGGCGTGGCCCCAACCGGTCGCGGACGTAGCAGCCGATCGCCGAGATCTTCTCGTCGTTGACCAGATAGGTCCAGCCCAGGATCAGACAGATCGCGGGGACGGATAGCAGCAGTCGGAACTGTCCGCGCTGGGCAGTGATCGCCACGACCGCGGTGGCTGCGGCGAGCGTGAAGTAGAGCAGGTTGTCGCGGAACCCTATGCGGGTCTTCTGTTCCTCCTTGAGGCGGTCGTACTCGGCCAGCAGGATCTTGCTCTCGGTGATGTCATCCGTGGAGGTCACAGGCACCCCTATGCTCGATTTAAGGATCAGCTGGCGATCTGGAAGGGCGCCAGGCTGTCGGGGCCGTGCCGTTCGATCCAGCTCTTCCCGTCCGCCGCTATCCCCTCCAGGAGGCGGAAGGTGTGGGTGGAGCCGGCCGCGCTGAGGTTGATCTCGGAGATTTCCTGGGAAGTCTCGGTCGGCGCCAGTTGATGGGCGTCAGCGTCCTTGACGCGGATCTTCCTGGCCGGTCCGTTGGTGAGGAAGAGCTCCAGGTCGTAACCGACGTCGGCGTTCTCCGTCACCTGCACGGAGGTCAGTGCGTCGAACCGGTAGTTGCTCCGCTGCTCGTTCCTGCGTGTTCCGTCGGAGAAGTTGAACTCGGAGCTGATCTCGCGGATACCGTCCTGGGTGAACAGGAACAGGCGGAACACGTAGTGCGAGTACCGCCATGGGCCGCCTCGGACCCGGCCACGTTTGTAGGAAGGCCCCGGGGCCACCAGGATGGTGTGGGTGATCAGGTCGCGCCAGGTGAGCCGGTAGTGCCGGAGTGCCTCATCGACGAACGAAGTCTTGTCGCAGGTGAGCCAGGTCTCCATCTCCAGTTCGCTGGGGCGCTTCTCATCCAGGAACGACTTCCAGCGCTGGTAGGCGATCTGTCGTGCGGTCAGTTGCTCGAGGTACTCCTGAGTCTCCCGGGCCAGCCGGCGCTCTTCACGCCGGACCTCCAGCCATCGGGAAGCCGTCGCGTGCCCGGACCAAGCCGCACCGAGCACGGCCAGGAACGCCCACAGAGACCGCGGTTGGGCGGCACCAGAGACCGCCGTGCCGAACGCGGCCAGAGCCGCGATGCCGAGAACGGCGAGGGCGGCCACGGCCAGGGCCTTCGTCCTGCCCGAAGTCTGGTCCTGGCGGTGTCGATCGAACAGGGTGCCGTTGTTGTAGCGATTTCGGGCGTCCTCGGCGAGGTGCCGGATCAGCCAGTCGACCCGCTCCACACCGATTCGGCTCTCCCGGTATAGGTCCGCGATCTCGGCGGCGAGGTTGCTGCGGATCTGAACCGTGTGGGCGAGCCAGGCATCCGAGGTGAACCCGTGGGGCCTGCGAATGCTGAAGTAGTGATCGAACGAATGGCGGACGCGTTTGGTGAACCCGTCCTCGGCGAAGGCGGGATCGTGCAGGTGCGGGACGTGGGCCTCCGCCGTGAGGCCCGGCCTGGGCTCCCGGCCCCACCACCGGACGCCGAGGCGCGCCGCGGTCAGGCCCGCGCCGAGTGCCGCCGGTAACTCGATGATCGCCTGGGCCGGGTCCGCGATCAGTGCCAGGACCCAGAGGAGCGCACTGCTGATGACGAACAGGAGCGCCCGGACAGGGAGGGCCGCCCTGGCGGCGGCAGCGGTGCTCGGGCGGGGCTGAACGGCCCGCGCCCCGATGGGGGCGGGTGCGAAGTAGGCCCAGACCCGCTGGACCCGGTCGTTGTCGAAGCGCTCCGCCCTGGCCCGTCCACGGGTCTCGGCCCACAGGTCGTCCTTCAGCCCACCGGTGAGTATGACGTCGAGGTGGCGGAGGATCGCGTCGTGCTGGCGGAGCGGTAGGTCCTGTAGCCGCTTCAGCACGGGGCCGGTCTCGCTGCCGGTGGTGCTGAGTACCGCCAACAGGTCGAACGTGACGCGCAGGGCTTGCTTCCACTCGTCCTCGGCGTAGGTCCGCACGAGCCTGGAGGCGTAGCGCAGCCGCTCGACCTCTTCGGTGGTCAGGTCGTGGTGGGTGCGTGCGCTGAGCATGGCGAGCACCCAGTGGAAGCGAACTTCCGTGCCGTCATGCCCGTGGACGATCGCATCGGTGATCATTTCGCGGGCCCGGCTGGGGACGCCGTCCTCCAGGAGCTGCACGCCGACCCGGTACTTCTCCTGCGGCGAGGCGTCCGGGTGGACGAAGTAGATGGTGGAGTCGTGTACGGTCTCGGCCTGGATCCCGATGGTGGAGTTGTACGCGGCCGAGCTGTACGCAGCACCGTCGTTGTGGCTCATGCCAGGTCACCGGCCGTAGCAACCAAGGGAGCCAACGTGGCCACCAGCGCGGGGCACTCCGCGACCAGTCCGCGCAGCCTCTTGAGGGTCATGACCGTCCGCTTCGACGATTCAGGGGTGCGCTCCCCAGCAGACCGGAGGGCGGAGTCCAGATCAGTCAGGGCTTCCCGGTAGCTGTCCTCGTCGAGGGCGCCCTCGTTGCGGTGCCACCCCAGCTGATCGCGGAATTCGTTCAGTTCCGTGATCAGATCCGTCGGGCCGGATGCCTTCGAGGCCGTGTTCATGTGGACACTGCTGCCCGTGACTGAGCTGGCAACGATGCCGACGGTACTGTTGTGGACGGTGTTGCTGACGTGCCTGTAGAACTGGTCGGCCGAACGGCCCCTGTCGTCCTGGAGCATTGCGACCTCCTCCTGCTCGCCCACCAGTTCCACTGCCAACCGGATGGCGAACGCCGCTGCGTTCGCCGCGGCCCGCGGCTGCCAGTTGCGGTCCTCCGAACTGTTCTTCGTGCCGTCCGCCCGGTCGCTGATCCCCCGGACGATGGCCACCGGCGCTCCGCTGAGATGGCCGGCCTGGGCCACACCGGCCGCCTCCATCTCGATGGCGAGCGCGTCGTTGTAGTGCTCTCGGATCCACTTTGCCTCGGCGGAGATCCTCGAGTTCTGGACGATCTCGCCGGCGGCGATCGCCCCGAAACGCACCTGCGGTCCGTCCTCGTGACCGGGTGTGGGGTCTGCCCAGTCGTTCAAACGGGCCAGGTGCGAAGCGAGTTGGCTGATGCCGTGCGGCGCTTCCCACACCCGGGGACGGGCTTTGAGCCCGTCGTCCTCGCTGGTTCCGCCGTGATAGGCGTACACGTGTGACGCCATCACCACGTCACCCAGCCTGGTGGCGTCCCACAGGGCACCGGCGACCCCGACGAACAGCACGGCCACCGGCGAGAACTCCTGGATCGCACGTTCGGCGATCACCGCGGCGGAATGGTTCCCCTTGTTCGTCAGGCCGAGCGCGACGCGGCACGATGTGCCCCGTACGGTTCCCACCTCGAACCGGGTACCGCGCTCATGTCGATGCACCAGAAGATCCGCCAGCCTCTGGCGCACGGAATGATATTCAAGATTGAGGGCGGTGAGAATCACCACTGGGCCCTTCGGCATTTACTCCTCTTCCCCTCTCGTGTTCTCTTCCGTCGCAGATGGCGCAGGTCGAATCAGCGGTGGGAACAGCACGGTTCTCGGGCCAGCCCGGTACAGCCGTGCGGGCCGTCCTCCCGTGGTTCTGCGGTCCGTGCCGACGGGAACGATGAATCCCTTCGCGGCCTGGACCTTCCGGTAGAAATTGCGGGTGTCGAGTGTGGTGCCCCAGACGGCCTCGTACACCTGCTGCAGCTCTGTGATGGTGAAGCTCTCCCCGCAGAACGCGGTGGCCAGTGCCGAGAACTCGATCTTGGTGCGCGCGCGTTCGATCCCGTCCGCGGCGATTCGATGGTGGTCGAAGGCGAGGGCCGCCTCGCCGGACAGGACGGCTTCTGCAGGAATCCATGCGGCATCAGTGGCATCCGTCCCTGCGACAGGGTCGGGCAGCCCCGGTGCGATCGCCAGGTGAGCTACGGAGACGACTCGGCCCCGCGGGTCGCGACCCGAGCTTCCGTACACGGCCAGCTGTTCAAGGTGCACCCAGCCGGAGGCCAGGGCCGTTTCCTCATGCAGTTCGCGGTGAGCGGCGTCCAGGATCTCCTCGCCATCGTGGCTCAGGAATCCTCCGGGCAGCGCGAGCATGCCCCGGAAGGGATCTTCGCCCCGCTCCACCAGGAGGACGTGCAGACGACTGTCGCGCAGCGTCAGGATCACGAGATCGACTGTCAGTAGTACAGGAGGTGGTGACCATGCGTCATCTTGCATGTCTCGCAAGGTACTTCAGTTACTGTCACTTGCACAAGAAGTAGGGTTCTGGGATCGACGCACCGCTCGACCTCATGGTCGTGGCGCGCATGGATGGTCGGCTGGTGGTCGCACGTGCCAGCTCGTGCCTGCCTGCAGTGCCACGGCTTTCCAGCCCGCGACTGGCGCGCTCGTGGCGTCGATGGCGAAGCGGGGCAGTCGTGGCTCGTTCATGTCGATGAACCGCAAGACGGATGCCGGGGCGTGGGTCAGTTTCGGAGGTGGCTGCCCCGGTTGGTGTGATCTTCCGTTGACGTGACCTTGATCAGTTCCTGAGCGGGCACGGCTAAGCGATCACTTATGAGTCGGCCTGGCATCCGCAGGTGGTGTATCCGGCCCGGAGGTGGGCAATGTTCCGATCGGTCCGCGAACAATGACTATCCGGGCAATGCCGGTCAGCTGTCGAAAGCGGGGAGACCTCTCCGTCCTTACATGACCCCAAGATCGACGGTGATGGAGAAAGGCGCGGGGGTCTTCACCGTGCCGGTGAACATCTCGCCGTCCCTGTACGCCTTGGTGGCGGGATCGAGCACGTAGGTGTAGACGATCGGGACGCCAGTGGCAGCCTGCTCGACCCGCCAGTAGAAGGGGATGCCGGCTTTGGCGTACTGGTCCACCTTCACGATCCGGTCCGTGGTCTCCGAACCGGGCGACACGACCTCGACGACCAGCAGTACGTGCTCGGGGCGGGTAGGCGTGAGGTCGATG
Organism: Streptomyces sp. NPDC052114; assembly: GCF_040680155.1. NCBI lineage: Bacteria > Bacillati > Actinomycetota > Actinomycetes > Kitasatosporales > Streptomycetaceae > Streptomyces > Streptomyces sp. NPDC052114. The sequence continues at coordinate 275,807 of NZ_JBFAWC010000005.1, read as the reverse complement.
GTCTCCGCCCGGTAGACGATGACGTCCGGGCGGCGGTTGGTGAGCGGAACGTCCTGCAGGCGGACGTCGAAGTCCGTGTCGGCGTTCCAGTCCGGGCCCGCGGCGGCGTCAAGGGCATTGGCCAGGATCCGGGCCAGCCGGTTGTGCCGTTTGGAGGCGCTCGGGCTCACGACGACCATCCCGTCCACGATCTCGATGCCGGCGCACTGCTCCTCGGACCAGGAGTCGTACTGCTCCGCGCTGATCTGCGAATGCATCCACGCGGGCGCCACCATCTCGGCGGTCATGGTGTACCTCCTTCGAGGAGCCTGGGCAGGTCCGGTTCCGCTGCGCCCAGCCTACTGTTCCGAGGTGCCGGGTCGCCCGAATCGAAAGGGAAGGAGCCGCCCACCACGTGATGCCTCGCAAGTTCAATTCAGCCGAGCGAGGCGGGTCCGTGAGGGTTTCGTCGGTCGGGCCGGGCGTTGTGAGAGGCTGGCCCGCATGAACCGGCTGGCTGGTGTGACCTCGCCTTATCTGCTGCAGCACGCTGACAATCCGGTCGATTGGTGGCCGTGGACGCCGGAGGCGTTCGAGGAAGCGCGACGGCGCGATGTACCTGTTCTGCTGTCGGTCGGCTACTCGGCGTGCCACTGGTGCCACGTCATGGCGCACGAGTCCTTCGAGGACGACGCGACGGCCGCGCTCATGAACGAGAAGTTCGTGAACATCAAGGTCGACCGCGAGGAGCGGCCCGACGTCGACGCCGTTTACATGGAGGCCGTGCAGGCCGCGACGGGGCAGGGCGGTTGGCCCATGACCGTCTTCCTCACGCCCGACGCCGAGCCGTTCTACTTCGGCACGTACTTCCCGCCCGAGCCCCGGCACGGCATGCCGTCCTTCCCGCAGGTCCTCGACGGCGTCCACCGGGCGTGGACGGACCGGCGCGGCGAGGTCGCCGAGGTCGCGGGCAAGGTCGTGCGCGACCTCGGGGAGCGGCAGCTGACGCACGGCGCCGACGAGAAGCCCGGCGAGGACGAGCTGGCGCAGGCGCTGCTCGGCCTGACCCGCGACTACGACGCCGCGCACGGCGGCTTCGGCGGCGCCCCCAAGTTCCCGCCGGCCATGACGGTCGAGTTCCTGCTGCGGCACTACGCCCGCACGGGCGCCGAGGGCGCGCTGCAGATGGCCGCCGACACCTGCGAGCGGATGGCGCGCGGCGGCATCTACGACCAGCTCGGCGGCGGCTTCGCCCGCTACTCCGTCGACCGCGAGTGGATCGTGCCGCACTTCGAGAAGATGCTGTACGACAACGCGCTGCTGTGCCGCGCCTACGCCCATCTGTGGCGGGCCACGGGCTCGGAGCTCGCGCGCCGGATCGCCCTGGAGACCGCGGACTTCATGGTCCGTGAACTACGCACGAACGAGGGCGGGTTCGCCTCCGCGCTGGACGCGGACAGCGCGGACCCGGCGACGGGCGAGCAGGTCGAGGGCGCGTACTACGTCTGGACGCCCGCGCAGCTGACGGAGGTCCTCGGCGAGGCCGACGCCGAGCTGGCGACGGCCTGCTTCGGGGTGACCGGGGAGGGCACCTTCGAGAAGGGCGCGTCTGTACTTCAACTGCCGCTTGCCGAGGGTCCGTTGGCGGATGCCGGGCGGCTCGCCTCGGTACGGGAGAGGCTGCTCGCGGCGCGCTCGCTGCGGCCCGCGCCGGGGCGCGACGACAAGGTGGTCGCCGCCTGGAACGGCCTCGCGATCGCCGCGCTCGCCGAGGTCGGCGCGTACTTCGACCGCCCGGACCTGATCGCGGCGGCCGTCGGCACGGGCGATCTGCTCGTACGGCTGCACATGGACGCCCGCGCGCGCCTGGCCCGCACCTCCAAGGACGGCCGGGTCGGCGCCAACGCGGGTGTCCTGGAGGACTACGCCGACGTGGCGGAGGGCTTCCTCGCGCTGGCCTCGGTCACGGGGGAGGGCGTGTGGCTGGAGTTCGCGGGCTTCCTGCTCGACCACGTCCTCGCGCAGTTCGTGGACGCGGAGAGCGGCGCGCTGTACGACACGGCGGCGGACGCCGAGCGGCTCATCCGGCGTCCCCAGGACCCCACGGACAACGCGGCGCCCTCCGGGTGGACGGCCGCCGCGGGCGCGCTCCTGTCGTACGCGGCGCACACCGGCGCCGAGCCGCACCGCACGGCGGCGGAGCGGGCGCTCGGCATCGTCAAGGCGCTCGGCCCCCGCGTCCCGCGCTTCATCGGCCACGGCCTCGCCGTCGCGGAGGCGGCGCTGGACGGCCCCCGCGAGGTGGCGGTCGTCGGCGAGGTCCTGGGCGACCTGCACCGCACGGCACTGCTCGGCACGGCGCCGGGGGCGGTGGTCGCGGCCGGGGCGCCCGGTTCGGGCGAACTCCCGCTGCTCGCCGACCGGCCGCTGGTCGACGGCCGTCCCGCCGCGTACGTCTGCCGCGGCTTCGTCTGCGCGGCCCCGACGACGGACCCGGCGGAGCTGGCGGAGCAGCTGTCCTAGGCGCGAGCAGTGCCGGGTGGAGTCCGCCTGGAAGCGGTCATCCGCGTTCTCCCGCGGTACGCGCCGCGAGCCGGCCGGGGGCCGCGCCGAACTCCTCGACGGCGCGGTCCACGATCGCCTCCAGGCGGTCGTGGTGGGCGCCCCGCCAGTACACGCGGGCGCACTGTCCGCACTGCGCGAAGACGTCGTACGTGCCGCGGGTGCCGCCCTCCAGGAGGTCCGCCACCTCGTCCTTCGTGGCCGGGCGCAGCGTGCCGTTGCAGGCGGTGCAGCGGGTCCAGGGGGTCAGCTCGGGGGCGAAGCGGCCGAGCACGTCGCGGAGCTGGTCGTCGGGGCGGTCGCTGTAGACGTACGCGCCCGCCCACAGCTCGCGGCGCCGCAGCAGCCCCCGGTCGCGGCTGAGCAGCACGCGCCGCTCCTCGGCCGAGCGCGTGGCGAGCGCGGGGTCGCCGATGTCGGTGCTCTCGTACGCCGCGTCGACGCCGAGGAGGCGCAACCGCCGCGCCAGCGTGCCGAGATGGACGTCGAGGAGGAAGCGGAGCGGGGCGCCGGGGACGGCCTGGGGGCGGGCCACCGCGCGGACGTCGACGGTCTCGCCGGCCGCGGGGACGTGCCCGGCGGCGACCTCGCGGCCGTCCACCACGAGCGCGCCGACCTCCGTCAGCGGGACGCCGAGGGACTCGACCACGTGCCCGAGCGTGGACACTCCGTCCGTCACGGCCGCGGTGGGGCCGCCCCTTCGCTCGTGCGGGACGAAGAGCCCCAGCTCGGGGGCGAAACCGACGACAATCTCCGGACCGTTCATGCGGTCAGGATGGCATGTGCGGGGCGGGCGTCACCGGGGATTTCCGGTCGCCGCGAACCCGCTGGTCAGCGCGGACAGCGTCCGGTCCACCAGCGTGGCCAGGTCGTCCTCGTGATCGTGCTCGGCCCAGTACGCGGTGGTCTCGGTGAGCGCGCCGATCAGCCCCATGGAGAACGTCCGCACCTCCAGGTCGCCGGGGTCGCGGCCGGTGCGCTCGGCGATGACGCGGCACAGGATCCCGCCGGTGACGGACATGCTCTCCAGCATCCGCGAGCGCACGGCGGGCACCTCGATCATCAGCTTCGTGCGCAGCCGGGTGGTCTCGGGCTCCTCGGTGAAGCCGAGGACGACGGCCTGCCGCAGCACCTGCCGCAGCGACTCCACGATCGGTTCGTCGGCGGGCCGCTGCCGCAGCTCGCGCTCCAGGAGCGGGTCGAACTCGTCGGTGAGGACGATGTCCTCCTTGGTCGGGAAGTAGCGGAAGACCGTGGAGGGGGAGACCTCCGCGGCCTCCGCGATCTGCTCGACCGTCGTGGCCTCGTAGCCCTGCTCCTGGATCAGCCGGTACGTCGCCTCCCGGATCGCGAGCCGGGTCTTGAGCTTCTTGCGTTCGCGCAGCCCGAGCGGGGGCGCGGTCTCGGGGAGCGGGGTCCGTGCGGCCGTCATGACGTTCATTGTCGGGCATCGTGCGGGGCGCCGCCCCGGTCCGTGCCCGGCGTCCGCGCGGCACCGGACCGGGGCAGGAGCGCGGCGACGAGCAGCGCCGTCACCAGGGCGGCCACTCCGCTGACCAGGAGGACGAGGTCCATGCCGTGGACGTACGCGGCGTTCGCGGAGGCGCGCAGCCCGTCGTCGCCGAGCCGGGCGGCGACCGCGTGGGCGGCGACGACCGAGTCCTTCGCGGCGTCGGCCGCGGGCGCCGGCAGCCCATCGGTGTCCAGGCGGCCGGTGTACGCGGCGGCGAGCAGCGAGCCGAGCAGCGCGATCCCGACGGCGGCGCCCACCTGACGCACGGTCATCAGGAGCCCCGAGCCGGACCCCGCGCGCTCCGCGGGCAGGGCGCCGAGCGCCGCGTCCATGGCCGGCACGATCGCGAAGCCGAAGCCGAGTCCGGCCACCGAGAGCCACAGCGCGGTGAAGCCGTAGCCGCTGCCGGGTCCGGTGCGGCTGCCGAGGATCGCGGCGAAGGCGAGGACGACGAGCCCGCCGCTGATCACCGCGCGCCCGCCGAAGCGCCGTACGACGGGTTCGGCGCCCTTCGCGGCGATCAGCAGGCCGCCCATCATCGGCAGCAGCCGCACGCCGGTGCCGAACGCGTCGTTGCCGAGGACGGCCTGGAGGTGGGGCGGCAGCACGAACATCAGGCCCGACAGCACGAACATCACGAGCGTCGCCGCCGTCGTGTTGAGGAAGAAGGCGCGCTCGCGCAGCAGGGTCAGGTCGAGCATGGGCCGCGTCATGCGGCGCTCGCGCAGGACGAGGGCGGTCAGCAGGACGGCGGCGCCGGCGAACGCGCCGAGCACGAGCGCGTCTCCCCAGCCACGGCCGGGCGCCTCGATGATGCCGAAGACCAGGGCGCCGAGCCCGGCGGCGGTCAGGGCGGCGGAGAGGGCGTCGACGCGCGGGGAGGCCGGGTCGCGGGTCTCGGGCAGCAGGAACAGGCAGGCGGCGAGGCCGATCGCGACCATGGGCACGTTGACCAGGAAGATCGAGCCCCACCAGAAGTGGTCGAGCAGCCAGCCGCCGACGATCGGTCCGAGCGGGGCGCCGAGCGCGCCGGCCGCCGAGACGATGCCGATGGCCCGGGTCCGCTCGCCGGGGCCGAAGAGCGCGGGCAGCACGGCGAAGGCGAGCGGCATGACGAGGGCGGCGCCCAGGCCCATGACGGCGCGGGCCGCGACGACGAGGGCGACGTCGTCCACGAGCGCTCCGAGCAGCGAGCCCGCCAGGAAGACGCCGAGCCCGGCCATGAGCATCGCGCGCCGCCCGAACCGGTCGCCGAGCAGCCCGGCGGGGAGCATCAGCGCCGCGAAGACGACCACGTACGCGTCCGCCAGCCACTGTTGCTCGCCGGTGCTCGCGCCGAGCTGTCCGGCCATCGTCGGCAGCGCGACGTTGAGGATCGTCATGTCGAAGCCGAGCACGAGGAGGCTCGCGACCAGGGCGCCGAGCGCCCACCAGCGGCGGGGGTCCTGCCGTACGGCGGCAGTCGGGTCAGAGACAGTCGTCATAAAATGAGAGTAGCTCTCAAAAGAGAGTTGCTGTCAATATTTTCTCCGAGGGGTGTGCGGGGGGCAGTGGGCGCACACGAAAGCGGCCGCGGCTGGAGAGCCGCGGCCGTCGGGTGGAAGGGGGGGGTGTGTCAGGCGTGCTGGTAGGCCACCAGGGAGATGCCGACGTAGTGCACGGCGAAGGCCGCGAGGGTCAGGGAGTGGAAGACCTCGTGGAAGCCGAAGAAGCGGGGGGAGGGGTTGGGGCGCTTGATGCCGTAGATCACGCCGCCCGCACTGTAGAGGAGTCCGCCGACGACGACCAGGACGAGCACCGCGATGCCGCCCTTCTGGAGGAAGTCCGGCAGGAAGAAGACCGCCGCCCAGCCCATCGCGATGTAGCAGGGGGTGTACAGCCAGCGCGGGGCGCCGACCCACAGGACGCGGAAGGCGATGCCGGCGACGGCGGCGCCCCAGACGCTCCAGAGCAGCCACCGCCCCTTCGCCTCGGGGAGCAGCAGCAGGGTCAGCGGGGTGTAGGTGCCCGCGATGATCAGGAAGATGTTGGAGTGGTCGAGCCTGCGGAGGATCCCGTCGGCCCTGGGGCCCCAGTTGCCCCGGTGGTAGAGCGCGCTCACGCCGAAGAGGAGACAGGCGGTCAGGGCGAAGATGCCGCAGGCGACCCGGCCTCGGGTGGAGTCCGCGAGCGCGGTCAGCACCAGGCCCGAGACGAGCACCGCGGGGAACATGCCGGCATGCAGCCAGCCGCGCATCTTCGGTTTCGCGGGGAGCGGCAGGTGTGGCCGCGGCACGACGGGAGAAGCGGTGCCCGCGGGCTCGGGGACCACTTCGGGGACGGGGGCGGTCATGGACGGCATCGTACCTACGGCTCCGTAAGTCGTACATCAAACGGACGGATCACCGCCCTCACCCCCGTACGCGTACAAGTGGCGATGCTCACGCCGCTCAGGTGTGAGGCCCTCTGGACAGATGGGCGCGCGCGTCGGATGATCAAATGAGTGCGGTCGGCACCGGATGAGCGCCAGAGGGAAATCAAGTGAAGCGTCCGGGTCGCAGCCCCCACGGGGCATACATCCTCAAAACCCCTCCGATTAGGAGCAATCGTGGCGCGCGACATCGCGGCTCCCCAGTCCTTGGACACTGTCCCGACCACCCACCAGGAGCTCGTCTCCTGGGTGAATGAGATCGCCGAACTGACACAGCCGGACAGCGTCGTCTGGTGTGACGGCTCCGAGGCCGAGTACGAGCGCCTGTGCGGGGAGCTCGTCGCCAAGGGCACCTTCAGGAAGCTCGACCCGATCAAGCGCCCCAACTCCTACTACGCGGCCTCCGACCCGACCGATGTCGCGCGTGTCGAGGACCGCACCTTCATCTGCTCCGCGAAGGAGGAGGACGCGGGCCCGACCAACCACTGGAAGGCCCCCGCCGAGATGCGGGAGATCTTCGCCGGCGAGAAGGGCGTCTTCCGCGGCTCCATGCGCGGTCGCACGATGTACGTCGTGCCCTTCTGCATGGGCCCGGTCGGCTCGCCGCTGTCCGCGATCGGCGTCGAGATCACCGACTCCGCGTACGTCGCCGTCTCGATGCGCACCATGACCCGGATGGGCCAGACCGTCCTGGACGAGCTGGGCTCCGACGGCTTCTTCGTGAAGGCCGTCCACACCCTGGGCGCGCCGCTGGCGGAGGGCGAGGCCGACGTGCCGTGGCCCTGCAACTCCACCAAGTACATCTCGCACTTCCCCGAGGACCGCGAGATCTGGTCCTACGGCTCGGGCTACGGCGGCAACGCCCTGCTCGGCAAGAAGTGCTACGCCCTGCGCATCGCCTCCGTCATGGCGCGCGACGAGGGCTGGCTCGCCGAGCACATGCTGATCCTCAAGCTGACCCCGCCGCAGGGCGAGTCGAAGTACGTCGCCGCCGCGTTCCCGAGCGCCTGCGGCAAGACCAACCTCGCGATGCTGGAGCCCACGATCTCCGGCTGGACCGTGGAGACCATCGGCGACGACATCGCCTGGATGCGCTTCGGCGAGGACGGCCGCCTCTACGCGATCAACCCCGAGGCGGGCTTCTTCGGCGTCGCGCCCGGCACCGGCGAGCACACCAACGCCAACGCCATGAAGACCCTGTGGGGCAACTCCGTCTTCACGAACGTCGCGCTCACGGACGACGGCGACGTGTGGTGGGAGGGCATGACGGAGGAGACCCCGGCGCACCTCACCGACTGGAAGGGCAACGACTGGACGCCCGAGAGCGGTGTCCCGGCGGCGCACCCCAACGCCCGCTTCACCACCCCGGCCGCGCAGTGCCCGATCATCGCGCCCGAGTGGGAGGACCCCAGGGGCGTGCCGATCTCGGCGATCCTCTTCGGTGGCCGCCGCGCCTCGGCCGTGCCGCTGGTGACCGAGTCCTTCGACTGGAACCACGGCGTGTTCCTCGGCGCCAACGTCGCCTCCGAGAAGACCGCCGCCGCCGAGGGCAAGGTCGGCGAGCTGCGCCGCGACCCGTTCGCCATGCTGCCGTTCTGCGGCTACAACATGGGCGACTACATGGCCCACTGGGTCAAGGTCGGCGCCGACAAGGACCAGGCGAAGCTGCCGAAGATCTACTACGTCAACTGGTTCCGGAAGAACGCCGACGGCAAGTTCGTGTGGCCCGGGTTCGGTGAGAACGCCCGCGTGCTGAAGTGGATCGTGGACCGCCTCGACGGCCGCGCCGAGGGCGTCGAGACCCCCATCGGCATCCTGCCGACGGCCGCCTCGCTGGACACGAACGGCCTCGACCTGGCCGACGCCGACCTGGAGTTCCTGCTCACGGTCGACAAGGAGGTCTGGCGCGAGGAGGCCTCCCTGGTGCCCGAGCACCTCAACACCTTCGGCGACCACACGCCGAAGGAGCTGTGGGACGAGTACCGCGCGCTGGTGCAGCGCCTGGGCTGACGTTCCCCGCATTCCGGATGGGCCCCGCACAACGGCGTGCGGGGCCCATCGGCGTGTGCGGAGGGATTCCGTCCGGGGCAACGGAGGGATTCCGTCCGAGGGTGCGGAGGGATCCCGTCCGCAATATCCGCATCTTGTGCACCTTGCCTTCACATGGCACTCACATGTTTCAATGTGCCCACACGGGGGGCCGCTGACGGGCGCGTGCCCCAAGAACGCCTGTGGGGGGCCAAGTTGAAGAACTCTCAGCGCTTGAGACGGGTGACGGGCGCCGCGCTCGCGGTGGTCCTCGGCACGACGGGCCTGGTCGCCGTCGGCACGCCGGCCGCGTACGCCGCCACGCCGTCGGACGAGGTGGCCAAGCTGCCGATCGCGTCGTTCGGGGCGATGGTGGTCGACGACGCGCACGAGTACGTCTACGTCACCGACGGCCGCAAGGGCAGCTCGGCGAGCTCGGTCTGGATCTACAACTTCCAGGGCCGGCGGGTGGGGTCGCTCGCCACCGACAAGCCGGTCTCCGGCATGGCGCTCAGCGCGGACGGCGCCACGCTGCACGTGTCGCAGTCGGACCGGATGCTGACGTTCGACACGGCGACGCTGACGAAGAGCGGCGCCAGCTACACGCCGGCCGACGTGACCTGCGGCCGTGACCTGGCCGTGGCGGGCGGCAAGACGTGGTTCACGGAGACGCCGTACAGCGACTCGTACTGCAACGACAGCAACAACACCACGACGCTCCACCAGGTCGGCTCGCCCTATCCCGCGAACACCGGCTGGACCGGCAAGGGACGGCTCAAGCTGGCGGCGGGTCCCGGCGCGCCGGACCGGCTCGTGATGGGGCAGGCCGCCGCGGGCGACAAGGCCGACCCGTTCCTCACCACGTTCGACGCGAGCGGCGACACCCTGGTGCGCGGTCCCCAGCGGCGCTTCGCCGACGCAGAGGGCAAGGGCGCGCTCGACCTGAAGGACCTCGCCCAGAGCGCCGACGGCAAGCGGATCGCGGTGGCCGACGGCGCGTTCGGCACCCGGCTCCTGAACGCCTTTGACCTCTCGGACGCGCCGACCGGCTACCAGCCCCTTCCGGAGGGCGCGAAGTCCTCGGCGGTGGCGTTCAGCGGCGACGGCAAGTACGTCGCCCGGGGCGCGGCGGCCTCCGGCAGCACGCCCGACCTGCTGATCCAGCCCGCCGACCCGGCGGACGGCACCACGCCCCTGGAGTTCGCCTTCGAGAGCGAGCTCGACGGCGCCCGGATCGCGCCGCAGGGCCTGGCCTGGGCCAAGGACGGCTCGCGGCTCTTCGCGGTGACCTCGGGCGGCGGCGGCGACCACTGGCTGCACGTCATCAAGCCGCCGGCCGCGCAGTACGACGCGCGCTTCACGGGCGCCCTGGGCACCACGCCCTCGAAGCCGGTCGTCGGCGAGCCCCTCGGCATCCGGGGCAGGCTGGAGCTGGACGGGCCCGCGCCCGCCGAGCCCGTGAAGGTCACCGCGGTCCGCAAGGACGCCGACGGCACGCAGGAGGTGGCGGCCGCCAAGGTCGCGGCCGACGGCACCTTCACCGTGCTCGACGTGCCGGACCGCCTCGGCGAGGCGACGTACACCCTGCGCTTCCTCGGCGATGTCACGCACCGCCCGGCCGAGGACGTCACGGTCACCGTCGACGTGGCGAAGGCCCCGACGGCGATCGAGCTGACGGCGCCCGCCGAGGCGACCCGCAAGGACGGCGTGGAGATCACCGGCAGGCTCACCGGGCAGGGCCGCGCGCTGCCGTCCGGGATCGCCCTGAAGGTGACGCGGACCGACAAGTTCGGCACGACGGGCGAGCTGACGTCGGCGTCGGTCGCGGCCGACGGCACGTTCAAGGTCCGGGACCTGCCGAGCAAGAAGGGCAAGACGGTCTACGAGGTGGGCTACGCGGGCGATGCCCTGCACGGCGCCTCGTCGGCGCGGACCACTGTGAGGATCACCGGCTAGGCGACGGGTACCCCCGGTCGTCGCCACCGGTGGTGGCGCCCGGTCCGCGGCCTCCCCGGCCGCGGACCGGGGCCGTTCAGGGGGCGCCGACCAGGCGCGTGGCGTCCGCGTGGGCGTCCATGCGCTCGGCGGCCAGGATCGCGGCCGCGGTGTCGGCGCGGGAGGCGGCCACCACCAGGGCGCGGCCCGCGAGGGCGTGCGCGCGCTGGTGCAGGGCGGCCAGGTGCGGCTCGTGGATGGCGGCGGCCACGGAGGACCGTGGGGGCAGCGCACCGCGCAGGCGGGCGACCTGAAGCGCCAACTTCTCGGCCGCCGCGTCCAGTTCGGCGGCGGGGGCGAGGGCGCGCAGCTCGTCGGTGACGGCGAGCAGGGCGGCCAGGTGCCCGGCGAGCTGGATGTCCAGCTCCTCCTCGCGGGAGCGGTGCGGGAAGCTCGCGTCGTCGGCCATCGAGTGGACCGACTTGGTGCGGATCGGCTCGTACATGAGATGGCCTCCAAGCTGTCTTGTGGACATCCTAGCTTAGATTCATTCTAAAGTTGAGCCGGATCCGAAAGGCCGGTGATGGGTCGGTTCCGCCCGGCCGGACCCGGAAACGCCGGTGGGGCCGGACGCCCGTCGGCGTCCGGCCCCACGCACCGTTCCCACACGCCGTTTCCGCGCGGCGCGGGCGTCACGGCTGGCTGTAGCCGTCCAGGAAGTTCCCGATCCGGGTGACCGCCTCCGCCAGATCCGTCGCGGTCGGCAGCGTCACCACGCGGAAGTGGTCCGGCTCCGGCCAGTTGAAGCCCGTGCCGTGCACGACCATGATCTTCTCGGCCCGCAGCAGGTCGAGGACCATCTGCCGGTCGTCCTTGATCTTGAAGACCTTCGGGTCGAGGCGGGGGAAGAGGTAGAGCGACCCCTTCGGCTTCACGCAGCTCACGCCGGGGATCTGCGTCAGCAGTTCGTACGCGGTGTCGCGCTGTTCCAGGAGGCGGCCGCCCGGCAGGACGAGGTCGTTGATCGTCTGGCGTCCGCTCAGCGCCGCGACGACGCCGTGCTGGCCGGGCATGTTCGCGCACAGGCGCATGTTCGCGAGGATCGTCAGGCCCTCGATGTACGAGGAGGCGTGTGCCTTGGGGCCCGAGATCGACATCCAGCCGACGCGGTAGCCGGCCACGCGGTACGCCTTCGACATGCCGTTGAAGGTGAGGGTCAGCAGGTCGGGGGCGACGGCGGCGGTCGGGGTGTGCGTCGCGCCGTCGTAGAGGATCTTGTCGTAGATCTCGTCCGAGCAGACCAGGAGGTTGTGGCGGCGCGCGATGTCGGTCAGGCCGCGCAGCATGTCCTCGCTGTACACCGCGCCGGTCGGGTTGTTCGGGTTGATGATCACGATCGCCTTGGTGCGGTCGGTGATCTTGCGCTCGATGTCGGCGAGGTCCGGCATCCAGTCCGCCTGCTCGTCGCAGCGGTAGTGCACGGCGGTGCCGCCGGACAGGGACACGGCGGCGGTCCACAGGGGGTAGTCGGGCGCGGGTACGAGGACCTCGTCGCCGTCGTCGAGCAGGCCCTGCATGGCCATCACGATGAGCTCGGAGACGCCGTTGCCGATGAAGACGTGCTCGACGTCGGTCTCGATGCCCAGGGTCTGGTTGTGCATGACGACCGCGCGGCGGGCCGCGAGGAGGCCCTTCGCGTCGCCGTAGCCGTGCGCGTCGCCGACGTTGCGGAGGATGTCCTCCAGGATCTCGGGCGGGCACTCGAAGCCGAAGGCGGCCGGATTGCCGGTGTTGAGCTTGAGGATGCGGTGGCCCGCCGCTTCCAGCCGCATCGCCTCCTCGAGCACCGGGCCCCGGATCTCGTAACAGACGTTGGCGAGCTTTGTCGACTGGATGACCTGCATGTCCGCGAGCTTAAGGCCGCGCATGGCGGGCCGCCTCGTGTTTTCGGACACAAGGGGGGTGTACCGCCCATACCGGCGGGGCAGGTCGTGCTGGTGGGGCGTTCCGTCCGCGCCGGTGGGGGCGTTCCGAACCGAACCGGTGAGGGGGCCGCTCCCGTGGTGACGCGTCCGCTCGCCCCGGCGCGGTGTTCTCTCAGCGGTCAGTTGTGTCCGTTCGCGGTCTTGTCCTGGGGCCCGGGGGCCTCAACAATGCGCATGACAAAACCGAAGCAACTTCGGTCACTTAGTCATCAAGAGGGGACCCCCACATGAAGAAGCCTCTCGTCGGTGCGTGCTTCGCCGTTCTCCTGCTCGGAGCCACGGCGGCGCCCGCGACGGCCGTCAGCAGCGAACGGCCCGCCCAGGCCGACACCAAGCCCGCGGCCGAGCCGGCCAAGCCGGCCAAGCCCAAGGCGAAGGCCGTCACGTTCGCCGGGACGGTGGCGCTGAGCAACTGTTCCGGCTCCGTCGTCCGCGTGCCCGACTCGAAGCCCGGCGACCCCGCGCTCGTCCTGTCCAACGGCCACTGCCTGGAGAGCGGCTTCCCCGCGCCGGGCGAGGTCGTCCTGGACAAGCCGTCCTCGCGCAGCTTCACGCTGCTCAACGCCTCGGGCGGCAACCTCGGGACGGTCAAGGCCAGCAAGGTCGCGTACGGCACGATGACCGACACGGACATGTCGCTGTACCAGCTCACCAGCACCTACAGCGACATCGAGAGCAAGTACGGGATCAAGGCGCTGGAGCTCAACGCCGCGCGTCCCGAGCAGGGGCGCGCGATCACCGTTGCGTCCGGCTACTGGAAGAAGCTGTACAAGTGCAGCATCGACGGCTTCGCCTACCGTCTGAAGGAGGGGAACTGGACCTGGAAGGACTCGGTCCGCTACACCCCCGACTGCAAGACGATCGGCGGCACCTCGGGCTCGCCGGTGATCGACGACGAGACCGGCAAGGTCGTCGCCGTCAACAACACCGGCAACGAGAGCGGCGAGGAGTGCACGGACAACAACCCGTGCGAGGTCGACGAGAACGGCAAGGTCACCGTGCGCGAGGGCATCAACTACGCACAGCAGACCTACGGCCTCGTGCCGTGCGTCGCCCCCGGCAACAAGATCGACCTGAGCCGCGAGGGCTGCACGCTGCCGAAGCCGTCCGGCATGAAGTGATCGAGCCGCGCACGCGGTGAGGCGGTCCGTTCCGTGACCGTCAGGGGCCGGCGTCCGGCGGGACGTCGGCCCCTTCCCGTTCCGGTGGGCCGTCCGCCGGAACGCGCGCCCCCAGCGCCGCCAGCCCCGGCAGCCACCCGAGCGCCACACCCCACAGCGCGCCGAACAGCGCCCCGGCGAGCGGCAGTCCGAGCCAGCCCCACCCGCCCGCCTCGACCATGCGGGCCGCGACCAGGCCGCGCCAGACGCCCGCCGTCGCGGCGCCCGCGATCAGGGCCGTCCAGCCCGCGAGCAGCCGCCGGACCCGCCCCGCCCCGGGACGTACGCGCACATGGCGGCGCATCCGGGCCGCCGCGACGGCGACCAGGAGCAGCGCCGCGAAGTCCTCGCACAGCTGCCAGGACCAGTCGGTCGCGCCCAGCGGCGCGGCCCGCAGGCCCGGCAGCGCGAAGGGCACGCCGAGCGCGCTCGGCACCACCGACAGGCCCGCCCGCGCGGTGAACGCGGTCAGCAGGGTGGCGCTGCCGTGCAGCAGCACGAGGAGCAGGCAGACCCCGGCGACGAGGGCCGTGGCGTCGACGCGCCCCCACAGCGCCTCGGCCGCCCGCCCCCGCGGTGCGTCGATCTTCGTCCGCATGGCGCGACTGTAGGGCGCAGGGGCGCGCGCCGACAGGGGGCGGACCAAGAAAAGTGAACAATGCTCAGGTCTATTGCTCGCAAGGGCCCGCGATCTACCATCCCGGCCATGAAGTCCCCTGTGGCACACCGCAGTTGGGTGGTGGGCGCGGTCGTGCTCGCCGTCGCCGCCGCCCTGCTGGTCGCCGTCGGACCCGAGGGCGCGGGGGCCGCGCGCGCCGACACCGCGAGCGGCCACCGGTGGATCACCGACCGGCAGGGGCGCGCGCTCGTGCTGCGCGGCCTGTCCACCGCGAGCAGCGCCAAGCAGGCCCCGGACGGCATGCCGTGGATCGAGGAGAAGGACGTGGCGCGCGAACGGCGTGCGCTGGGCACCAACTTCGTCCGCTTCCTGCTCCAGTGGCGCAAGGTCGAGCCGTCGCCGGGAACGTACGACACGACGTATCTGAAGCGGGTCGCCGAGCGGGTGCGGTGGTACGGCGAGCGCGGCTATCACGTGTTGCTCGACATGCACCAGGATCTGTACGGGCCCGGGGTGGGCGGCAACGGCGCCCCGAAGTGGGCGACCGAGACGGACGGGCACACCTCCGCCGCCACCGACCCCTGGGAGCTCGGCTACGTCGAGCCGGGGACGGTCCGCGCCTTCGACCGCTTCTGGGGGACGGCCGACGGCGGCCGCGATCTGCGCGGGCACTACGTGAAGGCCTGGCGCGAGGTGGCCAGGTACTTCGCCGACGACGACGCGGTCGTCGGCTACGACCTGATGAACGAGCCCTGGGGCGGCAGCGTGCAGGGCCCGGCCTTCGAGTCCGGCCCGCTCGCCCGGCTCTACCAGGACTGCGTCGACGCCATCCGCACCGTCGACCGCGACCGCTGGCTGCTGGTCGAACCGTCCGCCATCGGCGCCAACTGGGGCTTCGCCACCGGGCTTCCGCGCCTGGACGACCCGCGCGGCGACGGCGAGGAGGCGCGCATCGCGTACGCGCCGCACCTCTATCCGCTGCCCATGGACCTCGGCGGCGGGTACACGGGCAGCGCCAAGGGGCAGGTCGACGCGTCGCTGAAGGCCTGGCGCGAGCAGACCGAGAGGACCGCGCGGCGGCTCGGGGCGCCGGTCGTCATCGGCGAGTTCGGGCTCGACGTGGGGCTGCCGGGGGCCATGGAGTACGTCGAGAAGGTGCAGCGCATGGCCGACGAGATGGGGGCGGGCATCGCCTACTGGTCCAACGACCCCGGCTCCTGGGCGCCCTGGGACGCGAAGATGCGGCCGACCGCGCTGCTGCCCGTGCTCGACCGGCCCGCGCCGATGGCCGTCGCGGGCGACCCCGTCGGCTACCGGTGGGACGCCGGGAGCCGGACGCTGAGCGTCAGTTGGCGGGGCAAGGCGGGGGTGAGGGGCGGCACCGAGGTGTATCTGCCCGCGCGGTACTTCCCGCGCGGCGGGCGGGCGGCGGGCGGCGAGGCGATCTCCTGGGACCGCAACTCCCGTGTGCTCACGCTGCGTTCGGGACCCGGCGAGCACTCCGTCCGGATCACGCCACGCGGGTGAAATAGAAGGGTTACCCCCTCTTGTCCGGCCGCACAGGGAACCCAAAGAATGCCCCTGACATCAGCACCACAGGTGTACGTCAGAGGGGGGCTCCAACGATGGGAAAGAAGTCCAAGGCTCTCGCGGGTTCACTGTGCGCGCTCGCGCTGGCCGGCGCCGGCGCGGCGCCCGCGTTCGCCGGGCACGCGGCCGAGGGGGGCGCGGCAGGCCAGGACACCCGGTCGGTACGGCAGTCTTCGGCCAAGGCGAAGGCGGTCGACTTCGCGGGCACGGTGGCACTCAGCAACTGTTCCGGCTCGGTCGTCCGCACGCCTGGGGCCAAGGCGGGCGACCCGGCACTCGTCCTCACCAACGGCCACTGCATCGAGTCCGGTTTCCCCAGGGCGGGCGAGGTCGTCGTCGACCAGCCCTCCACCCGCACCTTCAAGCTGCTGGACGCGCAGGCGAACGACGTCGCCACGCTCAAGGCGTCCAAGGTGGCGTACGCGACGATGACGGACACGGACGTCACGATCTACCAACTGACCAGCAGCTACCGCGACATCACCAAGAAGTACGGCATCGAGCCGCTGGTCCTTGACGACGCCCACCCGGTGAAGGGGCGCGCCATCACGGTCGTCTCCGGGTACTGGAAGAAGACGTACAGCTGCTCCATCGACGGGTTCGTGTACCGCCTGAAGGAGGGGGAGTGGACCTGGAAGGACTCGGTCCGCTACACCCCGGCCTGCCAGACCATCGGCGGCACCTCCGGCTCGCCCGTGATCGACCACAAGACCGGCAAGGTCACCGCGGTCAACAACACGGGCAACGAGGACGGCGAGCGCTGCACCCTCAACAACCCCTGCGAGGTCGACCGCAAGGGCACCGTGACCGTGCGCAAGGGCATCAACTACGCGCAGCAGACGTACGGGATCGTGCCGTGCGTCGGCAAGGCCAGCAGGATCGACCTTGACCGGCCGGGCTGCAAGCTGCCCCGGCCGGCCGCCGCGCGGTAACCGCCGCGCCCGCTCAGGGAGTCCGGCGTACGGCGCGTCCCGCGAGGACGTCCGTGCGCCGGCCGTCGCGCATCACGAACCGGCCGTCGATCAGGACGTGCGGAACGCCGGTGGGCAGCGTGCGGGGCGCCTCGAAGGTGGACCCCGCCGCGACCGTCTCCGGGTCGAAGAGGACCAGGTCGGCGCGGTAGCCCTCGCGGACGATGCCCCGGTCGGACAGGCGCAGCCGGGCGGCCGGGCGCGAGGTGAGGTGCGCGACGGTCTCCTCCAGCGACATGACGCCCAACTCGCGGGCGTAGCGCCCCAGATACTGCGGGAAGGTGCCGTACGCGCGCGGGTGCGGCTTGAAGCCCTGCAGGATTCCGTCGCTGCCGCCGGTGTGCACGCGGTGCCGCATGATCGCCTGGACGTTCTCCTCGTGGCCGACGTGCTGGAGGATCGTCGAGCCCAGGCGGTCGTTGATGAGCAGGCGCCGCGCGGTGACCCACGGCTCCTCGCCGCGCATCTCGGCGGACTGGGCGATCGTCTTGCCGACGCAGGAGGCGAGCCCGGGGTCGGAGACGCCGGAGATCTCGATGGTGTCCCACTCGATGGGCACGCCGTGGCAGCCGTCGGCGCCGATCACCTCCATGTGGTGGCGGATCTTCTCGGCGGTCCCGTCGTCCTGGAGGCGCGCGAGGATCGCGTCCGGGCCGCCCTCGCTGGCCCAGCTGGGCAGCATGGCCACGAGCGTCGTGCAGCCCGGGGTATAGGGGTACGTGTCCAGGGTGATGTCGGCGCCGCCGTCGAGGGCGGTGTCGAGCAGGGCGAGCAGGTCCGGCGCCTTGCCCTTGTTCACGCCGAAGTTCATGGTGGCGTGCGCGAGGTGGAGGGGGCAGTTCGCGGTGCGGGTGAGGTTCACCATCTCCTCGTACGCCTGGAGGGCGCCGGCGCCGTAGCTGCGGTGGTGCGGACAGTAGTAGCCCTGGTGGGCGGCGACGACCTTGCACAGCTCGGTGAGCTCGGAGTCGTCGGCGTACATGCCGGGTGTGTAGGTGAGCCCCGACGACATGCCGACGGCACCCTCCCGCATCCCCTCGGCGACCAGCCGGCGCATGCGGTCCAGCTCGGCGGGGGTGGCGGGGCGGTCGTCCCAGCCGACGGCGTACATGCGGACGGTGCCCTGGGGGATGAGGTAGGCGGCGTTCACCGCGATGCCGTGGCCGCCGTGGGCGGAGTCCAGGGCGTCGAGGTAGCCGCCGACCGTGCGCCAGGTGAAGTCGATGTCGCTGCCGTCGCCGTTCCAGCCGGTGATGGCCTGGCGGACCTGGGCGAGGGTGCGGTCGTCCACGGGCGCGTAGCTGAGGCCGTCCTGGCCGATGACCTCCAGGGTGACGCCCTGGGCCGCCTTCGCGCTGTGGTCGGGGTCCCTGAGGAGGGCGAGGTCGCTGTGCGCGTGCATGTCGATGAAGCCGGGCGCCAGGGCGAGCCCCTGGGCGTCCAGGGTGACGGCACCTGAGGGGCGGGGGCCCTCGCCCTCCTTGTGGATGGCGGTGATCCTGCCCTCGTGTACGGCGACGTCGGCGCGGTAGGAGGCACCTCCGGTGCCGTCGATGACGCGTGCGTCCCGGATGACCAGGTCCATGGGGTGCCTCTCCTCTGCGTTCGGCTTTCGGCCGTTTGGTGGTGCGCCCGGCCCTCCGGCCGGGTCTGGTTGTCCCACCCGCTCCACCCGTGCGACTCCGTCGCCGGGTGCGGGTGGCCCCCGTGGCAGCATCTCGCCGTCGGTGTGCGCGGTCCGCCCCTGTGGCGGACCCGGCCCCTGCTCCAGCCGTACGGTGCGGGGCCGACGGGTGGGCGGGAGTGATCCGCCGCGGAGCGGCGGGACGGGAATCCCGCCCACCACGGTCAGTGGGCCACGAACGGAATGCCCGCCCAAGCCCCCGGTCAGAAATACGTGCGGATGTAGTCCGTGACCGTCCCGTCCGCCTCCACCAGGGGAATCAACTGCCACTTGTCGAACGCCGTGCACGGGTGCGACAGGCCCATTCCCAGCCAGTCGCCCACGGCGAGGTCCGCCTCCGGGGACGTGCGCAGCCACCCGTGCTGGTCGGAGAGGCCGGAGACCGTGACCCCGGTCGCGGCCCGCTCCACCCCGTCCCGCCGCACGACCTGCGCCTCCGGCAGGTCCAGGTCGTACGCCGCGTCCCGCTTGCCCGCGTTGGTGAACGCCTGCTCGGCGGAGGGCCGCGACACCACCTGCGCCCACAGGCGGAAGGCCGGCTCCAGCGCGCCCTCCTCCGGGACCCGGTTGAAGGGCGTCAGATGCCGGTAGTGGCCGTCGTCGTGCGAGACGTACGCACCCGAGCGCAGCAACTTCAGTACGGGTGCGGAGAGTTCGGGGAGCTCCGCGAAGACCGCCGCGACCGCGTCGAACCAGGCGCTGCCGCCCGCGCTGACCACGACCTCCGGCAGATCCGCGAACCGCCCCGCCTTGTCGAACTCCGCGAGCAGCGCGGTGAGCCGGCGCAGCCACGCCGTGACCGTCTCGGTGGAGGCCTCCGGTACCTCGCCCTCGTACCCGGCGATGCCCACGAGCCGCAGCGTGTCCGCGCCCGCGACGGCGTTGGCGATCTCGAAGCACTCGGCCTCGGTCCGCGCGCCGGTGCGCGCGCCCTCGCCCGCCGCCAGCTCGACGACCACGTCGACGGGGCGGGTGGCGCCCGCCGCGCCGAGGGCGGCGTGCATCAGCTCGACGCCGCGTACGGAGTCGACGTAGCAGATGAAGCGGAAGGAGGGGTCGGCGTCCAGCTCGGCGGCGAGCCAGCGCAGCGCCGCCGCGTCGACGAGTTCATTGGCGAGGAAGATCCGGCCGATGCCGAACCGCCGTGCCACGCGCACCTGGTGGGGGACCGCGAGCGTGATGCCCCAGGCGCCGCGCTCCAGCTGGCGGGCGAACAGCTGCGGGGCCATCGACGTCTTGCCGTGCGGGGCGAAGGCGAGGCCGTGCCGCTCGGCGTAGGTCTCCATGAGGGCGAGGTTGTGCTCCAGGCGCTCGGCGGAGAGCGCGAGGACCGGGGTGGTGAAGCCGTCCGTGAAGAGGTTCCTGCGCTGGGCCGCGAGCTCGCCGACGGTGAGGCCCTCGGCGTCCGGCGGCAGTCCCTTGAAGCGGTGGTCGACCCGCTCGTCCGCGAGCGCGGCCAGCGGATCGGCGGGACGTTCGACGGCGTTGTCGGCGGCCATGGGCGCCTCCTCCAGGAGTGCGTTGCAGCATGTGCAACAGTCATTGCGTATGTCGCTTACTGCTGTCTAACATCCCAGCCAACGCCGGGTCAACGGATCCGGAAGCCGGTGAGGAGTGAGATCGGACGTGACCGCACAGGCAGCACAGGACGCCCGGCCCCCGGAGCCCGTGGACGTCGTCGCGCTCGGCGAGTCCATGGTCACCTTCGTGCCCACGCGTCCGGGACGCCTCGCCGACGTGCCCTCCTTCGAGCGCGGCATCGGCGGCGCCGAGTCGAACGTCGTCTGCGCGCTCGCCGCCGCCGGGCACACCACCCGCTGGGTCAGCCGCGTCGGCGCCGACGGCTTCGGCGACCACCTCGTGCGGACCGTCGCCGGGTACGGCGTCGACACCTCCGCCGTGCGCCGCGACCCGGACCGCCCGACCGGCATCTACTTCCGCACGGCGGGCGACCGCGCCACCGACGCGCACGAGGTCGCCTACTACCGCGCCGGGTCCGCCGCCTCCGCGATGTCCACGGCCAACCTCGACCGGGCCGCGCTGCGCTCCGGACGGCTGCTGCACCTGTCCGGGATCACCGCCGCGCTCTCGGCCGACTGCCTGGAGCTGATGAGCACTCTGGTCGACCCCGCCGCCGGCGCGGACGGCGTCTCCTTCGACGTCAACCACCGCCCCGGCCTGTGGCGGCGGCCGGGCGACGCGCGCGTCCTGCTCGACCTGGCGCGCGGCGCCGACCTCGTCTTCGTCGGCGAGGACGAGGCCGACGAGGCCTGGGGCATCACCGGCGGGCCCGACGCGATCCGCGAGGCCCTGCCCGAGCCGCAGCTCCTCGTCGTCAAGCGGGGCGCCGAGGGCGCCGTCGCCTTCGGCACGGACACCGGACGCCACGAGGAGCCCGCGCCGCGCGTCGACGTCGTCGCGGCCGTCGGGGCCGGGGACGCCTTCGCCGCCGGGTTCCTCTCCGCGACCCTGCGGGGGCTGCCCGTCGGGCAGCGGCTGCGCCACGGCCACCTCATGGCCGCCGCCGCCCTCACCGTCCCCGGCGACCTCGCCACGCCACCGGCCCGGAGCCACGCCGACCGCCTCGCCGCCCTCGACGCGGACACCTGGGAGAGACTGCACCTCGGCCCAGGCTGGACGACAGCCGACGACCAGGCCGAGGAGGAGGTACCCACCCCATGAGCCAGACCGTCGACCGCGCTCTCTCGATCCTGCCGCTGCTCGCCGAGGGCCCCGCCGACCTCGGCCAGGTCGCCGACCGGCTCGGCGTCCACAAGTCCACGGCGCTCAGACTGCTGCGCACCCTGCTGGAGCACGGCCTGGTCTTCCGCCAGTCCGACCAGCGCTACCGCCTCGGCGCCCGGCTGTTCGCGCTCGCCCAGGAGGCCGTCGAGAACCTCGACGTGCGCGAGATCGCCCACCCCCACCTCCTCGCCCTCAACGAGAAGTGCGGCCACACGGTCCACCTCGCCGTCTACGAGGAGCAGGAGGTCGTCTACATCGACAAGGTCGAGAGCCGCTACCCGGTGCGGATGTACTCCCGCATCGGCAAGCCGGTGGCCATCACCGTCGCCGCCGTCGCCAAGCTGCTGCTCTCCGACTTCCCTGAGGCCGAGCGCCGCGCCATCGCGGAGAAGCTCGACTACCCCACCTACACGTCCCGTTCGACGCCCAACGCCGCTGCCTTCCTGAGGGAGCTGGACAAGGTGCGCGAACAGGGCTGGGCCACCGACCTCGGTGGCCACGAGGAGTCCATCAACTGCATCGGGGCCCCCATCCGCGGTGCGGACGGGCGTGTCGTCGCCGCCATGTCGGTCTCCGCGCCGAACGTCGTCGTCACCGCCGAGGAACTCCTCAGCCTGCTCCCGCTGGTCCGTCGCACGGCGGACGCCATCAGCCGGGAGTACTCGGGCGGTGTGCCCGATGCGAAAACCACCCCTCTCAAGGAAGCCTGAACAGCCCATGACCGAGAAGATCGCCCTCACCCCGGCCACCCACACCACCCCGCCCGCGAAGTTCTCCCACGGCGTGAAGAAGGGCAACATCCTTCAGGTCGCCGGCCAGGTCGGCTTCCTCCCGGCCGAGGAGGGCAAGGCCCCCACCCCCGCGGGCCCCACCCTGCGCGAGCAGACCCTCCAGACCTTCGCCAACGTCAAGGCGATCCTCGAAGAGGGCGGCGCGACCTGGGACGACGTGATGATGATGCGCGTCTACCTCACGGACGTGGACCACTTCGCCGAGATGAACCAGATCTACAACGAGTACTTCGAGGAGCAGGGCCTGAAGGCCCCGGCCTCCGCCCGCACCACGGTCTACGTGGGGCTGCCCAAGGGCCTCCTCATCGAGATCGACGCGCTCGCCGTCCTGAGCTGACGCAGCCCGTCCCCTGACCCACCCCCAGCAAGCCGTTCGTCGTCACGGCGCGGCGCCTCACCCGCACGAGGCGCCGTGCCGCGATCCCCCCTGCCCCGAAAGCCCCATGCACTTACGAGGTCGACGATGTCCCCGTTCCACACCGCCGTGCTCGCGGCCGCCCCCGCCGCCGAGGAACCACCCCACACCGGCGGTCTCCTCACCCTGATCGACGGCACGGCCGGTCTCCTGACCGTCGCCGCGCTCGGCATCCTCCTTCTGCTCTTCCTGATCATCAAGGTCAGGCTGCAGCCCTTCGTGGCGCTGCTCGCGGTCTCCATAGCCGTCGGCCTGTCGGCCGGGCTCTCCGTCACCGAGCTCTTCGGCACCGTCCAGAAGTCCGACGCCGTCTCCGTCATCGAGTCCGGCATGGGCGGCATCCTCGGCCATGTGGCGATCATCATCGGCCTCGGCACGATGCTCGGCGCGATCCTGGAGGTCTCCGGCGGCGCCGAGGTACTGGCCTCCCGGCTGCTGGGCCTCTTCGGCGAGAAGCGCGCCCCGCTCGCGATGGGCCTGACGGGTCTGATCTTCGGCATCCCCGTCTTCTTCGACGTCGGCATCTTCGTCCTCGCGCCGATCGTGTACGCGGCGGCCAAGCGCTCCGGCAAGTCGATCCTGCTCTACTGCCTCCCCCTGCTCGCGGGTCTCTCCATGACCCACGCGTTCCTGCCCCCGCACCCCGGCCCCGTGGCCGCCGCCGGTCTGCTGAAGGTGGACCTCGGCTGGGTCATCCTCATGGGCATCGTCTGCGGCATCCCGGCCGTCCTCGCCGCCTGGGTGTTCTCCGCGTGGATCGGCAAGCGCATCTTCGTGCCCGTGCCGCAGGACATGGTCGAGGCCGCCGACGAGGCGAAGGCCGCGGTCGTCGCCGAGCAGCGCGCCGCGGGAGTGCAGCCGAGCGAGAAGCCGGTCCCGCTGGGCACGGTCTTCGCGATCATCGGTACGCCGCTGCTGCTCATCCTGCTCGCGACGTTCTCCTCGATCGCCTTCGACCCCTCCACGCTCCGCTCGGTCATCGAGTTCTTCGGCAGCCCCTTCGTCGCCCTGACGATCGCGCTGCTCATGGCGTACTACCTGCTGGGCATCCGGCGCGGCTGGTCGCGCAAGTCCCTGGAGACGGTGTCGACCTCGTCCCTCAAGCCGGTCGGCAACATCCTCCTGGTGGTCGGCGCGGGCGGCATCTTCGGCGCCGTCCTCAAGGCCAGCGGCGTCGCCAAGGCCCTCTCGGACACCTTCCAGGACGTGGGCCTGCCGATCATCGTCCTCGCCTACCTGCTCTCCCTGATCCTGCGCGTGGCCCAGGGCTCGGCGACGGTCGCGATCGTCACCACGGCCGGCATCGTCGCGCCCCTGCTCTCCGAGGGCGACTACTCCCAGGCCTTCGTCGCCCTGGTCATCATGGCCATCTCGGCGGGCTCCATCTTCGCCTCGCACGTCAACGACGGCGGCTTCTGGATGGTCGCCAAGTACTTCGGCATCTCCGAGCGGGACACGCTGAAGACGTGGACGGTCCTGGAGTCGGTCCTCTCGGTGGCCGGGTTCGCGGTGGCGGCGGTGGTCAGCCTGTTCGTGTAGGGCGCGGGATCCTCCCGTCCGCGAGGATCCTCCGCACGTGATCAGGGGCATCCGGCAGTGCGCCGGGTGCCCCTGAGTGCTGTGTGCGCGGCGGTCGTACGCCCGGCAAACGGCCCGCAACTGCCCTGCGGGCGACCGGAGTTCGACCGGCTCCTCGTGTGCAATGGATGTCGGAGGGAGAACCCGAACGGGCTTGTGATGCGGATGACCCGGTGCGATCCTTGCCGCCATGTCAGCCGCACCTCGCCTGCCCGACTACGGACCAGTGCTAGAGGAGGTGAGGAAAGTGCGACGGGCCGGTGTCGTCAGGCTACGTGAGATCGATACGCCGGAGCTGCGGCGCATCGCCGGGCAACTCCCGGGTGCCGACGGCGGGTCGACCGGCACCACCGTCGAGGGGCTGCTGCGCACCGCCGTCACCGGGATCGGCGGGGGCAGCCTCCAGACCGCCGCCGAGTACACCCTCGGCCTCGCCCAGGGCACCCGCGACTGGCCGGCCGCCGACCGCAGGCGACGGGCCGCGCAGGTGTACGGCGTCAGCGTGGAGCGGTTCCGCAAGCACCACGAGCTGATGGTGCTCGGCCAGATCGCCGAGCAGGTCGTCGCGCTCGCCGTCACCGCCCCCGCGCGCGCCGACGGCACGGCCACGGCCCCGCTGCCCGCCGCGCACCGCACGATCCGGCTGTCCCTTGACGGCAGGACCGTCGTCCTCACCGTGCACGTCCACTCGGTGGACCTGCTGCGCGACGTGGACGTCGTCGTCTCGCCCTCCAACACGTACTTCGCGCTGCCCGCCGCCTACAAGTCGTCGGTCTCGGCGACCCTGCGGCGGGCCGGCGCCCTCAAGGACCCCGCGGGGGGACTCGTCGAGGACCACGTCCACGACGAGCTACGGGGGTGGGCCGCCCGGCACGGGGCACCGGGCCGGGCGGCCCTTCCGGGCACCGTCGTCGCCACCTCATCCGGCGCGCTCGCCGGACAGGGCGTGCGGCGCATCTACCACGTGGCCGTGGCCGTGCCCCGGCCCGAGACCAACGACTACGACGTGCAGCCCGCCGACGTCACGCGCGGCGTGGCCCGCGCCTTCGCGCTGCTCGCCGAGGAGGCGCGGGCGAGCGAGCCGCCGCTCACCTCCATCGCACTGCCGCTGCTCGGTGCCGGCCGCGGCGGGCTCCCGCCGCTGGAGAGCTTCGGCGCGCTCTGGGCGGCCGTGGAGGCCGAACTCGCCCGCGGCGCCGACTGGGACGTCCACTTCGTCGTACGCCGCCACGCCCGCGCCGACCTCATCGAGAGGCTGCTCGCGGGGCTCGCAGACCGGGGGAATCCGTGAATCCGTACGCCGTGCTCGCGGCCGCCGCCGCGCTCTGGGACCGCATCGCCGACCGGCTCGACCAGCCGCTGCGCGACCGCCTCGCCGCGCTCCTCGGCGTCGTGCGCAGAAGCGGCGACGAGGCGATCCGGCGCGACGCGGCCGACCGGGCCGCGGGGCTGCTGCGGGAGCGGCTGCCGGACGAGTTCGACGCGGGCGGCGGGGCGCGCCTGGCGCCGGACACCCGGCCCGAGGCCGGTGCCGAGGACCTCAGCTACCAGGGCTTCCGCGTCGAGGACCTCGCCGTGCTCCTGATCGACGGCCACCGCATGGTCGGCCCCGTGCTCGGCCCGGTCCGTGAACGGCTGCTGGCCGCGCCCGCGCTGGACGCCGACACCGTGCTGCGGCACGGCGGCAACCCCTTCGCGCCCGAGCTGATCCGGCTGCCCGGCGCCGGCGGCCTGCCGCGGCTGCCGCGCTTCCAGTTCTCCGAGGACACGATGCCCTGGCTGATCGTCCTTGAGGTCAACACGCTGCTCACCGCCGACCGCGACCCCTGGGGCGCCGCCGACTGGTGGCTGTCGGCCAACGCCTGGCTCGGCACCCCGCCCGCCGACCTCCTCGGCACCGGCCGCGACCGTCAACTCGTGGACACCGCGCGCTTCTTGATGGAGGGTGAGTAGCCGTGCCCCACTACCGCCCGCCCGAGGAGCTGACGGCCAGCCCCACCAAGGTCACCTTGGCGCGCGGCACCGTCCTGCACCGCGTGCACTCCGCGCGCCGGCCCGGCACCGCCTTCAACCCGCGCCCCGCGCACTGCCTGTACGGCGGCGGCCGCTTCGACGCCACGCCCTGCGACCCGTACGGCTTCCTCTATGCCGGGCTCAACCGCGAGGCCGCGGTCTGCGAGACGCTGCTGCGCTCAGTGCCGTTCGACCCGTCGGGCGCCCCGCGCCTGCTGCCGCGCGTGAGCATGCGCGGCAGGCGCCTGACCACGCTGCGGCTCACCGCCGAGGTGACCGTCGTCTCCCTGATGTCCGCCCAGGACCTGGCGGGCGTCCACCAGGACGGCTGGCTGGTGCAGACCGAGGCGGCCGACTACGCGTACACCCGCGACTGGGCCCACTGGATCCGGCACCACACCGACCCGTGGGCCCAGGGCTTCGTCTGGCCCTCGAAGCGCGAGCCGGGCGACCGCACGGTCGTCCTCTTCGGCGACCGCTGCCCCCGCGGCGTCGTCGACGCCGCCGAGGACGAGGCGATCGACTTCGACACGGCCGAGGGCGAGGAGTGGCTCGACTCGGTGCTGCGGCTCTATCACGCGCGGGTGGCGCCGTGAGCGCTACGGCACGACCGTCCGCACCGGGACCGTGAGCGTCGTCCAGCGCCCCGGCGCGCCCGCGCCGGTCCGCCGGAACTCCCGTACCGCGTGCGGCCGCAGGCGCAGCACCCCGTCGTCGGCCGAGAACCCGTCGGTGCGGGACGCGGTGCCCCGCGGGTCCCAGGGGGGCAGCCGGAACGGCAGCGTGTTCAGCTCGCCCTCGGCGACGACGAGCTTGAGCCAGTCCCGTGCCTGGGCGCCCGGCACGGCGGGCCTGTCCCTCGGCAGGGACAGCCGCACCGGCTCGCCGTCCAGCGCGTGGCCGATGCCGCCCGGCCCGATGAAGTGCCCCGGATACAGCTCGGGGTCGGCGGCGTAGCGGTCGGTCAGGTCCAGGAGCAGGCACCACAGCGTCCGGTCGGGGGAGCGGTTGCGCAGCCGGACCGTGACCAGGGGGCCCCGCGGTCCTTCGGGGCCGCGCGTGTAGGGGCAGACGATCTCCCCGCTGCCGTCGGGCAGCAGCGGTCCGCCGTCCGGCGCGTCCCACGGCGTGATCTCCACCCGGACCAGCCCGTCCAGGAGCGAGGGGCGCGGTGTGAGGTCCCGCAACTGGTGCCAGCGCGCGAGATGGACGAGGCAGTCGGCCACGCGCGCGGCGTCGTCGCGGCCCCTCAGCGGCAGCGGCTCGACGAACGGGGTGCCGTCGCGGCGCAGCACGTGCGCCGACGGGCCGCGCACCACCACCCGGAAGTGCAGATCGGCGGCCTCCCGCGCGGTGGCCACCACCCGCAGCAGTGGGGAGGCGGTGGTGACGGCTTCGTCCAACACACCGGAGAGGTCCGGTCGTTCGCTGGTGTCGAGCGCCGCCGTCGCCGGGGGAGCGGCGAGCGCCGAGAGCGCCACCGGGTAGACGCGTCCGGCGGACGGCGTCCAGTCCACGGGGTCGACGAGCGTGCGGTGGCCGTGCACGGCCCGGGCCCGGACGGTACCGGGGGCAGCCGCCGCTTCGGGAGGCCCTGCTTCGGGAAGCCCTCCTTCGGGAAGCACCGTGAACTCCGTCCCCGAGGCGCCCGCGCCGTCCCGCAGCCCGTGCCCGCTGCCACAGTCCACCTCCCAGCCCGCCGGTCCGTACCGCAGCAGATGAGGGCTGGGGGTGCGCGCGACGGCGCCGCCCAGGAACGGCCGGTCGGCCACGCCGTCGGCCTCCGCCGGGTACAGCACCGGCTGCTGGCCGCCCCCGGACCGCTGGAGCCGGGCGTCGGCGGCCGCCAGGATCCGGCGGTACGTCGCGTCGGGCCCCGCCTCCCGCAGGGCGCCGAGCAGCGCGTGGGTGAACGCGCCGTGCCTGCGGCCCCCGAAGTACCCCTCGTACGACAGCTGGTTGAGCCTGCTGGCGGCCAGGAGCACATGGCGCGGCGGACCGTCGGGGACCAGCGCCTCCCGCGCCCCCGCGAGTTCCCACTCCGGCTCCGGCGGCGTACAGCGGGCGGTGAGGTCCGCGTCCCGCGTCGCGCCTCCCGAGTAGCAGCAGTCGAGGACTGCCGCGGTGTGCGCGCCGCCGGCCGCGACCGCGTCGAGCAGGGCGCCCAGGCGCTTGTCCGGCAGCGGCCCGTCCACGCAGACGACGGCCTGGTTGTGACCGGTGGCCTCGACGAGCAGGTCCGCGCCCGTGGCCCGGGACTGCGTGCCGTGCCCGGAGAACCAGAACAGCGCCGTGTCGTCGGGGCCCGCCGCCCCCAGGTGGTGCTCGATCGCGTCCGTGACGGCGGCGGTCGTCGCGTCGGCGTTCAGCAGCGTCCGTACGTCCGCCGAGCCGCCCGTGCGGCCGGTGAGCAGTCGCCGGGCCGCCACGATGTCGTTGACGCACCCGGTGAGCGGGAGCGCCGTCCGCGACGGATAGTCGTCGACGCCCACCAGGAGCGCGTAGATCTTCCCCATGGGCCAGAGTCTGACAGCCGCGCACGATCACCCGCAGCCCGTGGCGGGTCGTGAACAGGGCTTCTTGCGGCCGGAGTCGGGGCGCCCGCTCACCGGCACGTCTCGTGGAAGGGCGCGTCCGGAATGTGCTTCCTCCACTCACCCGCCGAAAAGCCCCCCTCCGTCCGCCCGCACACCCGGTCCACCAGATACGCGTGGTCGATGCGGTACGCGAAGGACGGCGTGTGTTCGCCCGTGGCCAGGACCGTCGTGCCGTCGTGGGTGAAGGCGAGGGCGCGGACCGTGTCGCCGGGGGTGGGCAGGGAGGCGACCAGGAGGCGGCTGGAGGGGATGTCGTACAGCGCGACGCGGCCGCCGTCGTCGCCCACGGCGAGCGTCGTGCCGTCCCGGCTGAACGCCAGCGCGGTCACCGGGGATCCGGCGCCGTCGCCCGTCACCGTGAACGTGCCGGGCAGGTCGGCGATCAGACGGGTGCCGTCGCCGTTCCACAGGGCGACCCGGCCGGTGTGTCCGCCGCCCGCGAGCAGGGTGCCGTCGGGGCTGAACGCGTAGCGGTGGGCACCCTGCGACGCGAGCGGGGAGCGGGCGGGCCTGCGGCCCGAGGGGAGCCGGAAGAGACCCCCGCCGTCCGCGGCGTACGCGTCGTCGGGGCGGACCACCAGATGACTGTGACCCGGTGAGAGTCCGCTCAGCGCGACGGGCGCGGCCTCGGCCGCGGCGCCCGCGCGCAGCTCCGTCTGTTCGAGACGCGCACCGCTCTCGCGGCGGGCCAGCAGCGCGCCGCCGTCCGCCGTCAGGGCGAGGTCGGTCACGTCCTCCTCCCTGCGGCCCGCGCGGGCCAGCACGTGCCGGCTCCGCTCGCGTCCCTCCCGTACGTCCCACACGCGCACGGTCTGCGGACGGTCGCGACGGTCGTAGTCGTGGCGGGCCCGGATGCCGTGGGCCAGGCGGAGCCCGTCGGCGCTGAACGACATCAGCACGTCGCAGCTGCGCTCCGCCCGGTCCACGTCGCCCGGCCCGGACAGGCCGCAGTCCTCGGCGGCGAGGCGGCGGGTCTTCGCCCCGGAGCGGGTGGGCCGCAGCTCGAAGCGCATCCGGCCGCCGTCCCTGCGGGCCACCGCGAGCTGTCCGCCGTCGGGGCCGTACTGCGCCTCGACGACCGTGTCGCGCCGCCAGGCCGGGGTCAGGGCGTTGCCGAGCGCGAGCGTGCGCACCGTCGTGCCGTCCTCGACGTAGCGGACGGCGCGGTCCTCGGTGTCGATCCGCAGCTGCGTGGCGGAGCCGCCGTTGAGGGAGTGCCGGTAGACCGGCCGCCGCGGGTCGGCGGTGCGCCACACGAGGACCTCCTCGTCGGTGGTGACGCCGAGGAACGCGCCGTCCGCGCTGAACGCGACGCTCGCGTGGACCGGCGAGACGCGCCACGACGTCCCCCGTGCGAGGTCCCAGGCGCGGACCGTGTCCCCGACGGAGGCCAGGAACCGGCCGCTCGGGTCGAGGACGACGAGGTGCCCGAGCCGCTCGTCGCCGCACACCGCCCGCCGCTCCCCGCGCGAGAGCCCCGACGGCGGGGCGGGGGACCGCCCGTCGACGGCATGGATCTCCAGCGCCTGCGGGCCGCCGGGCTCGACGGCCCGGCAGAACGCCAGGACCCGGTCGGCACGGCCGAGGACGGGCTCGGCGACGTCCGCGTACGGGGTGAGGGCCATGCGGCGCGCGACACGGCCGCTCGCCGTCTCCAGCACGCGGATCGACCCGAGGTCGTGGACGACGACATGGCGCCCGGTGGGGGAGAAGGACGCCGGTGCGTACGGCGAGGCGAACGCGGGACCCACGGGGGACGCGGTCCGCGCGTCGTACACCCGCGACCGGCCGCCCTCGCCGAGGACGAGCCGCCGCCCGTCCGCCGACAGGTCCTGCACCTGCCGCCCCCGGTGCCGGACCCGGCCCACCCGCTCGTGCCGCACGACGTCCCACACGTGGATGTCGCGCGCGTCCCGCGTGAGCACGACGCGGCCGTCGGCGCTGAGGTGCGCGCCGTGGAACCCGTCGTCGGCCTCGCCCACCGGCGGGCGGTACGCGTCCTGTTCGGGCTGGGCCGCCGAGGCCATCAGCGCCGCCTCGGCCTCCGGGCCCGGGTGCAGGTGCCAGGCCGCCACGCTCATCCGCATCGCCTCCACCGGGTGGGTGTAGCGCAGGCTCTCCGCGCGGGAGGCGAGCCGGCGCGAGGCCGCCTCGACGTCCCGCCGGACGCGGTCCTCGTGCTGCTGCCAGGCGGTGACACCGGCGAGCAGCATCAGGACCGTGAGCACGACCAGGCCCACCCGGGCGCCGCGCCGCCTGCGCGCCTGCCGTCCCTCGGCCGCGCGGGACGCGGTGAGGAAGCGACGCTCCGGAGTCGCGGGGCCCAGGTGCGTGCCGGCCAGCGCGTCGGCGGCCAGGGCCAGTTGGGTGCCGCGGTACAGCGCCGCCGGGTCGTGCCCGCAGCCCGCCCAGGCCTCGGCGGCCTCGGTCAGCCGCTGCCGGTCGCGCAGCAGCGCCCGGTCGGCGTCGATCCACTCGCGCAGCCGGGGCCAGGCCGACAGGAGGGCCTCGTGGGCGAGTTGCACGCCGTCGGCGTCCAGCGTGAGCAGCCGGGCCCCGGCGAAGGCGGCGACGACGCGGCGCGTGGTGTCCGCGCCGGGCGGCAGGGCGGCCAGGTGGTCGGGGGAGACCCGCCGCCGGGTGCCCTGCCCGCCCGGTCCGACGCGGACCAGGCTCAGCAGGACGTGCCGGGCGGCGGCGCGTTCGGCCGGGCCGAGGCCGCAGTACACCCGCTCGGCGCTCGCCTCGACCGCGCCGCGGATGCCGCCGGTGAGCCGGTAGGCGGCGACGCTCATCAGGCCGTCCCGCTCGTCGCGCCGCTGCCAGGTGGCCAGCAGCGCGTGGGCGAGCAGGGGCAGTGTGCCCGCGTCGTGCGGCGGCGCGGTGTCGCCGTGGACGCCGAGGTCGGCCAGGAGGAGGTCGCCGAGGCCGGGGTCCAGGACGAGGCCCGCGCGCCGGGCCGGGCCCTCGATCGCCTCGCGCAGCTCGTCCCGGGACATCGGCCCGAGCGGCAGCTGTCCGTCGCGCAGCGCGGCGACCAGGCGGGGGTGCTCCAGACAGGCGGCGTAGAAATCGGCGCGGACACCGATGACGACCAGCACGGGCGGCTCTCCGGAGCCCTCGGCGGGCGCGGCCAGCGCGCACAGGAGGTCGATGAACCACCGCCGCTCCGCCTCGTCCGGGCACAGGGTGAAGACCTCCTCGAACTGGTCGGCGACCAGCACGAGTCCGCCGCCCGCGCGCCGGGTGCCGGCCGCGGTCAGGGCGGCGCGCACCGACACGGCGTACGACTCCGCGGAGCCGTGGTCGTACGCGGCCTCGGGCGGCTTGCGGTCCGTCACCTCCGCGAGCGCCGCGGCGAGGCCGTCGCGGGGGCGGGCGCCGGGGGCGAAGCAGACCACCGGCCACGACCGGGAGCCCGGCACCGGCAGCGCGCCGCGCGCCACGGCGGGGCCGAGCCCGGCCCGCAGCAGCGAGGACTTGCCCGCCCCCGAGGGCCCGACGACCACGACGGGCCCCGGCGCGCGCAGCCGCTCGGCGAGGCGGGACACCAGCGCGGCGGTGGCCCGTTCGCGGCCGAAGAACCACGCGGCGTCGTCCGCGCCGAAGGCGGCGAGGCCGGGATAGGGGCACGGGCCCTGGCCCGGCCCGGCGGCCCGGGGCGGGGCGAGGGCGATCAGCTCGCCGCCCGCCTCCAGGGCCTCGTCGCAGACGCGGGCCAGCTCGGCGGTGGGCGGCTTCTGCCCGTTCTCGGCCTTGCTCAGATAGCCCCTGCTGTAGTGCGCGACGCGGGAGAGGTCCGCGAGGGACATGCCCCGGTCGGCGCGCAGCCGCCGCAGGCACGCGCCGAAACTCTCCTCCTGACGCGGGCCGATGCCCAGGTCAGCTGGTGTTTCCCGTTTCCCGTCGGGCAAGGCGACAGGCACCTCCTTGGCCGGCCGTGCCGGGTGCCCCACGCTGGGACCCGGCAACGCTGCGTCACCGGAAAGCTACGCAGCGAAGTCGCCGGGTGTGGGCGTTCCGCACCCGCCACCTCCTATGGAGTGATCGACTCCACTCACGAAGGGATCTGTCATGCGTGCACGTATCGCCCTGCGCAAGGCCTTCCTCGCGGCCACCGCATGTCTCGCGCTGGCGGCCGGGGCCTCCCCCTCGCCCGCTGCCGCCGACGACATCCGGGCCGAGGCCGACCGTCTCATGGGCCTCAGCCGGATCGATTTCGTCAACCACCCGAAGAACCCGCCGTTCGACTGGGAGAACGACGGCTGCACGTGGTGGCCGGACGGCGTCTTCTTCGAGGCCTGTGCGCAGCACGACTTCGGCTACCGCAACTACGGCAACCACGGCTCCACCGGGCTCAGGCTGAGTCCCACGCCGGAGACCAAGGCGTGGATCGACGAGCGCTTCTGGCACCAGATGCGGGCCGCCTGCATCGAGAACTACCCCGAGGGCAGCACCGAGCGGAACTGGTGCCTCGGCGAGGCGAAGGTCATGTACGACGGCCTCTCGGCCGGCATCGGCAAGGACGCCTTCTTCTAGGCCGCCCGCCGGACCCGGGCGCGCGACGGCCCCGGACCCTGCCGGGGTCCGGGGCCGCCGCGTCACCACGGTCACGTCAACTCGTGCAGTACTGCTGTTCCTTGCCGATCGAGCGGTACATGCAGTCCGAGTTCTCCAGGAGCTGCAGGACCGCGTCGCGGTTGCGCGAGGTCTCCCGCTCGATGACCTCGTCGGGCGGGTAGAAGCCGCCGCCCCCGGCGGACGACGGATACATCTCGAAGGTGTAGCTGAAGATCTTCTGGTCGCCCCAGAGCCAGTCGTTGATCGTCCCGTCCGTGATGTAGAGGTCACTGGACTGCTCGGGCGTGTAGCCGTTGCTCGCGGCCATCTTCCGGCCGACGGCCGCGTGGGCGTCACGGTCGTCCTGGGTCAGGCCCGGACCCGTGTCGCTGTACGTGTAGCCGTACGGCCACAGGACCAGCTCGCTGTACGTGTGGAAGTCGATGGACGCCTTGATCTGCTGCTTGCCGCCGACGATGCGGCTGCGCACGAAGTTCGAGACGACCTGCACCTCGGGGGCCGACGCGGCGCTCGGGCCGCGGTAGGTCTCGGAGCCCGTGGAGCCCGACGAGCCGCCGCAGCAGCCCCACCGGTAGGCCCAGTTGCGGTTCAGGTCGGTGCCGACGTTCGACGAACCGCTGTTGGGCTGGCGGTTCTTGCGCCAGCTGCGGTAGGAGCCGCTCGCGATGTCGTACTCGCCGCCGTCCGGGTTGAGGTCCGGCACGATCCAGATCTCGCGCGAGTCGACCATCTTCTTGACGCGCGCGTCGGTGGCGTAGTCGTCGCCGAGCTCGCGCAGCAGGTAGAGGGCCATCTCCACCGTCAGGTGCTCGCGCGCGTGCTGGTGGTGGGTGAACAGGACCTCGGGCTCGGCCTCGTCGGTGCCGACGTTGTCGCTGACCTTGATGGCGACGATGTCACGGCCCGAGTAGGACTTGCCGATGACCCTCTTGCTCATGAGGTCCGGGTGGGCCGCGACGCGCTGGTCGATCTCCGCGGTCATCTCGGCGTAGTTGTGGTAGCGCGAGTCGGCGGGCGGGAAGTCCTTGGGCTCCACGGTCTTGCCGCCGGTCCGCTTCGGGGGCGCGGCCAGGGCCTTGAGCTCGTAGCCCGACTCCCTCAGCAGCGCGGCCTCCTTGCCGTCGGCCGAGACGACCACGGCGCGGCCGTCGACCTCGTCGATCGCGACACCGGTACGGGCGAGTGCGGTGCGCGCGGCGGGATCGTCGGACAGGGGGATCTCGTACTGGCGGGTCTCCTCGTCGGCCGCGGTCGCCGCGCTCCGGGGGGCCGGATCGGCCGGGGAGGCGTTGGCGGTGATGGGGGCCGCCACGGCGAGGGCGAGCAGGGCCGCGAGTGCGGCGGATCGTCTGCCGCGTATGCGAAGTCGCATGAAGTCTCCTCAGGGGTGGGGGCGGTTCAGTGCGACGCGTGCGGTGCGATGCGGTGCGGGTTGCGCGGGCCCATCGTCGAGGCGTGGCATGCCCCCGTCAACGCTGTCTTCGGCCAACCCCCTTGTGCCGCGCGCCGCGATGCGCTTTCTTGATCCGCATGGCTGAAACCACAGGCAGCGGCACCACCGCGGGCGAGTCGACGCCCCGGATGCGCAAGGCGAGTTGGAAGTACGTCGGGCCCGGCATCGTCGTCGCGGCCACCGGCGTCGGCGCGGGCGACCTCGTCGCGACGCTCATCGCGGGCAGCAAATTCGGCTACACGCTGCTGTGGGCCGCGATCATCGGCTGTCTGGTGAAGATCTCGCTCGCCGAGGCGACGGGCCGCTGGCATCTGGCCACCGGCCGCACCCTGTTCGAGGGCTGGCGCAGCCTCGGCCAGTGGACCACCTACTACTTCGCGATCTACGTCGTGGTCTGGGGCTTCGTCTACGGCGCCACGGCGATGTCCTCCAGCGCCCTGCCGCTCGTCGCGCTCTTCCCCGACGGGCCGAGTCTGAAGACCTGGGCGGTCCTCTGTGGCCTGCTCGGGCTCGCCTTCGTGTGGTTCAACCGGTACGCGGTCTTCGAGAAGGCCATGACCGTCGTCATCGGCATGAAGTTCCTGATCGTCGTGTACGTCGCCATCCGCGTCGCCCCCGACCTCGGCAACGCCGTCGCGGGCCTGGTCCCGGCCCTGCCCGACGGCTCGCTGCTCTACACGCTCGGCCTGATCGGCGGCGTCGGCGGCACCATCACCATGGCCGCGTACGGGTACTGGGTGAACTCCAAGGGCTGGACCGACATCACCTGGCTCAAGGTGATGCGGCTCGACAACCGCGTCGCGTACATCACCACCGGCGTCTTCGTCGTCGCCATGATGATCATCGGCGCCGAGCTGCTGCACTCCACGAACATCGCCCTCACCTCCGGCGACCGGGGCCTGATCGACCTCGGCAAGGTCCTGGAGGACAAGTTCGGCGCGGTCACCGCGAACCTCTTCCTCATCGGCTTCTTCGCCACGTCCTTCGGCGCCCTGATGGGCGTGTGGCACGGCGTGAGCCTCATGTTCGCGGACTTCGTGGAGCGGCTGCGGCGCGAGCGCGCCGCCACGCCGGACACCTCCGGTGAGGCCAAGGGTGAGGGCGACATGGTCGCGGAGGTCGCGGCAGGCAAGCGCGAGAAGTCGCTGCCGTTCCGCGCGTATCTGCTCTGGCTGACCTTCCCGCCGATGGGCCTGCTCTTCCTGGACCAGCCGTTCGGCCTCGTCATCGCCTACGGCGTGCTCGGCGCCTTCTTCATGCCGTTCCTCGCCCTCACGCTGCTGTGGCTCCTCAACTCCTCGCGCACGCCCAAGGAGTGGCGCAACGGCATCGTCAGCAACGTCATGCTGGCGGGCGCCGGGCTGCTGTTCCTGATCCTGTGCGTCCAGCAGGTGCGCGACCTGCCCTGGTGAGACGTGCCGGTGACACGCGGCAGCGCCGCCGGGGGAGCGGCGGCGCTGCGGTTCGCGTGAGCGGTTTCCGGGGGATTTTCCGGGGGATACGGGGACGGGGTGTGGGGGCTGCTCGCTAGGGCAGGCCGTGGACGTGCGGGCCGACCGCCTTGGACCAGGCGCTGCCCGCGGCGGCGTCCCAGTTGGTGGACCAGGTCATCGCGCCCCGGATGCCCGGGTACGTCTTGGACGGCTTGAAGGAGCCGCAGCCGGTGCCCTTGGCCAGGCAGTCCAGGGCGTCGTTCACCACGTCCGGGGAGACGTACCCGCCGCCGGCCGCCTGCGGGGAGGCGGGGACGCCGATGCCGACCTGGGAGGGCGCGAGGCCGTTCTCCAGCTGGATGCAGGCGAGCCCGGTGAGGAAGTCGACGGTGCCCTGGCTGTAGACCTTGCCGTCGCAGCCCAGCATCGAGCCGCTGTTGTAGTACTGCATATTGACCACCGTGAGGATGTCCTTCACGGCGAGCGCGGTCTTGAAGTACTCGTTCGACGGCGACTGCATGTCGATGGTCTGCGGCGCCATCGTCAGGACGAGACCCGAACCGGCCTTGCCCGCGAGCGACTTGAGCGCCTGGGTCATGTACGTGGAGTTGAGGCCGTTCTCCAGGTCGATGTCGACGCCGTCGAAGCCGTACTCCTGCATCAGCGCGTACACCGAGTTCGCGAAGGCGTCGGCCGACGCCGAGTCGCTGACCGACACCGCGCCCTTCTCGCCGCCGACCGAGACGATCACGGACTTGCCGGCCGCCTGCTTGGCCTTGATGTCGGCCTTGAACTGGTCGACGGTGTAGCCGCCGAGACCCGCCGAGTCGAGGTTGAAGGTGACCTCGCCCGGTGTGCCGGTCGCGTCGGCGAAGGCGACGGCGATGATGTCGTAGTCGTCCTGCACGTCGCCCAGCTTCTGCACCTGGGCGCCGTTGTCGAAGTTCTGCCAGTAGCCGGTCACCGCGTGCTCGGGGACGGCACGGGTGTCGGCCCGGGCGGTGCCCGTGCCGCCGGCGAAGAGGCCGGTGACGGCGAGGGCGAGTGCGGTGAGGGTGCCGGCGACGGCACCCGTCCTTCTCCTGCGTATGCGGTCCACTTGCTGCCTCCGTGGGGGGAGTCGTGAGGAGGGGGGAGTCGGGATCCAGGGGTCGTGGGGTCGGGGACAGGACGCTGGAACGGTGGCCACCGCTGTTCGCCGGGTCGCGTTCCGCTCGGCCGTTTCAGGACTCACGC
This sequence comes from Streptomyces sp. NPDC052114, assembly GCF_040680155.1. Lineage (NCBI taxonomy): Bacteria > Bacillati > Actinomycetota > Actinomycetes > Kitasatosporales > Streptomycetaceae > Streptomyces > Streptomyces sp. NPDC052114. Next base: position 238,529 of record NZ_JBFAWC010000005.1, on the reverse strand, counting down.
GACCCCGCTTGGTCGTACAAGTTGGTCCAGACCAATTGAGTTGTCAAGGCCTCAAACACCACTGGCTTCCCGCCGGGAGAGCCCCACCTCCACGTGAACAGTGGGAAGTTGGGTGTTGAGGCGGCCATCACCTGGATATGGTGCTGAGGCAGGAGTGCACGACGACCGGGGGTGTACGCGTTGCCGACCGCCATAGCCGTCACCGGCCCCGACCTCGTGCTGCCGTCACCCGACCGGCACACGCCGTCGGCCGCCGTCCTCCAGTCGGCCGTGCAGTCCCCGCGGACGTACTCGCTGGACCGGGCGCTCACCGAGATGCACACCCTCATCGAGCACCACGGCTACGTGGTCGCCCTGTGCCCGGCCTCCGCGCCCGCGTCCGTCGCCCAGCGCCTGCACGCCGTCCGCTCGGTCCTGGAGAGCGACCGCATCGCCATCGTCCGCTCCGACCTGCCGCCGCTCGGCCTCGCCGTACTGGCCCTTCAGCTGCGCCAGTTGTCGATCTGCGACTTCAGCCCCGGCGTCCTGGCCTCCGCCGCGCGCCTGCTCTCCCACTACATCTACGCCGGCGCCCTGCTCGGCTCCGTCGCCCGGCTCGACCGCGTCCCCGTCACCCTCCAGTCGCACGCCAAGTCGTGGCTGCCCGGCGCCCAGTTCGCCGTCCTCGCCACCCCGCGGCCCGAGCTGGTCAAGCTCTCCGGCGACAGCGAGGGCGGGGCGGGCCTGCCGGGGCCGGGGTTCGGCACGCAGATGCTCTACGCCCCCGGGCAGCTGGCCCCCGACTGGGTCACCGACACCCTCGCCCCCGCCTGGCACTCCACCGGCGTCGTCGAGGCGCGGCTGCCCGCCGAGTCCGCGCGCTGGTGGGCCACCGGCAAGCTGGTCGAGTTCGCCGCGGCGATCCCGGACATCTCCGTCCTCTACCAGCTGGTCTCGTCCGTCCGCCGCGACGACTGCCACTGGTGCGGCCTCGAACTCATCGGCGACCGCTGCGCGTTCTGCGCGGCCCCCCTGCCGCCGCCCGCCGAACGCCCCTCGCCACCGGTGCGCGCCCTCCCGCGCGGCACGGCCGCCCTGCCCCGGGCCGCGACCGCCCTGCCGCGCGGCGCGACCTAGTCCAGGACCCGCCCCCGTACGCCGTACGCGACCGACGACCGATCACGCGCCACCCCGCTCACTGTCCGTAGCCAACCGCACCCGATCGAGGTAGTCCGGCCCATGAACTCACGCCAGCGCCGCGGCGTCATCCTGCTGGTCCTGTCGGTCCTGTGCGCGTTCGGCGCGTTCGCGGGCGTCCTCTCGGTGATCCGCGACGTCAACTCGAAGGTGGGCCCCGAGACCTCCGCGTACAAGCTCAAGGACGACATCGCGCCCTATAAGGAGCTGAGCGCCGACCAGTTCGAGAAGGTCGAGATGCCCGAGCGCTGGCTGTCCGAGAACGCCGTCACCGACCTCCGCGACGTCCGCGGCAAGATCGCCGTCACCCAGCTGCGCAAGGGCTCGCTGCTCCAGTCCGACATGATCGTCAAGCGTCCCGAACTCGGGCCGGGACAGCAGGAGATCGCCATCATGATCGACGCGTCGACCGGCGTCGCGGGGAAGATCACCCCCGGCTCGACGGTCAACATCTACGCCACCTTCAAGGGCGAGAGCGACCAGGCGAAGGACCAGTCCAAAGTCATCGTGGAGGGCGCCAAGGTGCTCGACGTCGGCAAGCTGACCCCGCTCGAACCCGACCAGGACGACCGTACCCGCCGCAAGGCCACCGAGGCCGTGCCGATCACCTTCGCGCTCGGCACGGCGAACGCCCAGCGCGTCGCCTACGCCGAGTCGTTCGCCACCCACGTCCGGCTCGCCCTCGTCGGCGCGGGCGGCGACGCGAGTGTGCCGCCGCGCGACCGGACGTACACCCTCGACGAGGACAAGTAGGAGGTCCGCATGGCCATCCGGATCCTCCCCGCCGTCGGGGACATCGAGGCCGCCCGCGCCCTGTCCACGCTCACCGGCCAGCTCCCCGACGCCGAACCCGCCCTGCCCGTCGGCGACTCCACCGCGCTGCTCGACACGCTCGCCCACCTCGCCGCCGAGTCGGTCGACGAACTGCCCGAGGTCGTCCTCGTCCACGAGCGCATCGGACCCGTCCCCGCCCTCGACCTGATCAGGGACCTCGTCCTGCGCTTCCCCGCGGTCGGCGTCGTCCTGATCACCGCCGACACCAGCCCCGGCCTGCTCACCGCCGCCATGGACTCCGGCGCACGCGGCATCGTCGGCTTCCCGCTCTCCTACGACGCCCTCGCCGAGCGCGTCCAGGCCGCCGCCGCCTGGTCCACGGGCATGCGGCGCCACCTGAACAGCGGCGGCCTCGAACTGTACGGGGGCGGGGGCGGGGGCGTCGGCGCGGGCGCCGGGACCGGCGGCGCGGGCACCGTCGTCGCGGTCAGCGGCGCCAAGGGCGGCGTCGGCGCCACCCTGACGGCCGTCCACCTCGCCCTCGCCGCCCGCGCGTCGGGCCGCACGGTCGCCCTCCTCGACCTCGACCTCCAGTCCGGCGACATCGCCTCCTATCTCGACGTGCAGTTCCGCCGCTCGGTCGCCGACCTCGCCGCCATCACCGACATCACGCCCCGCGTCCTCCAGGACGCCATATACACCCACGAGACCGGCATCGGCCTGCTCCTCGCCCCCGCCGAGGGCGAGCGCGGCGAGGAGGTCACCGACCGCGTCGCCCGCCAGACCGTCGCCGCCCTGCGCGCCCGCTACGACGTGGTCGTCGTCGACTGCGGCGCCTACGTCACCGGCGCGAGCGCCACCGCCGTCGAACTCGCCGACCAGGCGCTCCTGCTGGTCACCCCGGACGTGGTGGCCGTCCGCGCGGCCAAGCGCGTGGTCCGCCTCTGGGACCGGCTCCAGATCCGCAAGGCCGAGGAGACCGTCACCGTCGTCAACCGCCACGGCAAGGGATCGGAGATCCAGCCGTCCCTGGTGGAGCGCGTCACCGGCACGCGGACGGCCCGCACCACGGTGCCCGCCGCCTTCAAGGAACTGCAGGCCGCCGTCGACGCGGGCCGCATGCAGGACCTCGACAGCCGCTCCTCGGTGAAACAGGCGCTGTGGGGCCTCGCGGGCGAACTCGGCCTGGTCGACCCGGAGGCGGCGGGCACCGGCGCCAAGCGGGGCGGCCTCTCCCTGCGCCGCAGGTCCGCGACCGGCGACCGGGGCGCGGTCACCCTCGAATTCGCGGGCATGTTCCCCCTGCTGCTCGTGGTCATGACGATCCTCTGGCAGTGCGCCCTGTACGGCTACACGTACTCCCTCGCCGGAAACGCGGCGGACGAGGCGGCACGGGCGGCGACGGCGGCGTACGCGGCGGGGGAGGGCGCGGCGGGCGCGTGCGACGCGGCCGGGAAGAAGCACCTCCCCGACGCCTGGCAGGCGGCGTCGATCTCCTGCACGGACGAGGGCACGGTCTGGAAGGCCCGCGTGGCGGTCGACGTCCCGCTCTTCTTCCCGGGCTTCGACGCGGGGTGGAGCGTGAACGGGGAGGCGGGGGCGGCGAAGGAGGGGGAGGACCGATGAGTGCCGGTTCTCCCGCCGCGCCCGCGGTGCCGGGTGCGGTGAAGAGGGCGTTCCTGAGGCACCGCCACGACGACAGAGGCGTATCCATCCTGGAGTTCGCCGGATTCCTGCCGGTCCTCCTCCTCGTGGGCCTCGCCGCGATCCAGCTGGGCCTCGTCGGCTACGCCGCCAACCAGGCGGGGTCCGGCGCCCGTGCGGCGGCCCGCGCCGCGGCACAGGGCGACTCCGGCGAGGCAGCGGGCCAGGCGGCCGTCGACGGCGGACTCACCGCATCCGTGGGCGTGAGCGACGGCGGCACCACGACGACCGCCACCGTGGAGGTCCGGGTCCCGACCCTGCTCCCCTTCGTCGACACGAACTGGAGTGTCACCAAGAAGGCCACGATGCCGAACGACGACGTGGACTGAGCCGCGTACCACCACCGAGGGACCCCTGCCGCCGAAGGAGGCCGAAGGACGACATGAGTCTGCGCGACCGCGTGGCCCCCAGCCACCAGACCGAGCCCAGCCGGGACGACGGCCTCGTCGCCGTCTACCGGGCCAAGCTCCTGGAGGAGATCGACCTCGCCGAGATGTCCTCGCTCGCGGCGGCGGACCGCCGCGTCCGCCTGGAACGCGTGCTCGGCCACATCATCAGCCGCGAGGGCCCCGTCCTCTCCACCTCCGAACGCGCGCAGCTGATCCGCCGCGTCGTCGACGAGGCCCTCGGCCTCGGCGTACTCGAACCGCTCCTCGCCGACGCCTCGATCACGGAGATCATGGTGAACGGCCCCGACTCGATCTTCGTGGAGCGCGCGGGCCGCGTGGAGCAGCTCCCCCTCCGCTTCGCCTCGAACGACCAGCTCATGCAGACGATCGAACGCATCGTCTCCACGGTGAACCGCCGCGTCGACGAGTCGAACCCGATGGTCGACGCCCGGCTGCCCACCGGCGAGCGCGTCAACGTCATCATCCCGCCGCTCGCGCTGACCGGCGCCACGCTCACCATCCGCCGCTTCCCGCGCGCGTACACGCTGCCCGAACTCATCGGCCTCGGCTCGCTCGACGAGCACATGCTGATGCTGCTCGGGGCGTTCGTCCGCGCCCGCTTCAACCTCATCGTCAGCGGCGGCACGGGCTCCGGAAAGACCACCCTGCTCAACGCCCTCTCGGGCCTGATCCCGGCCCACGAGCGCATCATCACCATCGAGGACTCCGCGGAGCTCCAGCTCCAGCAGGAGCACGTCATCCGCCTGGAGTCCCGGCCCCCGAACGTCGAGGGCAAGGGCCAGATCACCATCCGCGACCTGGTCCGCAACAGCCTCCGCATGCGCCCCGACCGCATCATCGTCGGCGAGGTCCGCGGCGGCGAGACCCTGGACATGCTCCAGGCGATGTCGACCGGCCACGACGGCTCGCTCGCCACGGTCCACGCGAACACCGCGGAGGACGCGCTGATGCGGTTGCAGACCCTCGGCTCCATGTCGGAGGTGCAGATCCCCTTCGAGGCGCTGAAGGACCAGATCAACTCCGCGGTCGACGTGGTCATCCAGCTCACGCGGCACGCCGACGGCTCCCGGAGGATCTCCGAGATCGTGCTGCTCGTCTCGCACGGCCGCCAGCAGTTCCGCATCGTCCCGGTCACCCGCTTCGTGGCGCGCCCGCTGGGGGCCGACCGGGTCGTGCAGGGCTGCTTCGAGCACCTGCCGCTGCCGCGCGAGGTCGCCGACAAGCTGTACGTCGCGAACGAACCGGTGCCGTCGGCGTACGGGGTGGCCGAGGCCGTCGACGTACTGAACACGAGGGAAGCGATCGGATGAACAACCCAGCCGTCCTCGCGCTCGGCGCCACGCTCCTGACGGGCACGCTCGCGGTCGCCGGAGTGCACACGTACGCGTCCGGACGGGCCCAGCGCCAGGCGCTGGTCGACCGCTTGGCGCTCGGCCCCGGGACGGGGGACGGCGGGCCGCCCGGCCGCGCGCGCCGCTTCGCGGGCATCGACCGTCGGCTGCGCCGCACCCGCCTCGGCCGGGCGATCCACCTCCGGCTCTCCTCGACGGGGCTCGACCTGACGGCGGGCGAGTTCTTCACGTACGTCCTCGCGGTCGTCGCCGCGCTCTGGCTGATCGCGGCGGCGACCCTGGCCCCGTTCTTCGGCCCGATCGCGGGCGTCGTGGCGGTGTGGAGCGCGGTGGCGTTCCTCAACTGGCAGCGCCAGAAGCGCATCGAGGCGTTCATCAACCAACTGCCCGACGTGGCGCGCATCCTGGCCAACGCGACGGCGGCGGGCCTGGCCCTGCGGACGTCGCTGGCCATGGCGGCGGAGGAGCTGGAGGCCCCGGCGGGCGAGGAACTCTCGCACGTGGCGCATCAGTTGACGCTCGGCCGCTCGATCGACGACACCCTCGGCGAACTGGCCGAACGCCTTCCGTCCCGGGAACTGATAGTGCTGGTGACGACCCTGGTCCTGTCCAACAAGGCGGGCGGCACCGTGGTCAACTCCCTGCGCAACCTCACGCAGACCCTGGAGGACCGCAAGGAGACGCGGCGCGAGGTCCGCACGATGCTGTCCGAGGTCCACGCGACGGCCTTCACGGTCCCGCTCCTGGGCCTCGGATCCCTGCTCCTGATCAACTCCTCGAACGAGGGCGCGCTGGAGCGGGTGACCGGCTCACCGCTGGGCCAGACCCTGATCCTGATCTCGCTCGGCCTCTACGGCGTCGGATTCTTCGTGATCCGGCGCCTCGGCAAGATCGAAGTGTAGGAAGGTTTCCGACGATGCTGGCACTGGCTCTGGCCGCCGTGATGGGCCTGTCCGTGGCGGGCGTCTGCCAGGGCGTCCGCATGTACCGCGCGGACGCGAAGCTGCCCTCCGACCTGGCCGTGGCCCTGGAGGTCGGCGCGACCCGCGTCTCGGCGGCGGGCTCGGCGGTGGACCGCCTCGGCATGCGCTTCGCACCGCTGGTCCTGCGCCTGATGGGCCCCAAGCGGGTCGACGCCAAGCGCCGCAGGATCGACATGGCGGGCAACCCCGGCGGCCTGACGATCGACCGCTACGCGGCGCGGCGCGCGGTCTACGGCGTGTTCGGCGTGCTCCTCGGGCTGATCTTCCTCACGAACGGCTCCCCGCTCTTCGCGCTCCTCACCCTGGCCTTCGGCGCGACGGCGGCGGACGCCCTGATCTGGCAGGCGATCCGCGAACGCCGCGAGGTCATCGACCGCACGCTCCCCGACTTCCTCGACGTCCTCGCGGTCGTCGTCTCGGCGGGCCTCGGCTTCCGCCAGGCGCTGGACCGCGTGGCCGAGCGCTACGAGGGTCCGTGGGCGGACGAACTCCGCATCACCCTGCGCCAGATGGACATGGGCGTCAGCCGCCGCCAGGCCTTCGACGACCTCCGCCGCCGCAACGCCTCGGAACAGGTGGCCCAGTTCGTCTCCGCCCTCCAGCAGGGCGAGGAACTGGGCTCCCCCATCGCGGACACCCTGATCCAACTGGCCACGGACATGCGGCGCACGGACGCCCAGAACTCCCGCCGCAGGGCGGCCAAGACCATCCCCAAGGCGACGATGGTGACCCTGGTCTTCATGCTCCCGGCCACGATGATCCTCATCGCGGCCGGCATGTTCCTCGGCTCGGGCTCGGACTTCGGGTCGATCCTGGGCCGATAGCGGCCTTCCTCCCCGCGTACGCCGGTGCACGCCCCCGGTACGGGTGGGTGAGGGAAGGGATATTCGGTTCCGGTCCGCCGATGGCGGTGGGGCGGCGCGGGCATGCTCCTGCCGCACATGCCACTGGCGACTGGGAGAGCCTCATGAACGGCACGTACAGCGGGGAAGAATTCCGACAGGCACTTGCCGATGGCACGGTGGGGACACCCCTCACCCTGGTCGGCATGGTCAAGGCCGGCGAGGACGAGGACGCCCTCCAGTTCGCGCCGGGCACCGTGTGCAAGAACTGGGTGTCGGTTCCCGTCGCGCTCGTCGACCGCGTCGAAGTGCTGCGGGAGGTGCCCTGCGACGACCACACCCACCATCTGGTCGGGCTCCAGCTCAAGGACCCGGGAACCCCGGAAGGCACCTTCCTGCTGGGGCTGTTGCGGGCGGTGGTGAAGCAGCGGGCCGCCGCGCAGCAGGAGCCCACGGCGCTCGCGAAGGCGCCAGCGCCTCCTGCGCCTCCTGCGCCACCCGTGCCTCCCGCGAGGGCCGCTCGGGCCGTCGCCCGGGGCATCCCGACGTGGCCGTGCCAGGAAGGGGACTCGTACTGCGACCCGGATACGGAGCACTGCTGGGGCTGCTGCGGAGGCATCTGGAAGCCGTTCGCCTCGGGAGGGTGTCTGTACGGCATGAGGTTCCACTGCGACACCACGGGCAACAGCTACAACGCGTACGGCTGTTGGCCGATCGGTTAGCCGGGTCCGGTCCTCAAGAACGAAGACGAAATGGCAAGTTGGCGTCGGTTCGCACAACGATCCGCACCGGCTTCGCGAAACCCCTTCGCGGATGCAACTCGATGTGGGACAGTCGGGGCTGAGTTCACGGTTCGCGGGAGGGGACTTCGTGCATGGTGATCTCACCGAGGGGGAAGAGAACCCGCCAACTTGCCGACCGGGGCCAAGTGTTGCCCAATCGGTTGCGCAGAGTTGCTGCCGATGCACGTGTTGTGGCGTACGTTGCCTCTGACTGCAACGGTCGCGGTATCGGGTGGGAGAGAAGGGGCCGTCGTGCTGAAGGAACGCGTGCTCAGGGTCTGGTTCGACTGGACGGTGACGGTCGCTTCCCGCGTGCGGGGGAGGGAGCGGGACGCGGGGGCCGGGTTTGTGGAGTATGCGGGGCTGATGATTCTTATTGCGGGGATCTTCGTTCTCATCGACGGGCTGGGGCTCGACGGGCAGATCTCCGGAGCCATCCAGGACGCAGTGTCAGACGTGATCGGCGGCTGAGACGCGACCGTCTCCGCAGTGATTCAGGGCAGACCCTGCCCATCTACATCTGGCTGACGGCGATCCTGCTCTTCGCCGCTTTCGCCTTCTTCGCCTTCGCCCAGGCGGCCTCCGCGCGCAATGGTGCCCAATCAGCGGCCGACGCGGCGGCACTGGCCGCGGCCCAGGACGCCAGGGACGAGCTCGTCGAAGGGCTCGGTCTGTCCATCGGCGAGGGCGACGACTGGCTGGACTGGCTCGCGGGCGACAAGTTCACCGGTGACGGCGCGCAGGGCGCGGCCGACGCCCTCGCCGCCGACAACGACTCGACCGTCATCGGCTTCGGGCCCGACGAGGTGAACGGCTACCCGGGCTTCTGGGCGAAGATCGAGACCACGTACACCGTCGGCGATTCCATCATCCCGGGTACGGAGTCCCAGCACGCCAGGGCCGAGGCCACCGCGATCATCAAACCCCGCTGCGACGTCGATCCGTCGGCCGATCCCGAGAAGGCCGTGGAGTTCGAGTGCGACGGCGGCGAATCCTTCGAACTCGATCCGGACGACTTCGAACCGGGCGACCTCCCGGACGCGTCCGTCCTCTTCTCTGTCCACCTGGCCGGCTGACAAGCGATCGACGAGAGAAGGAAGCCGTAGCGATGAACATTCGGCGCACCACGACGACACGCAGGGCGATGACCGCCGTGGCGATCACGACTGGGCTGGTCCTCACGGTCGCCGGCTGCGGTGGCGGGGACGGGGGCGGTGACAAGTCCGAGAAGGGGGCGTCCTCGTCGCCCGCCAAACAGCGCGAGGACGACGACGAGAAGGGTGACGGCGAGCAGGCCCCGTCGCCGGACAAGGTGCTGGCCGAGGTCAAGGGCGAGGAGAGCATCACGCTGACGATCACCTCGGCGGTCCGGGACGAAGGCGGCTTCGTGACGGTCTCCGGCAGGGTGACGAACAACGGCGGAAGGTTCTGGGCTGCGGCGAACTGGCGCGGCGAGGAACGGGAGTTGAACAAGAACGGCTCGTCCGTGGCGGGTGCGAACCTGATCGACAACGAGGGCCGGAAGAAGTACCTCGTACTCCGGGACACCCAGGGCCGCTGCCTGTGCACCAAGTTCACCGGAGGCGTCAAGCCGAACCAGACCGCCGATTGGTACGCCCAGTTCCCCGCCCCACCCGAAGGCACCACCAAAGTCGACTTCCAGGTGGGCGCCATGCCCCCCGCCCCCATAGAGCTCACCGAGGGCGAATGACCATGACCCCCATCTCCGCACCCGCCCCCCTCACCCGCACCGCGGGCGTCGCCGTGTTCGCGGCGTTCGTGCTGGCGCTCGGGGCCGTCCCGGCCTTCGCCGACAACGACGACCCCTCCGCGCCGCCGGGCAGTACCACCACGTCCCCGCCGCCCGAGGTCGACTCCAACAGCCCCGGGCTCAAGCTCGCCGACGGCGCCACGCTCGCGCCCGCCAAGGTGCTGGACATCAAGTCCGTCGTCGAGGACCTCGGCGGCGAGGAGCGGCGCGAGGACACCAACACGGACGTGAAGTTCGCGCTGCAGGCCGAAGTGCTGTTCCCCAAGGACAGCGCGAAGCTGAACCCCGAGGCGAACGCCCGCATCAAGGCGATCGCCGAGGAGGCCGAGGCGCAGAAGGCCACGGACGTCCGGGTGTTCGGCTTCACGGACAACCTCGGCTCCTACGGCCACGGCAAGAAGCTCTCCCGCGAGCGCGCGGAAGCCGTGCACGACAAGCTGTCGGGCTACCTCGGCCCCGAGGTCACGTACTCCGTACGCGGCTACAGCGAGGACTACCCGATCGCGGACAACGGCTCGGAGGAGGGCCGCAAGAAGAACCGCCGGGTGGAGGTCTCCTTCCCGCGTGGCGCGGGCGGCGGCACGGGGTCCGCGAGCGGCGGGACCGGGAACGACACGGCTGCCGGAGGATCCACCCCGGAGAACCCGTAGGTCCTCCCCGCACGGGCCGCCCCGCCACGCCCGGTGCGACAATGCCCCGTGATGAGTGAAGCGCACGGACTCGGCGACGCCGAATGGGCCCGGCTGCGGAGCGAGTTGCGTCTCGGGCAGGTGCTCACCGGCACCGTCGTCCGCGTGCCGACCCCGGGTGCGGTCGGCGTCTTCGTCGACGTGGGCCTGCCGGTCGGCGGGTTCGTGGACGTACTCCTGCTGCCCGGTGACGCGGACCGCTGGCCCGTAGAGGGCACGGTCACCCGGTTCGAGGTGTGGTGGGCGCACCAGGACGCCCGGCAGGTGCGCCTCAAGCCCGTCGACCCCGCCTTTCTCCGCGCGGACTTCGAGGAGTTCGTGGCGGAGCTGCGGCCGGGCTGGCCCGCGCAGGTGGGGCATCCCGTCGACCACATGGAGAAGTCCCTCGCCGTCCTGGAGCACGAGTTCGCCGCCGGCGAGGGCAGTTTCCTGATCGGGCTGCGGGGCGACCTGACCTGGGACCGGGCCGCCTTCACCCGCCTGGAGAAGGCGATGCGGGCGGTGTGCGCGTACGTCCAGGGGAGCGACAAGCTGGACCGGTGGCTGGCCGGCGGCTTCCACCACGTGGCGACGTTCGTCCCCGCCTGGACCGCGCACCCCCGCTTCACGCGGCCGGAGCCCGTCTCCTACTACGAGGCCTGCCTCGAACGCATCGGCGACCTCGCGGACTGGTTCTTCCAGGGGGAGTCCCCTTATGCGGACCGCCACGTCTGGACGGAGCTGTAGGCCCCGGACCAGGCGAAACCCGGATGTGCGACCGGTGCCGCGATGCCAGGATTGCCCCATGAGCACCGACCACACCGCTGAGCCCTCCGAGAGCGCAGGCGCCACCCCCGGCACCACCCCCGATACCTTCGAGGCCCTCGTCGCCGAGGCCGAGGCCGCCCCCACCGAAGGCTGGGACTTCTCCTGGTTCGAGGGGCGGGCCACCGAGGCGCGGCCCTCGTGGCGGTACGCCGAGTCCATGGCCCGGCGTCTGGCCGACGCGTCGGCGAGCCTCGACATCCAGACCGGCGGCGGCGAGGTGCTCGCCTCCGCCGCCGCCCTGCCGCCGCTCGCCGTCGCCACGGAGGGCTGGCCCGCGAACGTCGCCAAGGCCACCGCCCTGCTGCACCCGCGCGGCGTCGCCGTCGTCGCCTCGCCGGAGGACGCCCCGCTGCCGTTCGCGGACGGCGCCTTCGACCTGGTCACCAGCCGCCACCCGGTCAAGGCCCACTTCGACGAGATCGCCCGCGTCCTGCGCCCCGGCGGCACGTACTTCGCGCAGCACGTCGGGCCCGCCAGCGTCTTCGAGGTCGTCGAGTACTTCCTCGGGCCGCAGCCGGAGGAGGTGCGCGGCAGCCGGCACCCCGACCTGGAGCGCGCCGAGGCCGAGGCCGCGGGCCTGGAGGTCGCCGACCTGCGTGCCGAGCGGCTGCGGATCGAGTTCTTCGACGTCGGCGCGGTCGTCCACTTCCTGCGGAAGGTGGTGTGGATGGTCCCCGGCTTCAGCGTGGAGAAGTACCGGCCCCGCCTGCGCGAGCTGCACGAGCGGATCCGGGCCGAGGGCCCCTTCGTGGCGCACAGCACGCGGCACCTCTTCGACCTGCGCAAGCCGTAGTCCCAAGGGCTCCGGGTACTGTCGAACGCGCAAATGACCGTCGGACCGGAGGAGTTGGCCATGCCGAAGGACAGAGGACCGTACGCCTGCGGTCTCGACGCCGCGGTGGACGTCGTCGGCGGCAAGTGGAAGCCCATGATCCTTTGGGCGCTGCACTCGGGGGCGACCCTGCGCTTCGGCGAGCTGAAGCGGCACATCGTCGGTGTCAGCGAGAAGGTGCTGATCCAGCAGCTGCGGGAGCTGGAGTCGGACGGCATCGTGCACCGCGAGGTCTACCGCGAGGTGCCGCCGAAGGTCGAGTACTCGCTGACCGATCTCGGGGAGTCCCTCAACACGGCGCTGGTTCCGCTGGGGTTGTGGGGGGACGCGCACATGCAGCAGGTCGTCGCGAACAAGGCCAATGCCGACAAGAAGGCGGATAGCGCTGCTTGACGGGGTAATTGGGGCGGATTGCCCTTGAGGTGTGGCGTGTCACGTACGCCACAAAATCGAAGCCCTGATTCCGCATTGTTATCAATACTGGCTCGATCCGCCCCTAAGACTCACGTAAGTTCAGACCAAGGCTAATTCGCGTGAGCAAACCTGCGCGTGCGGTGCCGCGCGGCGGAGGGGGCCGCGCGGCACCGCGAGCCCTCACCCCGCGCCGCCGCCGGCGCCCCGCACGACGATCCGCGAGCCCCGGTGCACGCCCCACCGCGCCATCGCCCCGGCCTCCGCCTCGATCACCTGCCGGGCCCGTGGCCGCGGCAGCCCGATCCGTCCAGGGCGCATGGTCCGGACGGCCAGGACGCGCGACTCCCGGTCGAGATACGCCACATCAATGGCGAACCGCATCCCCATGGTGTGCACGCTGCTCGCCGGACTCAGCAGCAGCGCCCCCGTCACCCCGGTGCGCCCGAGCAGCCCCCGTCGCCGCGCCCGCGCCGAGTCGGCGATCTCCAGGGGGATCTCCGCGGCGGGGTCCCGCGGGGTGGTCGGAGGGTTCTCGGCGCGGCCCGCGAAGGGGCCGAAGACCGTCATCGTGGCCATGGGCGCGAAGTTAGCGCCTCTGCCGTCCGGGGCGTCAAGCACGCGAACCGCGCCGGGGTCCCCCGTGGGGAGTACGGCCCCACCCGGCCGAAATCCGCCCTCGAATCGCTGATTCCGCCGGTGAAACGGGGGTCGCGCAGTCGCCGCGCGGTTTCGGAGAGTAGTTGTCGGGCGCCAATGCACGCAGCATCACTTACGAAGGGTTATGGTGGAAACCCCCCCTCGGGCCGGTCCGTCTCCCCCCCACGGACCGGCCCGTTTTTTGTGCCCGCGCGCAGGGGTACGGATCAGGTCCGCCCGACGGGCCGCACGATGGCGGAAGATCGACGTCCAGTTATGGTCAGGGACATGTCGAACCAGTTCCCCCCACCGCCCGGCCCCGAGCACAACCCCCAGCAGCCCCCGTACGGCAACCCGCAGGCGGGCCTGCCCACCTACAACGGCCCCGCGCAGGACCCCGCGTACGGCTACGGATACGGCCCGACGGCTCCGCAGCAGATGCCCGGTGTCGTCCGCGCCGCACAGATAGTCCTCTGGGTCCTCGGCGGACTCCTCGTCTTCGGCGTGTTCGGCCTGATCTTCACGGTCAACCCGGAGACGGCGGGCGCCGCGCTCGGCGTGAACATCTGCCTGCTGGTCTCCGCGTGCATGGCCTTCCGCTTCGGGACGGTCGGCAACGGCATCCGCGTCACGTGCATCGTCCTGATGAGCGTGCAGATCGCCGCCGCCCTCGGCGGCGCGGCCAGCGGCAACCCGGCGGGACTGCTGCCGCTGCTCGGCGCCATCGCCGTCGTCGTCCTGCTCTCCCAGGGCGCGGCGGGCGCGTGGTTCAAGCGCCCGCGCGGCTGACGGCGGACCGGCCGACGCGGCGCTGAGCACCCAGAGGGGAGCCCCGGGCCGGACGCGCTCCGGCCCGGGGCTCCCCTCGGCGATGCGGGTCCGGCTAGCCCCGTCCGGCCCAGATGTTGGTGCCCGGCGTCGACACCGCGAACGTGTCGATGGCGGCCAGCTCCTCGTCGGTCAGCTTCGGGCCCGCGAGCGCGGCCACGTTCTCCTCCAGCTGCTTCACGCTGGAGGCGCCGATCAGCGCGGAGGTCATGCGCTCGTCGCGCAGCACCCAGTTGAGGGCGAGCTGGGCGAGCGACTGGTCGCGGCCCGCCGCGATGTCGTTCAGGCCGTTGAGGCGGCGCAGGACCTCGTCGCTCAGCAGGTTCGGGTCGAGGGACTTGCCCTGCGTCGCGCGCGAACCCTCCGGGATGCCCTTCAGGTACTTGTTCGTCAGCAGGCCCTGGGCGAGCGGCACGAAGGAGATGCAGCCCATGCCGGCCGCCTCCAGCGTGTCGAGCAGCCCGTCGTCCTCGGTCCAGCGGTTGATCATCGAGTACGACGGCTGGTGGATGAGCGCGGGGACGCCCATCTCCCGCAGCAGGCGCGCCGCTTCGGCGGTCTGCTCGCTGTTGTACGAGGAGACGCCGACGTAGAGCGCCTTGCCCTGCTGGACCGCCGAGGCGAGGGCACCCATCGTCTCCTCGAGCGGGGTGTCCGGGTCGAAGCGGTGCGAGTAGAAGATGTCGACGTAGTCCAGGCCCATCCGCTGCAGCGAGGCGTCCAGCGAGGACAGCAGGTACTTGCGGCTGCCCCACTCGCCGTACGGGCCGGGGTGCATGAGGTACCCCGCCTTGGTGGAGATGACCAGTTCGTCGCGGTACGCGGCGAAGTCCTGCGCGAAGATCTTGCCGAAGTTGAGCTCCGCCGAACCGGGCGGCGGGCCGTAGTTGTTCGCCAGGTCGAAGTGGGTGACGCCCAGGTCGAAGCCGCGGCGCAGGATCGCGCGCTGCGTCTCCAGGGCCTTGTCGTCCCCGAAGTTGTGCCAGAGACCGAGGGAGACGGCGGGCAGCCTGAGGCCACTGCGGCCCGTGCGCCGGTACTCCATCGCGTCGTAGCGGTCCGTCGCGGCCACATAAGGAGAGGTGTCGTTCATGGTTACGAAGCTACGACAGTGCGCCGGTGCCCTGTGGCTCACACCCCCGATTTCCGGCGGTAGGCTTTCGCCTTCGGGGACTGGCGTCTGCACGGAGGGGTTGGAAACACCGTGAACCTGCGGGACAGGCTGCGCGGCCTGCTGGTCAGGCTGTACGCACGCCGGGTGGAGGGCCACCTGGACCATGACCAGGTGCCCAAGCACATCGGGGTCATCATGGATGGCAACCGGCGCTGGGCGAAGGCCGCCGGATCCACCACCGCCCAGGGCCATCAGGCGGGTGCGGACAACATCGGGGAGTTCCTCGGCTGGTGCAGCGAGACGGACGTCGAGGTCGTCACGCTCTGGCTGCTTTCGACGGACAACTTCGACCGCCCCCAGGAGGAGCTCGGCCCCCTGCTCGGCATCATCGAGGACACGGTCCGCTCGCTGGCCAGGGACGGCCGCTGGCGCGTCCACCACGTCGGCGCCACGGACATCCTGCCGTCCGGGATGCAGACCGTCCTCAAGGAGGCGGAGGAGGCCACGGCCCACGTCAAGGGGATAGTGGTCAACGTGGCGATCGGCTACGGCGGCCGCCAGGAGATCGCCGACGCCGTCCGCTCCATGCTGCTCGACGCCGCCGACAAGGGCGAGTCGCTCGACGAGGTGGCCGAGAAGGTCGACGTCGACCTCATCGGCAAGCACCTCTACACCAGGGCCCAGCCGGACCCGGACCTGGTGATCCGTACGAGTGGTGAACAGCGACTGTCCGGGTTCATGCTCTGGCAGACCGCTCACTCCGAGTACTACTTCTGCGAGGTCTTCTGGCCGGCCTTCCGGAAGGTCGACTTCCTGCGTGCGCTGCGGGATTACGCCGCGCGCCACCGCCGTTACGGGGGATGACCCGCACACCCTCATGAGGTCGGGGTAACCCAGAGTTAACCAACGCGTCGTCATATGCCCTGGCATGGCTGCGCTTGTTCGAGGGAATAAGCCTTCCAGGTCGACGTCCGAGCAGTGTCCGAAAGGGACGTCGTTCTCAGCGGGCGGCATCAGGCCGCTCGCCCGGGAGGCCCTTTGCACCAGGACGACCGTGTGAACAGCACGGGCGACGTGGAGGGCCGGCGCTCGGCCCGCGCATCGCGGCCCGTGACCGGCCCGGTTCACACCCGCCGGACCGCGCCCGGTATCCCTCCCGTCGCTCCCCGACCTCATCCGAGGGGGTACGTCCTTCCGTGGTGAACAGCACAAAGCGCCGCATGCCCGACAGGCGCACCTATGTTCTCGACACCAGCGTCCTGCTGGCCGATCCCAACGCGCTGACCCGCTTCGACGAGCACGAAGTCGTGCTCCCCGTCGTCGTGGTCACGGAGCTGGAGGCCAAGCGGCACCATCCGGAGCTCGGTTACTTCGCCCGGCAGGCCCTGCGCCTGCTCGACGATCTCCGTATCCGGCACGGCCGCCTCGATGCCCCGATCCAGATCGGGGACCTGGGCGGTTCGCTGCGCGTCGAGCTCAACCACTCCGACCCCGGCGTGCTCCCGGCCGGCTACCGGTTGGGGGACAACGACTCACGGATTCTCGCCGTAGCCCGCAATCTCCAGGCGGAGGGGTACGACGTCACCGTCGTCTCCAAGGACCTGCCGCTCAGAATCAAGGCGTCCTCGGTCGGGCTCCTCGCGGAGGAGTACCGCGCGGAGCTCGCGATCACGGACTCCGGCTGGACCGGGATGGCCGAGCTGACCCTCTCGGGGGAGCAGGTCGACCTCCTGTTCGAGGAGGACAGTCTCTACGTCCCCGAGGCGGTGGACCTGCCCGTGCACACGGGCCTGACCATCCAGTCCGAGCGGGGCAAGGCGCTCGGCCGCGTCACGGCCGAGGGCAACGTCCGGCTCGTGCGCGGCGACCGCGAGGCCTTCGGTCTCAAGGGGCGCAGCGCCGAGCAGCGGGTCGCGCTCGACCTGCTCCTCGACCCGGACGTCGGGATCGTCTCGATGGGCGGGCGCGCGGGCACCGGCAAGTCGGCGCTCGCGCTCTGCGCGGGCCTGGAGGCCGTCCTGGAGCGCAGGCAGCACCAGAAGGTGATGGTCTTCCGGCCGCTGTACGCGGTGGGCGGGCAGGAGCTCGGCTATCTGCCCGGCACCGAGGCCGAGAAGATGGGGCCCTGGGCGCAGGCGGTCTTCGACACGCTGGGGTCGGTGGCGGGCAAGGAGGTCATCGAGGAGGTGACCGCGCGCGGGATGCTGGAGGTGCTCCCGCTCACCCACATCCGCGGCCGCTCCCTGCACGACGCGTTCGTGATCGTGGACGAGGCCCAATCGCTGGAACGGAACGTCCTGTTGACCGTTCTGTCCCGTATTGGGGCGAACTCCCGTGTCGTACTGACCCATGACGTGGCCCAGCGCGACAACCTCCGCGTGGGGCGGTACGACGGCGTGGTCGCCGTCGTCGAGAAGCTGAAGGGGCATCCGCTCTTCGCGCACGTCACGCTCACCCGGTCGGAGCGTTCGCAGATCGCGGCCCTGGTGACCGAAATGCTGGAGGACGGCCACATCTGACGGATCCGGCACATCTGGTGTGTCTGACTCTTCTGGGTCAGTTCGCGGCGGTTACGCGGTAGTTGGCGCCGCCCGGCGAAGCGAGTGAGCCTAGCCGGGCGGCGTCTGCGTGCGCGTCACTTTCCGTAAAACTCCTGGGGCAAACGAGGTGTGAGCTTTCCCACGCAACGGAGAATTGCCTTGCGGTGTCCGGCTGCGGCAGAGTCTGGGTCCTGTCAGGCCCCGCATGCGACACACATGTACCCCCAGCGGTACAGCAACTCAGGAACCACAGAACTTCATAGTGACCGTCGCATGCCGCCCGAAGCTTCACGCGGCGCTCCCGTAGCGGGAGTTGTCCACCGGGTCCGAGCCTCCCGTGACCGATGTACGAGCGGAGGCCAGCGCCAGGGGCACGATTGCGTCCGCGGGGTCACCTATGCGGGCGCTGCTGGAAGGAAACCGTGTGAGCCGGATTTCGGTCCGGGGATTCGCCGTGGCGTCTGCCACCGCGGTCACCACCGTCGGCGCTGTCGTGGGCGTTGCCTCGGGCAACACCCAGTCCTCGAACTCCAACGACTTCGAGGCAGCGGCAAGCGACGCGACGCTCCTCGCAGACATACCCGCCGGTCAGCAGGCGCAGGTCCAGACGGCGTCGCTGACGCAGCAGGCCGATGCGCAGGCCATGGCCGCGGACACCGCCGCGAAGAAGACCGCCGCTGAGGAGGCCCGCAAGCAGGCCGCCGCATCGGCGATCGAGAAGCAGAAGGCAGCGGAGAAGGCCGAGGCGGCCGAGAAGGCCGAGAAGGCCGCGGCCAAGAAGGAGCGTGAGGAGAAGGCCGAGGCCAAGGCCAGCCGCTCCTCCGCCCGCGACGCCTCCAGCTTCGCCCCGCAGAGCTCCTACACGGTCGCTCAGGTCCAGGCGATGGCACGGCAGATGGTCCCCGGGGACCAGTTCCAGTGCTTCAGCAACATCGTCAACCACGAGTCCACGTGGAACTACAAGGCCACCAACGCCTCTTCGGGCGCCTACGGCCTGGTGCAGGCGCTGCCCGGTTCCAAGATGGCCTCGGCGGGCGCCGACTGGCAGACCAACCCGGCCACGCAGATCAAGTGGGGCCTGGGTTACATGAACGACCGCTACGGCAGCCCGTGCGGAGCCTGGAGCTTCTGGCAGGCGAACAACTGGTACTAGGCCCAATCCGGCCACACCGTGCTCAACCTTTCGAGGCCCCTCGCCGTCCTTCGGTGAGGGGCCTCGCACGTGCACCCGTGTACGGTCGGTCCGGACAGCTCCAGGGGGGAGTGGTGGGGAAAGACGGGGGAAGAGGACGGATCATGTCGCGAGTGCCAGGGTGGCTCGGCCGGCTCGGCGCCGGGCTGAGCGAGATGGGCGAGCGGTTGAACGAGCAGCGCCGCGACAGGGAGGCCGAGGCGGACGCCGACGGGCCCGACGGCCTGCTCCACGACCGGGTGCGGGACGACGTCGCGCTCGCCGAGGACGCGCACGACGGGGAGCGCGACCACGTGCCGCCGCCGCCCGCGTACGCGCCGGCCGTGGCGGCCAGGCCCGACCCGGTGGCGGCCGTGCCGTGGGGGATGCGGGTCGCGGCCGAGGCCGGCTGGCGCCTCCTCGTCCTCGCGGGCACCCTCTGGGTGCTCATGAAGGTCATCAGCGCGGTGCAGCTGGTGGTGCTCGCCTTCGTCGCCGCCCTGCTGATCACCGCGATGCTCCAGCCCACGGTGGCGCGGCTCAAGCGGATCGGTCTGCCGCGCGGGCTCGCCACGGCCGTCACCGCGATCCTCGGCTTCGTCATCATGGGACTGGTCGGCTGGTTCGTGGTCTGGCAGGTCATGGACAACGTCGACGAACTGTCGCGCCAGGTCCAGGACGGCATCGAGGACCTGCGCAAGTGGCTGCTCAACAGCCCCTTCCACGTCACCGAGGACCAGATCAACGACATCGCCAAGAGCCTGCGCGACGCGGTCGGCGCCAACACGGAGGAGCTGACCTCCGCGGGCCTCGAAGGCGTCACGGTCATCGTCGAGGCGATGACGGGCATCCTGCTCGCGATGTTCTCGACGCTCTTCCTGCTCTACGACGGCAAGCGCATCTGGCAGTGGACGCTGAAGCTGGTGCCCGCCCAGGCGCGGCCCGGCATCGCGGGCGCGGGTCCGCGGGCCTGGCGCACGCTCACCGCGTACGTGCGCGGCACGGTGATAGTGGCTCTGATCGACGCGATCTTCATCGGGCTCGGCATCTACTTCCTCGGTGTGCCGATGGCGGTGCCGCTGGCCGTCTTCATCTTCCTGTTCGCGTTCATCCCGCTGGTGGGCGCCGTGATCTCCGGCGCCCTCGCGGTGGTCGTCGCGCTGGTCACGCAGGGCGTGTTCACGGCAGTGATGGCGCTGGTGGTGGTCCTCGCGGTGCAGCAGATCGAGGGGCACATCCTGCAGCCGTTCATCCTCGGCCGCGCGGTGCGGGTGCATCCGCTGGCCGTGGTGCTCTCGGTGGCGGCGGGCGGCCTGGTGGCGGGCATCGGCGGCGCGGTCGTCGCGGTGCCGCTCGTGGCGGTCACGAACACGGTCGTCGGCTATCTGCGGGCGTACACCCGGGAGCCCGCGCTGAAGCAGTCGCCGCAGCCCCGCGGGGCCACGGCGGTCGACGTCGCGCCGGTGCGGCCGCCCGAGTAGGCGCGCGGACACGCGAAAGGGCCCCGGAACCGTGGTGGTTCCGGGGCCCTTCCTGCTGCGTGGGGTTACGCGAGGACGTCCTCGGAGTCCAGCGTGACACCGACCGCCTGGATGACCGAGGCGACCTTGAAGGCCTCCTGGATCGTCTCGCGGTCGACGCCGGCCTTGCGCAGGACCTGCTCGTGCGAGTCCAGGCACTGGCCGCAGCCGTTGATCGCGGAGACCGCGAGGGACCACAGCTCGAAGTCGACCTTCTCGACGCCCGGGTTGCCGATGACGTTCATCCGCAGGCCGGCGCGCATCGTCCCGTACTCCGGGTCGGAGAGCAGGTGGCGCGTGCGGTAGAAGACGTTGTTCATCGCCATGATGGCGGCGGCCGACTTGGCGGCCGTGTACGCCTCGGGGGAGAGGTTCGCCTTCGCCTCGGGCTCCAGCTCGCGCAGCACCTTCGGGGAGCGGGACGCGATGGCGCAGGCCAGCACGGTGCCCCACAGCTGCTGCTGCGGCAGGTCGCTGTTGCCGATGACCGAGCCCAGGTTCAGGCGGAGGTCCTTGGCGTAGTCCGGTATGGCGGACTTCAGTTCGTCGAGTGCCATGTCAGAAGGCTCCGTTCACTCGCCGGAGAGCAGCGCGACCGGGTCGAGGGTCTCGTCGCCCTTGGACCAGTTGCACGGGCAGAGCTCGTCGGTCTGCAGGGCGTCGAGGACCCGGAGGACCTCCTTGGGGTTACGGCCCACGGAACCGGCGGTCACCATCGTGAACTGGATCTCGTTGTTCTGGTCGACGATGAAGACGGCGCGCTGCGCGAAGCCGTCCTCGCCCTCGATGCCGAGGTCACGCATGAGCTCGTGCTTCGAGTCGGCCAGCATCGGGAAGGGCAGGTCGGTCAGGTCCGGGTGGTCCTTGCGCCAGGCGTGGTGCACGAACTCGGAGTCGCCGGAGAAGCCGAGGATCTGGGCGTCACGGTCGGCGAACTCGTCGTTCAGCTTGCCGAAGGCCGCGATCTCGGTCGGGCACACGAAGGTGAAGTCCTTGGGCCACGCAAAGACGATCTTCCACTTGCCCTCGTAGGTCTTGTGGTTGATCTGCTCGAACTCCGAGCCCTTCTCCAGCGAGACACAGGCAGTCAGGTCGAACTCGGGGAACTTGTCACCGACAGTGAGCACGCGCTCTCCTTGCAGTGGAGAAAATCCCTTTTGGGGAGTTTCCTGTGGGGTTGGACTGGTGTCGATGGTGGCACAGGGTGCATTGATTAGGGAAATAGCTAGAGTGGGTCATGTTGATCGGAGGTGGCTATCAGTGCGAGCCATAAATAGGGGCAAGCAGCCCGGCGGCAAACAGCCCAGCCTGGCGCAGCTGCGCGCCTTCGCCGCCGTGGCCGAGCACCTGCACTTCCGGGACGCCGCCGCGGCGATCGGGATGAGCCAGCCCGCGCTCTCGGGGGCCGTCGCGGCGCTGGAGGAGGCACTGGGTGTCCAGCTCCTGGAGCGGACCACGCGCAAGGTGCTGCTCTCACCCGCCGGCGAGCGGCTCTCCGCGCGCGTCAACGCCGTCCTCGACGAGGTCGAGGCGCTCCTGGAGGAGGCCGACGCGGTCAAGGCGCCGTTCACCGGGGCGCTCCGGCTGGGCGTGATCCCGACCGTCGCGCCGTACCTGCTCCCGACGGTGATCGCCCTGGTCCACGAGAAGTACCCGGACCTCGACCTCCAGGTCCACGAGGAGCAGACCTCCTCGCTCCTGGAAGGACTCGCGGCCGGGCGGCTCGACCTGCTGCTGCTCGCGGTGCCGCTCGGGGTGCCCGGCGTCACCGAACTGCCCCTGTTCGACGAGGACTTCGTGCTCGTCACCCCGCTGGACCACTGGCTCGGCGGCCGCGAGGGCATCCCGCGCGAGGCGCTCAAGGAGCTGAACCTGCTCCTCCTCGACGAGGGGCACTGCCTGCGCGACCAGGCCCTCGACATCTGCCGCGAGGCGGGCCGCGCGGACGCCCCCGTCACCACGACCGCCGCCGGGCTCTCCACCCTCGTCCAGCTGGTGGCCGGCGGACTCGGCGTGACGCTGCTGCCGCGCACGGCGGTGCGGGTGGAGACCAGCCGCAGCAATCAGCTGCTGACCGGCTACTTCGCCGACCCCGCGCCCACGCGTCGGATCGCCCTCGCGATGCGGACGGGGGCGGCGCGGGCCGCCGAGTACGAGGAGTTGGCGAAGGCCCTCAAGGACGCCGTACGGCCGCTGCCGGTGCGGGTCGTGTGACCCCGCACCGGCAACGGCCGTACTGACAAGGGGCCGAAGCCCCGGGGGCGCTACTCCGTGCGCAGACCGTCCGGCCGCATCATCCGCCGCAGCGGCGGCAGGCTGAGCAGTGTCACGACGGCGACCATCGCCGCGCCCGCGCCCGTCAGCGGCACGAACGACCACCAGTCGGTGACGCTCTTGTCGATCATACGGGTCATCACCACGCCGAGGCCGAGGCCGCCGACGATCGCGAGGGCGAGGCCAAGGGCCACCGGCAGCGCCGTCTGCCACAGGAGCGACCAGCCCATCGACGAGCGGCGCGTGCCGAACGCGGTGAGGACCGCGAGGAGCCGCTTGCGCTCGCGCAGTTGCTCGATCATCGACACCAGCATGGAGGCCGCGATCAGTGCCATCGTGGCGCTCGCGCCGATCTGCAGACCGCGCGCGATGGAGTTGTACTGCTTGTCGCGGTCGACCGACTTCAGCGAGTCCACGCCGAGGAACGGGCTGATGTGGGCCGCCGCGTTGCGCACGTGCTCCTCGGCGTCCGGCACCTTCGGGTCGAGCTTGACCCAGGAGGTCGTCGACGCGTCGTCCAGCTTCTTGATGTCGACGGCGCCGGACGTGGCGAAGATGCCGTCGATCTTCATGCCGGACGGGTTGGGCCGGGCCTGGACCGTGGGCGAGTCCTTCGGCAGCGTCCACAGGACCGGCGCGGCGCCCTTGTTGAAGTCGGGGTCGGGCCCGACGTTGATCGGCTTGCCGGGGCGCGCGGTCGTGTCCACCCAGCCGTTCTGCTCCCGGCTGCCCGTGTGGACGACGAAGGTGTCGCCGTCCTTGCAGGCGCCGATGCGGGCCAGCTCGCGCAGGGTCGCGCAGGTGCCGATGGTCAGCTCCGTGGTCGGCGTCATGTCGTTGACCTTCTTGCCGCCGGGCCGGGTGACGTACGCCTGCACGGTGCCGATGACCTTGGTGACGCCCTCGGTCTGCGCGAAGTCGTCGATCATCCGCTGGGCGAGGGCGCCGTTGCCGGTGCCGCTGCGGATCGTGAGCTGGGCGCGCGTGGTGTCCTGCCCGGTGATCTCGTTGAAGTCGTCGTGCATGGACGCGAACATCATCTGCAGCGCCACCGCGCCGGCCACCGCGACGGTGATCCCGCTGACCGCGCGGGACGCCGTGCCCGTCGTCAGCTGAAGCCTGCGCACGGCGAGCTGCCAGGGCACGGGACCGCCGCGCAGCCGTCCCACGACGGCCTCGACGAGCCAGGGAAGGAGTGCGCTGAGCCCGATCAGGGCGAGCGCCGAACCCACCGCGATCGCGGGCACGTTGACGGCGGCGTTGCTCGCGGCGCGGTCGATGCGGCCCGAGAAGAGCAGGATGCCGATGCCGAGGACCGGCAGCACCACCCGCCACCACAGGCGGCGCTTGCGCTGCTTGGTGCCGCGGAACACGCCGAGCGGTTCGATGGCGACCGAGCGCAGCGAGATCAGCGTCACCAGGACCGAGGAGACCGGCACGGCCACCGCGACCAGCGCCACCAGGGCGGGCGAGGGCACCATGTCGGACGGGTAGGCGCTGACGTTCGTCAGGTCGACCACGCCCACGAGTTCGCGGAGCAGCAGGAAGAGCACGGCGCCCGCCGCGAGCCCGAGGACCGCCCCGAACATCGCCTCGCCGGCCGCGATCCTGCGCACCGCGCGGGCGTCCGCGCCGACCAGGCGCAGGGCCGCGAGCCGCCGGTCGCGCCGGTCGCCGCCGAACCGCACGGCCGTACCGATGAAGATCGCCACCGGGGTGAGCAGCACGACGCAGATCAGCACGACGAGCGCCATCAGGAACGGGTCGAGGGGCAGCGAGTTGTCCTGCCCGAAGCTCTCGACGCGATAGGCGCCCTGGGCCGCGGTGAGCTGGCCCGCGCCGGCGTAGTAGTAGAGCTCTAGCGGTGAGACGAGGCCGGCCTTGTCGATGGTGCCGGTCACGCGGAAGTCGCGGAAGCGCTCCTTGAACAGCTTGTTCGCCGGGTCGTCCAGCAGGTCGCGCAGCGCGGGCGAGACGACCATCTCGCCGGCCGCGGGGATCTTGTCGATGCCCGGCGGCAGCACGGGGTTCGTCCCGTCGGCGCGCAGGAACATGCCGGACGCGCTCTTCCCGTGGAAGGTGGTGCCGGTGTCGCGCATCATCACCGTCGACTCGGTCGCCTTGACCGACTTCCCGTCCATGGAGGAGTGCGGGGTGCGGGCGAACTGCCGGTCGTCGCGGTTCTGCAGAAGGTTGGGCACCGAGGCCGCGCCGAGCAGCAGTGCGACGCCGAGGCCGACGCCGATCGCGGTCAGGATCGTGCGGATCCAGCCCTCGCGCCCGCCGCCCGCCGCGAAGCGTATGCCCATGCCCAGGTCGCGGATCCAGGCGGCGGCACCGGTCGGTGCCACGGCGGTGGGGGCCGTGATCGGGGGCTGCGGGCGCACCTGGGTGTCACTCATGCGATCCGCTCCATGTCGCGGGACTTGCCGTCGCGCACGACGATCTCGCGGTCCGAGTAGGCGGCCACCCGGGTCTCGTGGGTGACCAGGACGACGGCCGCGTTGGTGGAGCGGGCGGCGTCGGTGAGCATCTCCATGACGCGCTCGCCGTTGAGCGAGTCCAGGGCGCCGGTCGGCTCGTCGGCGAAGATCACGCGCGGGCTGGTGGCGAGGGAGCGGGCCACGGCGACGCGCTGGCCCTGGCCGCCGGAGACCTCGCCGGGCCGCTTGTCGCGCACGTCGGCGACGTCGAGCCGGTCCATCCAGGCGAGCGCGGTGGCCTCGGCCTCCTTGCGCTTGACGCCGTTCATCCGCAGCGGCAGGGCGACGTTCTCCACGCAGGTCAGCTCGGGGACGAGCTGGCCGAACTGGAAGACGAAGCCGAACTCGCTGCGGCGCAGGGCGCTCAGCTCGGTGTCGGACATGCCGGTCAGCTCACGGCCGCCGTAGGTGATGGAGCCCGCGTCGGGGCGGACGATCCCCGCGAGGCAGTGCAGCAGGGTCGACTTGCCCGAGCCCGAGGGGCCCATGACGGCGACGACCTCGCCGGGGTGGATGGAGAACGCGGCGTCGTCGAGCGCGCTGGTGGGGCCGTAGGCCTTGCGCAGTCCATCGGCGACGAGAAGGGAACCTGCGGGGGTCATGCGGAGCGCACCTCCAGGGCGAGCTTGCCGAGGCGCGCGGCGGTGAGCTCCAGCCAGCGCAGATCGGCTTCGAGGTGGAACAGCGCGTGGTCGCAGATGAGCTGGTCGGCGAGGTCGCCCTTGCGCTTGCGGTCGGTCAGTATGCGCATCAGGCGCAGGTGCTCGGCGCGCTGGACGTCGAGGAGTTCGGCGGCGTCGCGGTCGGTGAGGAGCGCGAGGACGACCTTGGTGTAGAGGGTCGACTGGAGGTAGGGCTCCGGCTTCTCCGGGGTGGCGAGCCAGCGCTGGACATCGGTGATGCCGGCCTCGGTGATCGCGTACCGCTTGCGCTCGGGGCCGCCGCCCGCCTCTATGCCGTCGACCTCGACGAGGCCGTTCTTCAGCAGGCGGGACATGGTCGAGTAGACCTGCCCGTAGTGCAGGGGCTTGTCGTGCCCGAACTTCTCGTCGAAGGCGCGCTTGAGGTCGTAGCCGTGCCGGGGGCCCGACTCCAGAAGACCCAGAAGGGTGTGGCCAATGGACATGCGAAGCACTGTACATGGTGTGTATACGTGCCGTGTATACCCCCCGTGTAGAGCTGAGACGTGCGACGCGGCGGGCAACCATCCGGGCCCTGGGATCGTCGGTTCCTAAGGGGCAGGTGCTCATTGTCACGTCCGCAAAAGACCGGATCGGCAGGAGTTTGTCCCAGGGTGCGGTGTTAGCTTCATGAGCTGACTCGACGGACACATGTGGACTAGACGGAAGCGGAGCACTCTCAGTCATGGGCCGAGCCGAAGCACGACAAGCGCGGACGCGCGGTGCCCGCAGGGCAGCGCGCCGTGGGCGCCCGTCCGGCGGCAAGCGCACCGGCATACGCCGCTTCTTCACCTGGAAGAAGATCCTCGGGACGTTCTTCGGACTGATCCTGCTCGGCATGGGCGCGTTCATCGTGCTGTACCTGGTGATCGACATTCCCGAGGGCAACGCCCTGGCGAAGAAGCAGAGCAACGTCTACAAGTACAGCGACGGGTCCATCCTGGCGCGGGACGGCAAGGTCAACCGCGAGATCGTCGACCTGGACAAGGTCCCCGAGGACGTCCAGAAGACCTTCGTGGCCGCCGAGAACAAGTCCTTCTACAAGGACGAGGGCGTCGACTTCAAGGGCACGGCCCGCGGTCTGATCAACACGGTGACCGGCAAGGGCAAGCAGGGCGGCTCGACGATCACCCAGCAGTACGTGAAGAACTACTACCTCACGCAGGACCAGACGGTCAGCCGCAAGCTGAAGGAACTGGTCATCTCGCTGAAGGTGGACCGCGAGAAGAGCAAGGACGACATCCTCGCGGGCTACATCAACACCAGCTACTACGGCCGCGGTGCCTACGGCATCCAGGCCGCCGCCCAGGCCTACTACGGCGTCGACGCCCCGAGGCTGAAGGTGGAGCAGGGCGCCTACCTCGCCGCGCTGCTCCAGGCCCCCAGCCAGTACGACTGGACGTCCGCGACGCCCACCAGCAGGAAGCTCGTCGAGCAGCGCTGGAACTACGTCCTCGACAACATGGTCGAGGAGGGCTGGCTGGACGCGGGCAAGCGGTCCGGCATGACGTTCCCCAAGCCCGACGCCCCCAAGCCCGCGCCCGGCCTGGAGGGCCAGACCGGCTACCTGGTGAAGGCGGCCGACGAGGCCGTCGAGAAGCAGCTGATGACGCAGGGGCTCACCCGGTCCGAGGCCGAGGCGCAGCTGAAGCTCGGCGGGTACACCATCACGCTCAACATCGACCGCAAGAAGCAGCGCCAGCTGGAGAAGTCGGTCGAGGCGAAGCTCGAGGACAAGCTCGACCGCAAGAAGAACGAGGCGGACGCCCGGGTCCAGGCGGGCGCCGCGTCCGTCGACCCGAAGACCGGCGCGGTCCTCGCCATGTACGGCGGCGAGGACTACGTGAAGCACTACACGAACAACGCCACGCGCCGCGACTACCAGTCGGCCTCCACCTTCAAGCCGCTGATCCTCGCCGCCGCCCTGGAGAACGGCGCACGCACCCAGTCCGGGCAGCCGATCACGGCGAACACGGTCTACGACGGCACCAGCGAGCGCCCGGTCAAGGGCAGCGACGTCGCCTTCGCCCCGCCGAACGAGGACGACGTCAGCTACGGGCCCGTCACCGTCCAGAAGGCGATGAACAAGTCCGTCAACTCCGTCTTCGCGCAGATGGGCGTGGACGTTGGGATGCCCGAGGTGATGGACATGGCGGGCAAGCTCGGCATGGACGTCAAGGGCCTGCCCGCGGTGCCCGCCCAGACGCTGGGCTCCATGGGCGCGAGCCCGCTGGAGATGGCCGGTGTGTACGCCACGCTGGACAACCACGGCAAGAAGGTCACCCCGGCGATCGTGAAGTCCGTCGAGCACAAGGACCTGACGGTCGACATGCCCGACCCGATCGGCGACCAGGTCGTCGATCGCGGCACCGCCGACTCGCTCACCTCGGTCCTCACCGGTGTGGTCGACGACGGCACCGGCCACGCGGTCCGCAACTCCGCGCAGGACGTGGCGGGCAAGACCGGTACGTCCGACGACAACAAGTCGGCCTGGTTCACCGGCTACACGCCCAAGCTCGTCACCTCGGTCGGCCTGTTCGGCGAGGGTGCCCCCGGCACCCCGGAGGCCACCAAGCACGTGTCGATGAAGGGCGCGGGCGGCAAGGCCCGCGTCGACGGCGGCAGCTTCCCGGCCGAGATCTGGGCGGCGTTCACCTTCGACGCCATGGGCGCGCCGAGCAAGTTCGACCTCGACACGACCATGGGCGCGGCCATCGCGCCGCCGCCGGACCCGACGTCCGAGGCCCCGAAGGAGCCGTCGAACACGCCGTCGAAGCCGGAGGACGACCCGTCGTCGAAGCCGCCGACGCAGAGCCCGACGACCCGGCCGACCCCGACGACGCCGACCACTCCGACGACGCCGACCCCGACGATCGATCCGCCGACCCAGGAGCCGGACCCGTCCGACTCGGTCGGGATCCCGGAGGACCCGGACGGCAGGACCGGCAGGGGCGACCGGAGCGACCGGAGCGACCGGGGCGAGTCCAGGGACTGAGTCCCGGGACCGAGTCCGCGCCAGGAACACCCGAAGGCCCCCGGAACCAGCTGGTTCCGGGGGCCTTCGGCCGTTCTCGGGGCACTGCCGATTCGGTTCAGCTCCGGTTCAGTTCGAACCAGACCACCTTGCCGGTGCTCAGGCGCGTCGCACCCCAGCGCCGCGCCATCCTGTTGACCAGATACAGGCCGCGGCCGCCCTCGTCGGTGGCGCGCGCCTGGCGCAGCCGGGGCAGTTGCGGCACGTCGTCGCCGACCTCGCAGCGCAGCACGTCGGTGCGCAGCAGGCGGAGCGTGATCGGCCGCGAGGCGTACCGCACCGCGTTCGTCACGACCTCGCTGACCAGCAGCTCCACCGACTCGCTCAGGTCTTCGAGGCCCCAGCGGGCGAGAGCGCTGCGGGCCAGCCTGCGGGCCCGCGACGGCGTCGCGTTCTCCGGTTCGAGGAACCAGTACGCCACATCGCTCGGCGCGATCCCGTCGAAGCGGGCGGCGAGCAGCGCGATGTCGTCGTCCCGGTCGCCCGGACCGAGCATGTCGAGCACCTCGTCGCACAGCGCCTCCAGCGGCGGCGGGTGGTCCGGTCCCGTCAACTGGGCGGTGGCCGCGAGCCGTTCGCGCAGCTGCTCTATGCCGGTCCACACGTCCCGCAGCCGCGACTCGACGAGCCCGTCCGTGTACAGGAGCAGCGTGGCGCCCGCGGGGGCGTCCAGCTCCACGGCCTCGAAGTCGACGCCGCCCACGCCGATGGGGGCGCCCGGCGGCACCCGGAGCACCTCGGCGCGGCCGCCCAGGTGCAGCAGGACGGGCGGCGGGTGTCCGGCGTTGGCGATGGTGATGCGGTGCGAGACCGGGTCGTAGACCGCATACAGGCAGGTGGCCATGCGGTCGGAGCCGAGCCGCTGGGCCTGCTCGTCGAGGTGGTGCAGGACCTCCTGCGGCGGCAGGTCGAGCCCGGCGAGGGTCTGCGCGGTCGTCCGCAGCTGGCCCATGATCGCGGCCGAGGTCATGGAGTGCCCCATGACGTCGCCGACGACCAGCGCGACCCGGCTGCCGGGCAGCGGGATCGCGTCGTACCAGTCGCCGCCGACCCGGGCCGTCTCGGCGGCCGGCAGATAGCGCGAGGCGAGCCGGACGCCGGTGGGGCGCGGCAGCGTCTCGGGCAGCATCGTGCGCTGCAGCTCGTCGGCGATGTAGGCCTCACGCCCGTACAGGACGGCCTTGTCGATGCCGAGCGCGCTGTGCGTGGCCAGCTGGGCGGCGACAAGGAGGTCGTCCGCCTCGAACGCGGGACGGTCCGGGCGGCGCAGGAACACGGCCGCGCCGATCACCCGGCGGCGGCCCCGCAGCGGCGCGAGGATCGCCCGCTGCCCGTCCGGCAACGTCCGCCCCTCGCCGAGCAGTTCGGGCAGCGCGGCCCGCGCCGCCGGTGAGTCCGCGAAGACCGGACGGACCCCGCGCAGCACCTCCGCGAGCGCACCGCCGGCCCGCACCTCGCACAGCTCGGCACTGCCCAGCACATCGGTGATGTCCGCCTGCACGACCTGGAGCGTCGACAGCGTGGCGCCGTCGGTGTCCGCGTCCTCGGAGCTCTCGTCGAGGGAGCGCAGCCGGTCCGTGCGGCGCAGCCGCAGCACCAGCGGTCCGGTGGGCCGCTCGTCGCCGACGGGCAGCGGGTCGCGCAGATAGACGAGGATCGCGTCGGAGAACGTCGGGACGGTGGCCCGGCACAGGCCCATCACGATCTCGTCGAGGTCGATGCCGCGCGCGATGCGCCGGGTCGCGGCGCCCACGAAGCGCAGCCGGTCGCCGTCGCGCCGCATCGCCACCGGGCCCGCGCCCGGCGGCCTGGGCTGTCCGGTGCGCCGGTCCTCGCCGTCCGGCGGCCCCACCACGGGCACGGCCGGGGCGGGGCCGGGCTGCGCGGGCACGCCGCCCTCCGGCGCGGGGCGCGGCCGGTGCGGGTCGGGCTCGGCGGCGGACGACTGGGAGTGCTCGCCGGACGGCACGGGGGCGTCCGGCACGGCGTCGCCCGCGCGGGCCTGGGCCGCGGTGCCGCCGGCCGCCGCGGTCTCGGGGGAACGCAGCAGCGCCCCGCGGGGATCCGCGGGGGCGGTCGGCCGGGCAGCTGGTGCCTTGCGACCCTCGTGGGGGGTGAGGTGCTCCGTCACGCGTTTCGAATCCGTCCGTCCGGGGCTGCGCGCCGTGCGCGCCGTCCAGCGTTGCACGTTGCTCAGCCGCGTCGGCAGTGCAGAAAGATCTGGTGTTCGGGTGGTGCGTCGGTGCTCGCGGGGGCGTACGAGTACGTGTCCTCGCCGGTGATCTCGAAGCCCGCGTCACGCACGACCTGCCGCAGTTCGTCCCGCAGGTAACCCGATACCCGGATTGTGTGCCCCAGGAACGGAATCGCGGCGTCGTCCAGATCGGCCTCGACCATCGAGAGCTCCATCAGGCCGCCCGGCAGCAGCAGTTCGTGCAGCCGGCGCAGTGCCTCGGGGATCTCCCGACGCGGCAGCATCAGCAGGGAGAAGAAACATGCCACGCCGTCGAACCGGCCCACCCCGCCGGGACCCTCTGCCCTCAGGTCCGCGATGTCGAGCTGCCGGAACTCTGCGGCAGGGACGTTCTTTCCCGCCAGTTCCAGCATGCCCGCCGAGATGTCCGTGCCGAGCACCGAGTGGCCGGATCCGGTCAGGTCCAGGGCGGTGGGCAGGCCCGTTCCGCAGCCCACGTCGAGGACCCGGGAGCCGGGTCGCAGCCCTTCCGCGAGACGGCGGCCGGCGGCCAGCTGTCCCTCCTTGTGCGGGAAGGCTTCGTCGTAGTGCTGCCCGATGGCGTCAAAGGCCTCTGCCTGGCCCTTGCGGTCCTCGCTCACGTTCTGCCGCCCCTCGATGACTTCCTGTCAGGCACCGCGCAGACCCACGGAGTTGCTGCTGTGCGCCCTTGCGGAGGACGATCCTACGTTTGAACCACAGGGGCGCATCAAGGGTCTCATGAGGACACATGCGCGGGCGTACGGTCCCAGTCATCCGGAAGGGAGGGTACGACCCAGGACGGATCGGGCCGCCAGTGCTGCCAGCCGTCCGAAAAAGGTGCCCCCCAGGAACTGATCACGTCAAGGGCCGCCTCTCCGGCCGCGCGTACGTCAGCGGCCTTTCCGGCGTCCATCAGACCGACCCGGCGGGCCTCGGCGAACTCGTCCTCGTCGTGCCAGCGCCAGCTGCGGTCCGGCCGCACGGAGATGTCCAGAAAGTGATCCTCGGAGTCGACGCCGCCGGCCCAACGGGCGCGCGGTTCCTCCAGGTTCACGTACCAGTTCTTGAACTGCCAGCCCGGGTCCCAGAACAGCCAGACCGACCACGGGTCGTCCGGCCGCGCGAGCTTGAGGACGCCGGTGCCGAACCAGTGGTCCCTGCGGACCGTGCGCGGCTTGGTGTAGCGGGTGGCGAGCGGCTCGTGGTGCAGGGACGTGCCGTCGGCGAGCACCGGCTTCACGCACTCGGTGCCGGGCGCCATCCACACGGCGAGCAGATCGTCGTCGTCGCGGACGACGGTGACGGGCCGACAGATGTGGTAGCGGCGACCGGCGTTCTCCCGGTAGCGCCACAGGATGTGCTCACCGGCGGCCCATCGCACCGCTCCGCCGTGGGCCGCCGTCGTCCCGTCGAGGTCTGTCATGCACAGATATTAGACGCCGCCCCGCGCTTGTGCCGGGGGCACGTGTACGGAGGGCCGCACGGCCCCCGGCGCGGGGCGGCTGGAGTGGGCGCCGATCAGGGACGCGTCATGCGCAGCACGTCCAGCGCCTCGTCCAACTGATCGAGGGTGAGGTCGCCCCGGTCCACGTACCCGGACGCGAGGACGACCTCGCGGATGGTCTTCCGTTCGGCGAGGGCCCGCTTCGCGACCTTCGCCGCCTCCTCGTACCCGATGTACTTGTTCAGCGGCGTCACGACGGACGGCGAGGACTCCGCGTACTCCCGGGCCCGCTCCCGGTTCGCGGTGATCCCGTCGACCGTCCGGTCGGCGAGCAGGCGCGAGACGTTGGCGAGCAGCCGGATCGACTCCAGGACGTTCTTGGCGATGACCGGCAGCATCACGTTGAGCTCGAAGTTGCCCGCGGCCCCCGCCGCGGCGACCGTCGCGTCGTTCCCCGTCACCTGGGCCGCGACCATCAGCGCGGCCTCGGGGACGACCGGGTTGACCTTGCCCGGCATGATCGACGAACCGGGCTGGAGGTCCGGCAGGTTGATCTCGGCGAGGCCGGTGCGCGGCCCCGACGCCATCCACCGCAGATCGTTGGCGATCTTCGTCAGGCCGACGCCGACGGTCCGCAGCTGCCCGCTCGTCTCGACGATGCCGTCCCGCGCGCCCTGCGCCTCGAAGTGGTCGCGCGCCTCGGTCAGCGGCAGCCCCGTGGCCCGCGCGACCTCGGCGATGACGGCCGCGGAGAAGCCGGGCGGGGTGTTGATGCCGGTGCCCACGGCCGTGCCGCCGAGGGGGAGTTCGGCCAGGCGCGGCAGCGAGGAGCGCAGCCGCTCGACGCCGTACCGCACCTGCGCCGCGTAGCCGCCGAACTCCTGGCCGAGCGTCACGGGCGTCGCGTCCATGAGGTGCGTACGCCCGGACTTCACGACGTCCGCGAACTCCTCGGCCTTGCGCTCCAGGGCGGCGGCGAGGTGCTCCAGGGCGGGGATCAGGTCGCCGGTGACCGCGCCCGTCGCCGCGATGTGGATCGAGGAGGGGAAGACGTCGTTCGAGGACTGCGAGGCGTTCACGTGGTCGTTGGGGTGCACGTCGCGGCCGAGCCGCTCGGAGGCCAGCGTGGCCAGGACCTCGTTGGTGTTCATGTTGGACGACGTGCCGGAACCGGTCTGGAAGACGTCGACGGGGAAGTGGTCGTCCCAGCGTCCGTCCGCGACCTCGGCCGCCGCGTCCGCGATGGCCTCGGCGACGTCCTTGTCGAGCACCCCGAGCTCCGCGTTGACCTTGGCGGCGGCGCCCTTGATCCGCGCGAGGGCGGCGATGTGCGCGCGCTCCAGGGTCTGCCCCGAGACGGGGAAGTTCTCCACCGCGCGCTGGGTCTGGGCCCGCCACTTGGCGTGCGCGGGGACCCGCACCTCGCCCATGGAGTCGTGCTCGATCCGGTACTCGCCGGTGCGGTCGTCGGTGCCGTCGCTGGTCATGCGCTGAACCTACCTCTCCGTTCAAACCCCGTAAAAAGTTGAGCACTTGTCTTGTTCCAGGTATTCCCAAGCCTGCTACCCACCAGTAAAAACCCTGGGTAACACCACACCGGGGAGGCGCAATGAAGCGCATCAGACGCAGCGGACGGGGCCGGCTGCGATGTTCGTTCGCGGCGGCGGTCGCGATGACGGCCGTGCTCGGCACGGCGGCGGCGGTGCCCGCCCAGGCGGCGGACCAGCAGGCCGGGGCGGCGCCGAAGGCGGCACCGCTCCCGCCCGAGCTGGAGAAGATCAGGGCCGAGGAGGCCACCAAGCTCTACGGCAGCCCCGCCGAACGCCCGATGGCCGACCGCAAGACCGGTCTCATCTCGCTCGGCGACAGCGAGATCTCCGGCGAGGGCGTCGGCACGTACGAACCGGGCACCGACGGGCCCGACAACTGGTGCCACCGCTCGCCGGACGCCGCGATCCACCGCACCGGCATCCCGGCCGACGTGACGTACAACGTCGCCTGCTCGGGGGCCCAGACCGTCAACATCAGGATCGGCGGCCAGAAGCAGTACGCCGACGAGCTGGTGCAGAGCGACAACCTCGCCATCAAGGCGCGCAACACCAAGATCAAGACAATCCTGCTCGTCATCGGCGCCAATGACGACCTGGAGTTCTCCCCGGTCATGACGGACTGCGTGACCCGCTATCTGCTCAGCCAGGGAGCCTGCGCCGGCAAGTACACCGACGGCTGGCAGGCGCGGGTGGACGGCCTCGTGCCCAAGGTCGAGCAGTCCATCCGCGACCTGAAGACCGTCATGAAGGACGCGGGCTACCAGGAGGGCGACTACAAGCTCGTCGCCATGGGGTACCCGAGCCCGATCGGCCCGGACTTCCGCGACAACCCCGCGTTCCCGGGCAAGCTGGCCTGCGGCGGGCTCGGCTACGACTCGGACACCGAGTGGGGCCGCAACTACGCGGTGCCGGCCTTCGCGACGGGCATGCGCAAGGCGGTCAAGAACGCGGGCGCGACCTACCTGGACAACTCCCGGCTCTTCCAGGGCCACGAGGTCTGCATGGAGGACACCTGGGCGCGGGGTCTGTACATCGACCTGTCCAACCCGTTCCCGCCGGACTCCAACTCGGTGCGCCAGTCCTTCCACCCGAACGCCCGCGGCCACGCGGCCTTCGCGTCCTGTCTGACGCAGCTGTACGACTCGGGCTACCGCGAGGGCAGTTGCGCCGACCCGGCGAGCACGGGCAGCCCCAAGCTCTACCAGGGCGCCTGGGACGACGCGTACAAGCCCCTGAAGAACGAGGCCACCGGGACCTGCGTGGACGTCGACGCGTCCAAGAGCCGCAACGGCACCAAGGTGCAGGGCTGGGACTGCACGGGCAACCGGAACCAGACCTGGTGGTACGACGGCGCGTCCGGCGGGCAGCGGTCGCTGCACACCGGGCTGACCCAGGACCGCTGCCTGGACGTGCCCGACGGCTCGTACAAGGAGGGCGCCGCGCTCACCCTCTGGAACTGCCACGGCGGCGGCAACCAGAAGTTCGTGCGTCAGTCGGGCACGCTGCGTCCCGCCGCTGACACCGGGCTCTGCCTGACCCTCGCGGGGGCCAAGGAGCCGGTGCGGCTCCAGAAGTGCACGGGGGCGGCGAACCAGCGGTTCGCCTGAGGATCCGCCTCCTCCGCGGGGAGCCGCGGACGGCCGGTCACCGCGGGTGCGCCGTGGCCGGTCGCGCAGCTCCCCGCGCCCCTTTCGGGGCGCACCCGCACCGTCCTGCTACGCCAGGCCCGGGCCCCGCACCGGGATGTGCGTGAACGTCGGCTCCGGGGCCGGGTTCTGGAAGAAGTCGTTGCCCTTGTCGTCGACCACGATGAAGGCCGGGAAGTCCTCGACCTCGATCTTCCAGACGGCCTCCATGCCGAGCTCCTCGTACTCGACGACCTCGACCTTCTTGATGCAGTCCTGCGCGAGGCGCGCGGCGGGGCCGCCGATCGAGCCGAGGTAGAAGCCGCCGTGCGCGTCGCACGCGTCGGTGACCTGCTTGCTGCGGTTGCCCTTGGCCAGCATGACCTTGGAGCCGCCCGCCGCCTGGAACTGCTCGACGTAGCTGTCCATGCGGCCGGCCGTCGTGGGCCCGAAGGAGCCGGACGCGTACCCCTCGGGGGTCTTGGCCGGACCGGCGTAGTAGACCGGGTGGTCCTTCAGGTACTGCGGCATCTCCTCGCCCGCGTCCAGGCGCTCCTTGATCTTGGCGTGCGCGATGTCGCGGGCCACGACCAGCGGGCCGGTCAGCGAGAGGCGGGTCTTCACCGGGTACTTGGTGAGCTCGGCGAGGATCGCGTCCATCGGCTGGTTCAGGTCGATCTTCACGACGTCGCCGGACTCGTCCAGGTGGGAGTCCTCGGTCTCCGGCAGGAAGCGCGCCGGGTCCGTCTCCAGCTGCTCCAGGAAGACGCCCTCGGCGGTGATCTTCGCGGTGGCCTGGCGGTCGGCCGAGCAGGAGACGGCGATGGCGACGGGCAGCGAGGCGCCGTGCCGGGGCAGACGCACCACGCGCACGTCGTGGCAGAAGTACTTGCCGCCGAACTGCGCGCCGATCCCGATCTTCTGCGTCAGCTCGAAGACCTTCTCCTCGAGCTCCTTGTCGCGGAAGCCGTGCCCGGTCGCCGAGCCCTCGGCGGGCAGCTCGTCGAGGTAGTGCGCCGAGGCGTACTTCGCGGTCTTGAGCGCGAACTCGGCGCTCGTGCCGCCGACGACGATCGCCAGGTGGTAGGGCGGGCACGCGGCCGTACCCAGCGAACGGATCTTCTCCTCCAGGAACTTCATCATGGAGGCCTCGTTCAGGACGGCCTTCGTCTCCTGGTAGAGGAACGACTTGTTGGCGGAGCCGCCGCCCTTGGCCATGAAGAGGAACTTGTAGGCGCCGCCGTCGGTCGCGTACAGCTCGATCTGCGCGGGCAGGTTGGAGCCGGTGTTCTTCTCCTCCCACATGGTCAGCGGGGCCATCTGGGAGTAGCGGAGGTTCAGCTTGGTGTACGCGTCGTAGATGCCGCGCGAGAGGGCTTCCTCGTCGCCGCCCTCGGTGAGGACGTTCTGGCCGCGCTTGCCCATGACGATCGCGGTGCCGGTGTCCTGGCACATCGGGAGCACGCCCGCGGCCGCGATGTTCGCGTTCTTGAGCAGGTCGAGCGCCACGAACTTGTCGTTGTTCGACGCCTCCGGGTCGTCGACGATGCGCCGCAGCTGGGCCAGGTGCGCGGGCCGCAGATAGTGCTGGATGTCGTGGATCGCCTCGGCGGCGAGCTTGCGCAGCGCCTCCGGGTCCACCTTGAGGAACGTCCGCCCGTCGGCCTCGAAGGTCGACACACCCTCGGCGGTCACCAGCCGATACGGGGTGGTGTCCTCTCCCAGCGGGAGCAGATCGGAGTACGCAAACTCTGGCATTACGGCCATTCCTCACTCGGCAGACAGCGGCGCGGCCTCCATTGGCGACGCGCCAACCAGCGTAGAGCGCGCGAAGCGGACCGATCCTGTGAGGTAAGGCTCAGTAGGGGTAGTCGCGATCTATCGCGTTTGGGTACGCTGCCCGCGTGGACCTCGAAAAGCAGCCTCCAGCGCTCCGTGCCTCCGACGCCGACCGGGACCGCACCGCGGACATCCTCCGTGAGGCCCTGGCCGAGGGGCGGCTGACCGCGGAGGAGCACGCGGAGCGGATCGACGGGGTCTACCGCGCCAAGACCATGGCCGACCTGGAGCCGTTGGTCCGCGACCTGCCCGCGGCGCACGGACCGGCGCACGCCACCGGACGCGCCCCCGAGCCCGCTCCCGCGCGGCCGTCGCCCGGCCTGGTCCCGCCGGTCGCGGACGAGAACCTCGTCGCGGTCCTCAGCAGCTCGGTCCGCAAGGGCCGCTGGCGGGTGAGCCGCCGCACGCACGCGTACGCCATCTTCGGCAGCGTCGAGATCGACCTCAGCGAGGCGATCTTCGAGCAGCGCCACGTGGTCATCAAGGCGGTCTCGATCTTCGGCTCGGTCGACATCCGCGTCCCGGAGAACGTGTCGCTGCGCGGCAGCGGCTCGGGCGTCCTCGGCAGCTTCGAGGTCAACACCCTCGACTCCCCGGACCAGGACGCCCCCGTCGTCTACGTGGACGGCCTCGCGGTCCTCGGCAGCATCGAGGCGCGGCCCAAGCGCGGCAAGCTCATCCGCGACCTCCACAGCCGGCTGCGCAAACACCTCGGGAGCTGACGGCGCGACCGGGGCGCGGCAGGCGGCGCACGCCCGGCGCGGGGAAGGTGAACTTCCGTACATCGGAACTCAGTGCATAGGCGCGCACACAGCGGGTAGAGGTTGCTGCATCGTCTCTCGCACGCGAAGCCGTCGTCAGGAGTAGACCGTGCTGCAACCGCCGCATCAGTCCCTGCAGGTCGCCGCCGTTCCGGCCCAGCGGGTGCCAGTGCGAGATCGGAACGATGACGCCCCATGGCACACGGAGGCCGTGTGCAGGCGCGACGAGGCCGGACTGTTCTTCGCCCCGTCCAAGGAGCCGACCGCGGCCAGGCTCTCCCGCGAGGAGGCGGCCAAGCGCGTCTGTGCCCGCTGTCCGGTGATGGTGGAGTGCCGTGAGCACGCCCTGCTGCAGCCCGAGCCGTACGGCGTCTGGGGCGGCCTCACGGCCGCCGAGCGCCGTGTCGTGCTGGCCCGCCGCCGCAGGCGCGACCTGGAGTTGAAGAAGGCGACGCACACCGTCGCCGCCGCCGGCTGACCGCCGGGGTGCATGAAGGGGGCGTCCCCCGCACGGGGCGCCCCCTTCACGCATGAACCGTCGTGTGCCGTCCGCTGCCCCTACTTCGCGCGGTCGAAGTCGATGGCGCTGTAGGCGCGGAGCTTGGAGAGGCGGTGGTCGGAGTCGATCTTGCGGATCGTGCCCGACTTGGAGCGCATGACCAGCGAGGACGTGGAGGCGGTCGCGGCCCGGTAGCGCACGCCCTGGAGGAGTTCGCCGTCGGTGATGCCGGTCGCGACGAAGAACACGTTGTCGCCCTTGACCAGGTCGTCGGTGGACAGCGTGCGGTCCAGGTCGTGT
Organism: Streptomyces sp. NPDC052114; assembly: GCF_040680155.1. NCBI lineage: Bacteria > Bacillati > Actinomycetota > Actinomycetes > Kitasatosporales > Streptomycetaceae > Streptomyces > Streptomyces sp. NPDC052114. The sequence goes on along the minus strand of NZ_JBFAWC010000005.1, from coordinate 199,480 downwards.
CCCGCGTCGATGGCCCGCTGGCGCTCGGCGTCGTCCTGGGGCCACAGCTTGCCCTGGATCACCCCGCCCAGGCACTTGATCGCGCACGCCGAGATGATGCCCTCGGGGGTGCCGCCGATGCCCATGAGCAGGTCGACGCCGGTGCCCTCGCGCACCGCCATGACCGAGCCGGCCACGTCGCCGTCGGAGATGAACTTGATGCGCGCGCCGGTCTCGCGGATCTCCTTGACGATGCCCTCGTGCCGGGGCCGGTCCAGGATCATGACCGTGACGTCCTCGGGCGAGGAGTTCTTGGCGCGGGCGACGCGGCGGATGTTGACCGAGGCGGGCGCGTTGATGTCCACGTAGTCGGCGGCCTCGGGGCCGGTGACCAGCTTGTCCATGTAGAACACCGCGGACGGGTCGAACATGGCGCCGCGGTCGGCGGCGGCCAGCACGGCGATCGCGTTGGGCTGGCCCTTGGCGGTCAGGGTGGTGCCGTCGATCGGGTCGACGGCGATGTCGACCTCGGGGCCGGTGCCGTCTCCGATCCGCTCTCCGTTGAAGAGCATCGGGGCCTCGTCCTTCTCGCCCTCGCCGATGACGACGACGCCGTTCATCGAGACGGTGTGGACCAGGGTCCGCATGGCCCGGACCGCGGCGCCGTCGGCGCCGTTCTTGTCGCCGCGGCCCACCCAGCGGCCCGCGGCCATCGCGGCCGCCTCGGTGACCCGGACCAGCTCCAGGGCGAGGTTGCGGTCGGGAGCCTCGGGAGAGACCTCGAGCTCGGACGGGAGATGATGCTCGGTCATCGGAGCGCACCTTTCTGCTTCGTACGACGACGGCCGGATGAGGGATTGCTATGACTCTATCCGTAGGCCGACAAAATGAGCAGAGGGCCCCACGCATGAGCGGACCGGGCGGCAGGGGAGGGACCGGGGGAAGGTCGGCGTCCGCCGCCTGCGACGATGGGGGGCGTGGCAGGAAGACAAGGCAACCAGACCGTCAAGAACATGCTGTGGTCGTTGGTGGTGATCGCCCTCGTGGCGGGCGTGATCTACATCTTCGTCCCGCATGACGAGTCCGAATCCCCGGTCGAGCGGAAGGACTACCGCGTCGAGCTCCTGACGGCACGGCGGGCCGCGGCCTATCCGGTGGCGGCGCCCGAGGGCCTCCCCAAGGCCTGGAAGGCGACCTCGGTGCGGTTCAAGGGCGAGGAGCACGACAGCTGGCACCTGGGCTTCCTCGATCCGGACGACGAGTACGTGGCGATCAAGCAGTCCACGGAGAAGCCGGCCAAGTTCATCGAGGACGTCACCCGGGATGCCGCGCGGACCAAGGTCACCGACACGATCGGCGACCAGGAGTGGCGGCGGTACAAGGGGGAGACGTACGACGCCCTGGTGCGCACCGACAAGGGCGCGACGACGGTCGTCCTCGGCACCGCCTCCTTCGAGCAGCTGACGAAGATGGTGGAGTCGCTGAAGACGTCCTGACCACAGGACCCGAACGCGCGAAGGGCCCCCGGCGGTGTGCCGGGGGCCCTTCGCGCGTCGGTGGACGGTGCTCAGACCGTGGTGACGACGTCCTCGTAGGACAGGCGCGGGGAGCGCGGGAACCAGGCGTCCTCGCCCGGCTTGCCGATGTTGACGACCATCAGCGGGGTGTGGTCGTCGTCCAGGAACTCCTTCTGGATGCCCGCCGGGTCGTAACCGGTCATCGGGCCCGCGGCCAGGCCGGCGGCGCGCACGCCGATGATGAAGTACGCGGCCTGGAGGCCGGCGTTCAGGGACGCGGCCTGCTCACGGGCCGGGCGCTCCGAGAAGAAGACGTCCTTGGCCTGCGGGAAGTGCGGGAAGAGGGCCGGCAGCTCCTCGTGGAACTCGTTGTCCGCGGAGAGGATCGCGACGAGCGGGGCGCTCGCGGTCTTCGGCTGGTTGCCCTCGGCCATGTGCTTGACCAGGCGCTCGCGGGCCTCGGGGGAGCGGACCAGGGTCACGCGCAGCGGCGACTGGTTGAAGGCGGTCGGGCCGTACTTGACCAGGTCGTAGATCGCCTGGACCTGCTCCTCGGTGACCGGCTCGTCGGTGAAGGTGTTCGCGGTGCGGGCCTCGCGGAAGAGCAGGTCCTGGGCGGCGGGGTCAAGGGCGAGAGACATGGATCAACCTTCTCGATGCGTACGTGGGGTGGTGGCCGGGCCCGTCTCCGGACCTGCCTCCATGACAGTACGCCGGTGCTGTTCAACTTTCAACAAAAGCCGGGTCGGCGTGATCCGCTTCACAAGCCGCAGGTCAGCGTGGTGCCGTCGCGGACGTCGGCGCCGGTGCCGCCGCGGATGCCGGCGCCGCCGCTGCCTCAGGCCCGGGCGTCGGCGTCCTCTTCCCCGTCGCCGTCGGGGCCCGCGAGCGCCGCGTCGAGGCGGGCCCGCGCGCCGTCCAGCCAGCGGCGGCAGACCTTCGCCAGCTCCTCGCCGCGCTCCCACAGGGCGAGCGACTCCTCCAGGGTCGTCCCGCCGGTCTCCAGGCGGCGCACGACCTCGATCAGCTCGTCCCGCGCCTGCTCGTAGCCGAGCGCGTCCGCGGAGCCCGTCGCCTCGTCCGTTGTGCTGCTCATGCGCCCACCCTAATGGTCGATTTGTGTCGTTCGTACGGTGAATTCGCCCTCGGCGACCCGGGCCCTCAACTCCTCGTCGGCGCCCACCTCTTCGGGGTCGCGGACCACGGAGCCGTCCGACTTCTGCAGCACCGCGTACCCGCGCTGGAGGGTCGCGGCGGGGGAGAGGGCCACCACGCGCGCGTGCGTGTGCTCCAGCTCCGAGCCCGCGCGGTCCAGGAGGTGTCCCAGTGTGCGACGGCTGCGGTCGACCAGCGCCGCCACCTGCTCCTCGCGCTCCTCGACCATGCGGTGCGGATGCTCCATGGAGGGGCGGGCCAGGGCGTGCGCGAGACCGCGGGCCTCGCGGTCGAGGAAGGCGTCCATGCTGCGCCGGGCCCGGTCGCGCAGCCACTGCACGCGCTCGTACTCCTCGCCGACGTCCGGCACGACCTTCTTGGCGGCGTCGGTCGGGGTGGAGGCGCGCAGGTCCGCCACGTGGTCCAGGAGGGGGTTGTCCGGCTCGTGGCCGATCGCCGAGACGACCGGCGTACGACAGGACGCCACCGCCCGCACCAGCTGCTCGTCCGAGAACGGCAGCAGGTCCTCGACGCTGCCGCCGCCCCGCGCCACGATGATCACGTCGACGTCGTCCAGCGCGTCCAGGTCCTTGACGGCCTGCACGACCTGCGGCACCGCGTGCACGCCCTGCACCGGGACGTTGCGCACCTCGAAGCGGACGGCGGGCCAGCGGTGGCGCGCGTTCTCCAGGACGTCGCGCTCGGCGGCCGACGCGCGGCCCGTCACCAGGCCGATGAGCTGCGGCAGGAACGGCAGCGGCTTCTTGCGCTCAGGCGCGAACAGGCCCTCCGCGGCCAGGCTCTTCTTCAGCTGCTCGATCCGCGCGAGCAGCTCGCCGACGCCGACCGGCTTTATCTCGGCGGCGCGCAGGGAGAGCTGCCCCCGTGGCGCGTACCACTCGGGCTTCGCGTGCACCACGACGCGGGCGCCCTCGGAGACGACGTCCGCCACGGCGTCGAACACCTGGCGGTAGCAGGTCACGCTCACCGAGATGTCGTGCGACGGATCGCGCAGCGTCATGAAGACGACGCCGGCGCCCGGTCTGCGGGACAGCTGCGTGATCTGTCCCTCGACCCAGACCGCGCCGAGGCGGTCGATCCAGCCGCCGATGAGGCGCGACACCTCCCCGACGGGTAGCGGGGTGTCCGCGGACGTGTTCAGAGCCATGCGCCGAGCGTAGTCGGCGGGGCCGACATCGACGGGTGTCCTCAGCCCCGTCGGCCCCGGGCGGGGCGGCGACGGGGCCCTGCGGGGGGCGTGTGGTGGGCTCGGGTTCCTTGGCCGGTGCCGGTCGTTCTTGGCTGGGTGCGCCGTTCCCCGCGCCCCTTTCGGGGCGCTCGGCCGGGGTGTGTGTTGTCTGCGGGTTTCTCTTGGCTGGGCGCGCAGTTCCTCGCGCCCCTCAGGGGCGCGTCCCTTACCGGGCTTCCTCGCGTCTGGAGCCTTGTACGGCCAGTACGACCAGGCCCACCGCCAGCCAGATCGCGCCGACCACCTGGGCCGAGCCCGCCGCCTCCCAGATGACCGCCACCACGATCGCCGCGCCCAGCACCGGGAACAGGAGGTGGCGCCACCAGCTGAACCCGGCGTCGCGCTGTCTGATCACGAACCAGCCCACCACGCTCGCGTGCAGCAGCAGGAACGCCGTGAGCGCCCCGATGTCGACCACCGACACCAGGTGGTCCATCCCGTCGTCCCGACGCGCCGCCCACACCGCGGCGACCATCGTGATCACGGCCGCGCACAGCAGCGCGATCCTCGGCGTCCCCGAATCCGTCCTGGACAGCGCCTTCGGCAGCCGCCGGTCCCGCGCCATCGCGAACAGCAGCCGTCCCGCCGCGGCCTGCCCGGCCAGTGCCGCGAACGCCGCGCCGATCGCCTTGCTGACGGCCACCAGCTTGTGCAGCCACTCACCGGCCGCGGCCTCCGCCGTGTCGTAGAAGGCGGTCCCCTGCTTGCCCGGATCCGCGGCGAGCTCGGCCGACGACATCGGCTCCAGGAGCGCCACCAGATACGTCTGGAGGATGAACAGGAAACCCGTGAGCGCCAGACAGAACAGCACCGCCCGCGCGACCTTCGCCGAGCCGCCCGTCACCTCCTCCGCGAACGAGGCGATCGCGTCGAAGCCCAGATACGACAGGACGGCGATCGACACCGCCCCCACCACCGCGGACAGCGCGAACGCGCCCTGCGAGCCGTCGCCCGTCAGCGGCGAGAGCCAGTCCCGCCGGGCCCCGTCCTGCACGAGGACGACGAGGGCCGCGACGACGAAGACGAGCAGGACCACGATCTCCATCGCGAGCACCGCGAAGCCGACCCGCGCCGCCGCCCGTACCCCCCACAGGTTCAGCGCCGTGGTGACGAGCACGGCGATCGCCGTCCACACCCACCGCGACACCGAGGGCACCAGCGAGTTCATCGCGATCCCGGAGAAGAGGTAGGCGACCGCAGGGATCAGCAGGTAGTCGAGCATCGCCATCCAGCCCGCGATGAACCCGGGCCCTTTTCCGAGCCCCACGCGCGCGTACGCGAAGACGGACCCCGCCTGGGGGACCACCTTGACCATCTGCGCGTAACTGAAAGCGGTGAACGCCATCGCGACCGTCGCGATCAGATAGACCAGCGCGACGGCGCCGTGCGACTTCGCGTCGAGCGTCCCGAAGACGCCGACCGGCGCCATGGGGGCGATGAAGAGCAGGCCGTAGACCACGAGGTCACGGAAGCCGAGGCTGCGTCGCAGGCCTTCGCCCCCGGCGGGCCCGGCGCCCTCGGCGGGCGCTCCCGTACTGGCGGACTGTCCGGACATCGTGCCTCCGTAGATCAACGCAGGCCCCCAGTCTCTCCAAGAAGCGGATCTTTGACGCGTTGAGCGCGGCCTTACGATGGTGTGCATGACTGCTACGCCTGGCTCCCGCCGTGTCCTGCTCGCCGCTCCCCGTGGCTACTGCGCGGGCGTGGACCGTGCCGTGATCGCCGTCGAGAAGGCCCTGGAGCAGTACGGGGCCCCGATCTACGTACGCCACGAGATCGTCCACAACAAGTACGTGGTGAAGACCCTGGAGAAGAAGGGCGCGATCTTCGTCGACGAGACGGCGGAGGTCCCCGAGGGCTCGATCGTCATGTTCTCCGCGCACGGCGTCGCCCCGACCGTCCACGCCGAGGCCGCCGAGCGCAAGCTCGCCACGATCGACGCGACGTGCCCGCTGGTCACCAAGGTCCACAAGGAAGCGGTCCGGTTCGCCAAGGAGGACTACGACATCCTCCTGATCGGCCACGACGGCCACGAGGAAGTCATCGGCACGTCCGGTGAGGCGCCCGACCACATCACGCTGGTCGACGGCCCCGGCGACGTCGACAAGGTCGAGGTCCGCGACCCGGACAAGGTCGTCTGGCTCTCCCAGACCACGCTCTCCGTCGACGAGACGATGGAGACCGTCGGCGCCCTGAAGAACAAGTTCCCGAACCTCCTCTCGCCGCCCAGCGACGACATCTGCTACGCCACGCAGAACCGCCAGATCGCCGTGAAGAAGCTGGCGGAGGACGCCGAGCTGGTCATCGTCGTCGGCTCCAAGAACTCCTCGAACTCGATCCGCATGGTCGAGGTCGCCCTGGACGCCGGCGCCGCGGCCTCCCACCTCGTCGACAACGCCGACGAGATCGACGAGGCCTGGCTGGAGGGCGTCACCACGGTCGGCCTGACCTCCGGCGCCTCCGTGCCCGACGTGCTGGTCGAGGGCGTCCTCGACTGGCTCGCCGAGCGGGGCTACGGCGACGTGGAGACCGTCAAGACGGCCGACGAGTCCATCACCTTCTCGCTGCCCAAGGAACTGCGCAGGGACCTGAGGGCCGAGGCGGCCGAGCTGTCACAGCGGTGACCGCCCCGTAACGTGGGGTCCATGCAGATCTTCGGTGTGGACATCGGCGGATCCGGGATCAAGGGCGCTCCCGTGGACCTGGACCGCGGAGACCTTGCGCAGGAGCGGCACAAGGTCCTGACCCCGCAGCCGGCGACGCCGGACGCGGTGGTCGGGGGCGTGCGCGAGGTCGTCGGGCACTTCGACTGGACGGGGCCCGTCGGCGCCACCTTCCCCGGAGTGATCACCGACGGCACGGCGCGCACCGCCGCCAACGTCGACAAGAGCTGGGTCGGCACCGACATCCGCAAGCTCGTCTCCGACCGCCTCGGCGGCGTCCCGGTGACCGTCCTGAACGACGCGGACGCGGCGGGCGTCGCCGAGATGCACTTCGGCGCGGGCCGCGGCCGCACCGGCACGGTCATCCTGCTCACCTTCGGCACGGGCATCGGCAGCGCGCTCTTCACCGGCGGCCGTCTCGTCCCCAACACCGAGCTCGGCCACCTGGAGCTGCGCGGCCACGACGCGGAGAAGAAGGCCTCGTCCAAGGCGCGCGAGGACGAGGACCTGACCTGGGAGCACTGGGCGCGCCGCGTCCAGCGCTACCTCGCGCACGTGGAGATGCTGTTCTCGCCGGAGCTGTTCATCATCGGCGGCGGCGTGAGCCGCAAGGCGCACAAGTTCCTGCCGCTGATCGAGGGCGTCGCGGCGGAGATCGTCCCGGCGCAGCTGCAGAACAACGCGGGGATCGTGGGGGCGGCGATGGCGGCGGCGGGCGAGGCGTAGCGGGCCGGGGCGTGGCCCGCGGGGGTCACGCGGTGGGCAGCCGCTTCCCGCGACCGGCCCCCTGCCCCTGCCCCTTCTTCATCTGGGCCTGCACCTTCGGCGGGTGGGCCTGCCGCCGCTGCGCCATCAGCCGGATCTTGCGTACGCACACGATGAACCCGGCGACGAGCGTTCCGCCGTACAGCCATCCCGCGTGCAGGGCCAGTGACGTCACGAGCCCCATGAAGTGGCCGCCGAAGCCGCCCGTGCCTCCCGAGATCGGCAGGATGCCGACCGCGAAGGCGATCGGCACGCCCACCGGCGCGGTGACCAGGTCGGCCGGGCGCACCCACAGCGCGGTGAGCGCGGCCACGGGCAGGAAGAGCACGCCGTACACGACGGGTGACTCACCCACGAGCAGCCGGATCAGACAGGCGAGCACGAACATCACGGCCGAGCAGAACAGACCGCTGCCGAGCCCCGTGAGACGGGGGTTCGGCATGCGCCGCAGCGAGCGGTACAGCGGGCTTCTGCGCAGGGCCCGGACGAAGGGCGGGACGGGGCGCCGCGGGCGGGACCCCGCGCGGTACACCGTGCCCGGCTCGGCCGGACCGCTCTGCGGGGGCAACGGCGCGGTGCGCCGCTGCCGGGCCTTGGGATGGGCCTTCGGGGCGGACTGAGGGGGACGCGTCCTGTGTTGCTCCACTGGACCAACCTAGGTGGGCCCCCGCGCGGAATCAGGCATGGGACACGCCCTTTGAGCGACCTTGGCCAAGCGTTCGACGGGGCGCGGGGCCCCGGGGCCCGGGGGAGGCGGCCGACCGGCGGGTCCGGTGGTGGCACGCCGTAGACTGGTGGATCGGCCCACGCACGCAGGGGCCGGTCCCACCCGGCCCGCACGGGCCGTCCCACCCAGCCCTCACGTACGGGAAGTCGCAACGTGTCGCTCACGATCGGAATCGTCGGTCTGCCGAATGTCGGCAAGTCGACCCTGTTCAACGCCCTGACCAAGAACGACGTGCTGGCGGCCAACTACCCGTTCGCCACGATCGAGCCGAACGTCGGCGTGGTCGGTGTCCCCGACCCCCGCCTGACGAAATTGGCCGAGATCTTCTCCTCGCAGAAGATCCTCCCGGCGACGGTCGACTTCGTCGACATCGCGGGCATCGTGCGCGGCGCGAGCGAGGGCGAGGGCCTGGGCAACAAGTTCCTGGCGAACATCCGTGAGTCGGACGCGATCTGCCAGGTCATCCGCGCCTTCAAGGACGAGAACGTCGTGCACGTCGACGGCAAGGTCTCGCCCAAGGACGACATCGAGACGATCAACACCGAGCTGATCCTCGCGGACCTCCAGACGATCGAGAAGGTCCTGCCGCGCCTCCAGAAGGAGTCGCGCATCAAGAAGGACATCGCCCCGAAGGTCAAGGCCGTCGAGGAGGCCAAGGAGATCCTGGAGAAGGGCGACACGCTCTTCTCGGCGGGCATCGTCCAGGGCAGCGGCAACGAGGAGCTCCTGCACGACCTGCACCTCCTCACGACGAAGCCCTTCCTCTACGTCTTCAACGTCGACGAGGACGAGCTCACGGACGACGCGTTCAAGGCCGAGCAGCGCGCGCTGGTCGCCCCGGCCGAGGCGATCTTCCTCAACGCCAAGCTGGAGGCGGACCTCGCGGAACTCGACGACGAGGAGGCCCTCGAACTCCTCCAGTCCGTCGGCCAGGAGGAGCCCGGCCTCGCCACCCTCGCCCACGTCGGCTTCCGCACCCTCGGCCTCCAGACCTACCTCACGGCAGGCCCCAAGGAGTCCCGCGCCTGGACGATCAAGCAGGGCGCGACGGCCCCCGAGGCGGCCGGCGTCATCCACACGGACTTCCAGAAGGGCTTCATCAAGGCCGAGGTCATCTCCTTCGCCGACCTGGTCGAGACGGGTTCGGTAGCGGACGCCCGCGCGGCGGGCAAGGCCCGCATGGAGGGCAAGGAGTATGTGATGCAGGACGGGGATGTGGTGGAGTTCCGCTTCAATGTGTAGCGGGTGATGTAACACCACGTCGCTGATCTGGCAAACATGCAGGTCAGATAGGGTCCGACTCTTCGGAGTCGGGCCCTTTGTTTTTCCCGTGCTGGGATGGTGCTGGGATAGCTGATCCCTCGTCACCTGTCGTCATCCCTGGTCATCCGTACCGTGCTGGGATCGTGTTGGGATGGGATGGGGGTGCCCGTGCTGGGATTTGTGTGAGCGGGGCGCTGACCGAGCTGTGAAGGTAGTGCGGACGTGGCGCTTTTCCTACTCGTTTGACACAATCGGGGGCATGGCTGAGGCGACGTACAGCATCGGGGAAGGGCCAGCGACGCGGGTGAGCTTGTCGCTGCCAGAGGGGACCGCGGAGGCGATCCGGGCTCGGGTGGGCAAGCGGGAGTTCTCCGCGTTCATCGCCGAGGCGGTCGAGCGTGAGCTGCGTGGTCAGGTCCTTGATGAGTACTTGGCGGACTACGAGAGCCGCAAGGGGGCGGTCTCCGAGCCGGCTCGTCAGCGGGCGCGGCAGGTCTTCGACGAGGTGTTCGCCGAGGAGGCCGAGTGGCCCGCCGCAGGTTGAGTCACGAGGGGACGCTGGTCCTCGACAGTGAGGGACTCTCGAAGTTGCTCGCTGACGACGAGCAGGTGGTGGCTCTGATCGCTGAGGCGCGCTCGCGTGGCATGGAGGTCGTGATCAGTGCGCTCACCATTATCGAAGCCGTGCACGCTCGTACGAACAAGTCCCGCTTGAACTGGGTGCTTTCCGGGCTGCGGGTCGTCCCGGTCGGTGACGAGGAGGCGAGGGCTGCCTCGAAGTTGCTGATGAATGCCGGGTTGCACGGACACAAGTACGCGATCGATGCGGCCGTCGCCGAGGCCGCGCTGCGACAGCACCGCCCCGTGGTCATGCTGACTTCCGATGTCGACGACATGGCCAAGCTGTGCGGCGATCGGATCCGGCTCGTGGCGGTGTGATCTCACCTTGCCGACTGCGTGATCGCCGATGCGGCCGACGGGGTAGGGGCACGCCGACCGCAGCGAGTGCTGCAACTGCGCACTAATGGATCCGGGACAACCGCGGGTAGTGTCCGCGTCGGGATCTTGTGGACAGAGGAATCCTGCTGGAATGTGCAGGTGTGTTTTCCGGGGCCGATCGGGGGCGGGGCAAGGGCGTCTTGGCAGGTCATGGGCAAGCGCTGCCGCAGTACGCGCGTTCCCCGGTTTGGGAGGTGGTGCGTTGACATCCGGGCGCGGCTGCCGTCAGCGCCCTGTCTCGGCCCTGATGAGCTGCTGAGTCGCCTGCGATGCGGCCGGAGGGTGTCCCGGGAAACGGTTGGTCTCCGTGGCCGAGTGCTGCCATTCTCGCCGCTATGCGCACCAAGCACTTGGGAAGCTTCAGCGCGGCCGGCTTCTAGGCCGACCAAGCCGGAGAGTCCGGTGGGCCCGCCGAGGTCTGCCAGGTCCCGCACTTCACGATGTTCCGCCACGTCATCGTGGCGGCAGCGTTCACCAAGCTCCCTGCTGCAAGATTCGGGGCGGACCGTGCACGAGTCACTGCCTCACCGAACTTCGCTACAGTCAACGGGAGTTGATGCTCGCGGACGAGAGGGGCCGACGGCCCCAGCCTGTGCTGCTCGTGCGATCCTTCGCCGCGTACGCCTATCCGCGCGCATCGGGCGTGCGAGTCGCCTCCTGGCGAGAGTCGGAGGCGGCGACCCGCGCAGCCCTGCGCACCTTCCGGTGCAGCGGCGGTCAAGCGCCTCCGTAGGGCCGATCTGGGCTGCAGCAGCTACCGCACACCTTCCGACGGCAACGCCGAGATCCCGGACTGGGTCGCTCGCCAACTCGCTGATCGGCACTGGCTGACCGAGGGGGGCGCCGCACCATGGCAGTCGAGGTCTGCCGGCACCCTGGCGCGGACTGGCTGCGGCTCGCGGGCGCACCCGGAAGTGATCGCCCGCCTCGACGGGCTCGGGTGCCGGGCGCTCGTCGCGGAACATCCATTAATCGGTACTGAAATCCGTACCTATCCTGTACGGTTTTTGGTACGCTGAAAGCGTCTGATGGAAGCGGAAGGGGTATCGGCAATGACGATCACTGGATCCGAGGCGCGGCGGGACCTCTTCCCGCTGCTCAAGAAGGTCAACGACGATCACGCACCGGTGCGGATCGCCTCGAAGCAGGGCAACGCAGTCCTCATGGCGGAGTCCGACTACGAAGCCTGGACGGAGACCATGTACCTGCTCGGCAATGCGCGCACCGCCGCAGAGCTGATGGAGTCCGTCGCCGAGCTGGATGCCGGGCGCGGCACCGTCCGTGACCTGATCGACCCGGAGACGGCGGAGTGAAGGTCATGTTCTCCACCCGCGCATGGGAGCAGTATGCGCAGTGGGCCATGACCGACCGACGCACCCTCAAGCGCGTCAACACCCTGATCGCGGACATCCAGCGCAACCCCGATGACAGCAACGGCATCGGGAAACCCGAGATGCTGAAAGGCGCGCTCAAGGGGTGGTGCTCGCGGCGGATCACCGAAGAGCACCGGCTCGTGTACCGGGTGAGTGGCGACGTGCTGGAGATCGCCCGAGTCTACGGTCACTACGCCGGCCGATAGCCCGCGTGGCGACGCTGTCCGGTGATCAAGTCGGCGCGTCGGGAGGTCACCGCTGTGGATGCGAACGGTTGCTGGATCCGGCGCCCGGAATCGGTGTTCACGCAGGTGAATGCCGAGTCGTCGATGTTCCGCTTCAACGTGTAGCGGGTGACGTGTCGCTGCGGCGCTGATCCAGTAGTAGGCGCGCAGGTCAGAGAGGGTCCGGCTCTTCCGAGTCGGGCCCTTTGTGTTTTCCCTGTGCGCGACACGCAAGGCCCCTCCGAAGGTGCTGGGTTCCGGCCGGTGCGTTCGTACGTTCGTCTGGGTTCTGGTCGGTGTCCTGTTGTTCGCGGCCGTCGTGGCGAGCGTGTTCGCCTCCGGGTGTTACCGCGTCCACGGCCTCGGGTCGGTGGCGGGCGCGGTCGGGCTCGTCGGCCTCATGGCGGCCGTCGCCGTGACCGAGGAAGTGATGTACCGCGGCGTCCTGTTCCGGATCGTCGAGCAGTGGACCGGCACGTGGATCGCCCTGGTGCTGACCGGTGCTCTCTTCGGCGCGGCCCATCTGCTCAACCCGGACGGCAGCGTGTGGGGCGCCGCCGCGATCGCGGTCGAGGCCGGTGGCATGCTGACCGCCGCGTACATCGCCGCCCGCGTCGTGCTCCTGTGGTCGGCCCGTCGCCGTGGGCGCCTGGTGCCCCGCCGGCGTGCCGACCGCGTGGGCGCCGCTCCCGTGCTCTCCCGGTGATCGCGAGTGACGTCACTTCTGTTGTGGTGACGTCACTCTGACGCTACTGTGACGTCATGGATCTGGCGCCGTTTGTCGCGAGGCTCAATCGTGCGGTCGCCGCCGCCGGTACGGCGGGGGGAGAGGAGGCCGAGGCCTTTCTCGAGCGGTTCGCGGTGCCCCTGGAGTCGGCGATTCGGCTCGCCCTGCTGGAAGTCGTCTCCGCCGCGGCCGAGGAGATCACCTCGGAGCTGACGCCGGGGGGCTCGGTGGACGTGGTGCTGCGGGGCAGCGACCCGGGGTTCAGTGTCACGCCGCCCGCGGGGGAGGCGACCGCGCCGCCCGCACCCGCTCCGTCCGCCGGGGACGGGGCCATGGCGCGCGTCACCCTGCGCATCCCCGAGTCCGTCAAGCTCCAGGTCGACGAAGTCGCGGGCCTGGAAGGGCTGTCGGCGAACGCGTGGCTCGCCCGCGTCGTGACCGCCGCTGTCGCCGGTACCGGTTCCGGTGCCGGTTCCCGTACGGGAGGTGGCGTGCGCATCGATCAGGGGTACTCCGGCTGGTCCCGCTGAGGGGCGGGGCGGGGCAGTGCGCCCCGCTTTCCCAACCGCGCCTCCGCCGCGGGAAGTTCGCGTTCATTCAGACCCTTGAGGAAGGCCTTGGTATGCCCACTTTCGAGACGCCCGCCCCGATCTCCGTCTTCATCGACATCACCGTCGGGGACGTCGAGATCCGGGCGAGCGAGCGCACGGACACCGTGGTGGAGGTGCGGCCGAGTACCGGCAGCGAGGCCAGTGTCCGGTCCGCAGAGGAGACCAAAGTCGACTGCAGGGGCGGCAAGTTGGAGATCCGGGGGCCCAGGCCGCGCCGGCGGTTCTTCGGCAAGCAGAAGAACGTCGAGACCACCTGCGACGAGTCGGTCCACGTCACCATCGCTCTGCCCGTCGGCTCCACGGTGCGGGGCGAGGCGGCCCTCGGGCACGTCGACGGGCAGGGGCGGCTCGGTGCCTTCCGCTTCGTGTCGGGGAGCGGCGACATCCGCCTGGAGGAGGCCGCGGGCGTGCGCCTGGAGGCGGGGCTCGGCAACGTCACGGTCAGACGTGTCGTGGGTGACGTCGACGTCACCGTGGCGCAGGGCAAGCTGCGTATCGCCGACATCGACGGCTCCGCCACGATCGAGAACCTCAGCGGCGTCACCAAGATCGGCCACGTCTCGGGCGGTCTGACGCTCAAGGCGGCGAACGGCGACGTCTCGGTGGGCCGGGCCGACGGCGACATCAAGGTCAACAACGCCAACGGCGACATCCAGGTCAGCGAGGTCGTCCGCGGTTCCGTCTCGCTGGAGACCGCCCACGGTTCGGTCGAGGTCGGCGTCCGCGAGGGTTCCGCCGCGCACGTCGACGCCCACGCCATGGTGGGCGGCCTGCGCAACGACCTGAACACCGTCGACGGTCCCGGGGCGGGCGACGAGACCGTCCGGCTGCGTCTGCGTACCCTCGTCGGGCAGATCGACATCCACCGCTCCTGAGCTCCTGAGATCCTGAGCCCCCGGGCTCCCGGAGTCTCCCGAACTCCCAAGGGAGCCCGCCACTTTGGAAGGTCCCGCGCATGCGTACCCGTACCCAAGTCATCGTCCTGAACGGCGGATCCAGCTCCGGCAAGACCGGCATCAGCCGCTGCCTCCAGGCGATCCTGCCCACCCCCTGGATCGCCCTCGGCGTGGACGACCTGATCGCGCGGCTGCCCCGGTCGATGACCGCACAGGACTCCGGGATCACCTTCGGGGACCAGGGGGAGGTCGAGGTCGGCGCGGAGTTCCGGGAGATCGAGGCCGCCTGGACCACCGGCATCGCCGCCATGGCGCGCGCCGGGGCCCGCGTGATCATCGATGACGTCTTCCTCGGCGGTGCCGCCTCCCAGGAGCGCATGCGCGAGCGGCTCGACGGCCTCGACGTGCTGTGGGTCGGCGTGCGGTGCGACGCCGAGACCGCGGCGGGACGCGAACTGGCGCGCGGCGACCGGGCGGTGGGCATGGCGGCCTCGCAGGCCGAGGTCGTCCACGAGGGCGTCGTCTACGACATCGAGGTCGACTCGTCGAAGGCCGAGTCGCTGTCCTGCGCCCGCGCCATCGCCGCCGCGGTGCATTGACGTATCGCGTCGCTGTCGCGGTGCGCTGACGTATCGCGTCGCTGTCGCGGTGCGCCGACGCGTCGCGCGCGATCGCCGTCCCCGTACACGGCCGTACGTCGACACCGACCTCATCGGCGGACGCCCCGCCCGCCACCACCCCGCCCCCGCCCGACGCACCGCGTCATCGTCATTGCCATCGCCACGACCCCAGATGTAAACCTCACACCAACTCCAAGCCCAGAGAACCGAGTTCGGCTCGGGACACTTCGCGGGGGCGTACCCATACCGCATATTCCGTCGCCGCGTGCAAGGGCCCTGCATTCCGGGGTCCGGTCGCCTCACCCGCTGCTAATCTCCCAGAAAGAGCCGCATTCCCAGGGGGGAGTGGCCATGGCCAAGGGTGCGTACGCGGCGTATCGGAAAGCGCTGAGCGATGTGTACGGCGGCTGGTGGTGTGCCTGGCCGCTGACACAGCGGGTGCTCGTCGGTGACGTGCGCGCGCTGCACGACGGGGGCACGGTCACCGCGGGCACGCTCGCCGAGCGGAAGATCGAGGCCAAGTCGGGCCGGACCGGTGCGCCCGGCGACATCCTGTACGACGCGGGGGGCTCCGTCGGCGTCGAGTTCAAGGCGGCGGGCGCCGCCGCTCAGGGCTTCTCCGCGCTCGCGGCGGCCGACGCCGGGGCGCGCGTCGATTTCGCGGCCGAGCACAGCGCCCTCATCCTCTACACCGGCCTGGCACAGCACGGCCTGGACGACGTGGCACAGCTGGCGCAGGAGCTGGTCCGGCGGACCTGGCACGGCGACTGGGACCCGGCACTGTTCGCCGTCACCGAAGTGATCTCCGCGCGGGCGGGCACCGTCCTGACCGCCGAACGCAAGGGCGCCAGCGCGGAGTTGCGACTCCAGGCGGACGCCGGGCCCGGTCCGCTGAACCTCGCCGACCTCGCGGGCCGGGTCTCCTTCAGCGCCGCGAGCCGGCTCGGCCTGAAGTGGTCGGGCACCGACCTGACGCCCTGCTACCGGGGCGTGCGGATCTCCAGGTCCTGGTGGCGGCGCGAGGTCGAGGCGGAGTACGGCACCACCCAGCCGGGCCGGGGCCTCGCCGCCGACCCCGTTCCCGACCTGCTCCTGGAGCAGGCCAGGGACGACGTCTGGTCGGTGGTGGAACACGTGGAGCCGGACGGGCGGCTCCCGGGCGGTGACCAGCTGCCCTAGGCGGTACAGCACGGCGCGATCCCTCGGGGGGAACCATGACCGACGTCGTCCTCAGCATCCACCGGGACCACGTTCGACTGCACAGGGACACCGGTGAGTCCGACGAGATCGAGTGGCCGCTGGGTGCCGAGCTGGTCGAGATCGTGAACGATCCCACCGGCGTCAAGGCGGCGGAGTTCACGGGGGCCCTGGAACCCGGAGCGTCCCAGCAGGAGCGGATCGCCGTCGGCCTGCGCCTGTGCGAAGGGCTGCTCGGCAAGGCGCCCGAAGGGCTCTGGGAGGAGATGCAGCGGGACGCCTCCGAAGGGGCCCCGCTGCGGGTCAGGATCGACATCGAGTGCCTGCCGCTCGCGGTGCTGCCCTGGGAGCTGATGCGGGACAGGCAGCGCCCGCTGTGGCGCAACAGCCGTGTCCTGCTGCGCCGCGGGCGGCACGGGGCGGCGCCCGGCAAGTGCGAGGAGACCAGCCGCATGGGCCCCCTGCGCGCCCTGCTGGTGGTCTGCAACCCGCACGACCCCGATCTGCTCGCGGACTGCGAGCTCGCCATGATCGGCGCGGCGCTCACCCGCCTGCCGGGCCGCGTCCACACCGAGGTCCTCGACGGCCCGAGCCTGCCGCAGCTGACGGCCGAGCTGAAGCATGTGCGCCCGCACGTCCTGCACTTCATCGGGCACGGCATGAGTGCCGTCGCCGGGGACACGGGCGGGCTCCACTTCAACGCCCAGCAGGCCGTGGCCGCCGACGACCGGCAGTGGAAGACCGCGCAGGAGCCCTGGGTGCTCGGCCCCGACGAGATGCACACCCTCTACGACAAGTGGACACCGCGGCTCGTCGTGCTCAACGCCTGCCGGCAGGCGCACGCCCCCGCCGCCGAGCTGGCGGCGCTGGTCGACACCTGTCTGGACCGGGGCTCCGCCGCCGTGGTGGCCATGCAGGCCGACATCGAGTCGCCGGCCGCCGCGCAGTTCTCCCACGCGCTCTACCAGGACCTCGCCCACGCCAAGTCGATCGACGCGGCCCTCACCGAGGTCCGCAACCATCTGCACATGGCGGAGCCGGACGGTCCCTCCTGGGCGCTGCCCGTGCTGCAGTGCGGCGTGGACGACCCGGGCGAGGTCGTGCGCATGGACTTCGGCCACACGGAGCCCGAGCTGACCCAGCTGGGCGAGAGCTGGCCGTTCGGCGAGCTCGCGATGTTCCTCGGCCGGGCCAAGGAGCGGCGCACCGGCTGGTGGGAGCAGTGCGGGGAGAAGCCGCCGCAGCGGCTGCTGGCCATCACCTCCGCGCAGCGCGAGTCCGGCAAGACCTGGCTGGCCAAGTGGTGCCTGCTCACCTGCATGCTGCGCGGCGAGGACGTCACGTACGCCGACCTCGCCGCCTACGCGGGCCGGGGCAACGGCGACGACCCGGTGACCCTGGACTGGCTGGCCGTGCTGCGCGCCCTGCGCAAGGCCTGCACGGACCCGCGGCAGCCCGACCCGATGCTCCCGGTGGAGTTCGCCCGGTTCAACCAGGTCCTCAACCGCGCCCTGCGCGGCGGCAAGGAGTGGGCCCAGCGGCTGCCGGCGTCCTCGGAGGACCGGGGCGGCCCCTTCGTGGTGGAGAGCGACCGGCACGCCGAGGACCGCAAACGGGAGATATTCCAGGCCTTCCTGAGCACCCTGCGCTCCCGCGCCCAGGCCCGTCGGCGCCCGCACCTGCTGGCCATCGACCACGCGCAGGGCATCATCGAGTCCGATTTCCGCTCCGTGCTGCTGCCCCAGCTCTTCGGCCCCGTACAGGACATGACCGACGAGTTCCCGCTGCGGGTCCTCGCGGTGACCCCGCAGAGCTGGCCGGGCTACCGGCACCTCCAGGAGTTCATGCGGGGCGACCCGGTTTCCCTGACGGACTTTCAGTTGTACGACTACAAGCGGCTGGCCCGTGAATTCTGGGAACGTCAGGTGCACAGCAGCCGGCTGCCGAGGGACTGGACGTTCAAGAACTTCGAGCAGGTGCTCGACGCCGCCCTCCTGGGCAGCAGTCAGCAGTCCTTCCCGGTGACGGCGTACCAGCAGATGCTGGACGTGCTGCTCGGCATGGCCGGCGTCAGGGAGGCGGGATGATGAGCGACCACGACGCGCGTCGAGAGGGGCCGTTCGCCGAACTCGCCGCCCGGCTCGGCCGGGGCGAGGGCCTGGACGACATCCGCCGCACCCTGCTGCCGGACGCCTGGACCGAGATCCTCAAGGCGGCGGCCGTCGCGCGGCTCTTCGACGACACCACCTACAGCTCCGTCCTGAAGGAGTTCGCCGGCGAGGACCCGCCCAGCCTCGCCGCCCTGAAGGAGCGGGGCGCGGTCGAGGAGATCGCGGGCCGCCGCCTCTTCCGGGTGCCGGACGCCTTCCGGCCCTCGTACTTCCTGTCCTGGCTGCGCGACGGGTCGAGCCCCGAGATCCCCGACGCGCTCGTGCGCCTGGAGCGCAGGCTGAGCGAGCACTGGCACTCCCGCGGCAAGCCCGCCGAGCGGTTACGGCACCTGATGCTCGCCGACCCCGACGCCACCGTCGAGCTGTTCAAGGACCTCTTCTCCGCCAGCGACGCCCGGCGGGACTTCACCCGCTGCCAGGACTTCACCGACGCGCTGGCCGACCCGGACCGCGCCGCGGTGGCCGAGCGCAAGATCCTCGAACTGGCCGAGGACCGCGCCGGCTATCTGCGCGCCCGCACCTACTGGACCACCGACTACGCCCGCTCCGCGCAGTTCCTGGAGCCGGACGGCCTGTGGGAGCGGGCCCAGCGGCTGCTGTCGCGCGAGGGTCCGCGCGTCTGGCAGATGTACGGCAGCGGCGGCTCGGGCAAGACCATGCAGCTGCGCTGGCTGGTGTCCCGCAGGGCCGTCACCCCGGAGAAGGACATCAACTGCGCCCGCATCGACTTCGACGTGGTCGATCCGCTGAACGCCGCGCACTGGCCCTGGCTGCTGCTCCTGGAGATCGCCGACCAGCTCGAACAGCGCCTGCCCACCCGGGTGTTCGCGGGCCTCGACGAGTACGCCGCCTACCGTTCGCTGCTGCGCCGCCCCACCTCGCGGTCCGCCGTCGAGGCCGCGCGCGGCATCCGCAGCCAGGACGCGAGCCGCATCGAGCGCGAGGTGGTCACCGCGTTCACCACCCGCTTCAACCAGGGACTCGGCACCGACCAGCCCGTGCTCATCGTGGTGGACACGCTGGAGGAGGTCGTCGTGCGCAGCTCGCGCACCGACAGCCTGCTGCGGCTGCTGGGGGAGACCGTCAAGCGCTGCAAGGCGATGCGGCTCATCCTCTCCGGCCGCCCCGACCTGAGCCAGGGCCACGGACCCGCCCTCGCCACCCTCGGCGCGTACGAGAACGTGCCGGTGCCCGGGTTCACCGCCGACGAGGCGGACCGCTATCTGCACCACATACGCGGCATCCAGGACCCCGGCCTGCGCGAGGTCATCATCCGCCGCAGCGAGGGCATCCCCTTCCACCTCGCGCTCTTCGCCGACAACATCGACCAGAACCCCGAGGCCACCGCCGAGTCGATGGACAGCCTGCGCGACCCGCTCATCCGCTACCTCATCAACCGCGTCATCCGCCGCATCGAGGACCCCCTCGTGCGCTGGCTGCTGCGCTACGGCGTGATCCCGCGCAGACTGCGCCGCGAGCACCTCTACGACATCCTCCAACCCCATCTGCGGCAGCGGATGACCGCCCAGTCGGAGGAGGACGACCCGCTCACCGACGACCACCACATGCGCGGCAGCGACGACGTGTTCCCCTTCGTCGAACAGCCCCTCGACAAGGACAAGCTGGACGAGGCCTGGCGCAAGGTCCTCACCTACGCGAAGGGCTCCTCGTGGATCAGCGAGGTCGCCGAGGACCAGGAGTCGGTGGTCTTCCACGGCATGGTGCTCGGCCCCATGCGGGACCTCATCTCCGACAAGCCGATCTTCGCGCAGCTCCACGCGGACTTCGCCGAGCGGTTCGAACTGCGCGCCCAGGACGACCCCGACAACTGGTCCTGGTACCTGCGCGAAGCCCTCTACCACCGGTTCCAGATGCGCGACCCGGGCGCGCCGGAGGCCTGGCGCGGCGCGATGGAACGGGCCTGGATGGCCGGGGAGACCGACCGGCTGCGGGACCTCGCCGAGGAACTGCTCGGCGAGGAGTACGTGGACCGCGGCACCCCCCGCAGCACCTGCGGCGGCCCCCTCGTCACGTACGCCCTGATGGCCGAGGCCCATCTGAACATCGCCTACGCGCAGTTCAGGGACGGCATGGTCGAGGGCGTGCCGTCCGACGTGCACGACCACGTGTGGTCCGAGGTGGAACTGCACCTGGCCGAGGCCGACGGGCTGTACCGGCGGGCGGGCGCGGGCGAGAACCGGCGGCACTCGGTGCGCGAGGAGGTGGTGCGGGCCACGCTCCTGAGCCTGCGCGGCCACCCGGACGACGCCGTCCGGCTCCTGGAGGCCGCCGTGCTGCACCGGGTGGGGCTGCCCGAGCTGGAGAAGCTGTGGGCGCTGAGCATCCTCGCCACCTCGCAGCGCAGGCTCGGCTCGCCCGACGCGGCGAACGCCTTCCAGCGGATGCTCGTCTTCGCGGGCCACATCCACCGTCCTGACATCGCCGCGCACGCCGCGTCGGCCGAGGCGGCGCAGTACCGCCTGATGGGCAACGTCGGACGCGCCATCGAGCTCTACCAGCAGGCGGCGGGCCTGCGTTACCGGGCGGGCGTCTCCGTGTTCCAGGCCGTCGCGCAGCGGGCGGGACTGCTGCTGCGCTGCCGCCGCCCGCAGGAGGCCCTGCGCGTCCTCGACGGGGTGGAGGTCCACTCGGCCAGGGAGGAGGCCGACCGGGCCCGCCTGCAGGCCAAGGCCCAGCTCCTGCTCGGCAGGGAGGGACCCGCGCTCGCCGCGCTCCAGCGCGCCGACGCCGCCGCCGGACAGGTGCCCGACGCCGAGCGCTACCGCCAGCTGGCCCAGAACGCCCAGCTGCGCGGGGTCGCCCTCGGCGAGCTGCACGAGATCGAGGGCGCCGACGACTGCTTCACCAGCGCCACCGGCCTCTGGTCCGAACTCGGCTATCTGGCGGGCGAACCCGAGTGCCACTACCTGTACGCGCGCTTCCTGCTGCGCGGCGCCCTGGACTACACCGCCGCCCACCCCCTGCTCGAACCCAAGGAAGCCCCGGGCCAGGAACCGGAGTTCGCGCTGCGGCTGCAACTGCTCGCCCTGGAGTGGGCCAAGCGCACCGGGAAGACCAGGGTGGGCCGCGTCCCGCCGCTGACGTACGGCGAACTGCCCGCCCTGGTCCGCCCCCTGCACGCCCTGTGCCGCATCGCCGCGCACCCCGAGGGCGAGGCGTCCGAGGAGGCGCTGGGGCAGCTGACGCGGGCGCTGGAGAAGGTGCAGCCCGTCGACGCCCGGCTCGCCACGCTGCGCGACCTGATCGACAACCCCGCGATGGAGGGCCGGGTGCCCTGGCAGGTGCTGCGGCCCTTCTACGAGATGGAGGCCGGCGGCGACGACCCCGACCACGGTCTCGCCCAGCTGCTGATCATGCAGGTGCGCGGCGAAGCGGGTCCCGAGAGCCTCGGCCGCACCGTGCGCACCCTCGTCGAGAGCGGCGACGGCAGCCGGCTCATCGTCTGGCGGTGCGCGCGGATCGCCGCCCGGCTCGGCCACCGGGAGCTCGCCGTGCGGCTGCTGGACCGGGTGCCGTGGGAGGTGCCGCCCCGGGTGCCGAGCGGCGCGCCGCGCATCCCGCACGTACGGCTCGCGCTGGCCGCGCTGGTGCTGCGCGCCGGGGTCGACCCGGACCCGGTGGCGGCCGGGATGGCCCTGCGCAGGGCCATCGCGCTCGCGGAGCGGGGCGGCGGCGGGGCCACCCGGCAGAGCGTGCCGGTGCAGCTGACCGACTGCGCCCTGCGCATCCAGGTGGCCGGGGTCCAGGACCGGGTGGGGGAGCTGCTGCTCGGCCTGCAGCGGCCCGCCTTCCTCGACACCGACCTCCCGGACGACCTGCGGCTGTTCCAGGACTGGCGCGGGGAGCTCGGCTTCACGCTGCGCGCCCGCCCGGAGATCAACCCGGTGGACGACAAGGCCGTGCCGCACCCCGCGAACCTGGCGAAGTGGCACGACGACATGTGGCAGCTGCGCACCGAGCTGATCAACACGGTGCACGGCCCGCTGAGTTTCGTACGCCTGGAATCGGAGGATCCCGCCGCGCACGCGCTGCCCTGGGAGCTGGCCCTGCAGTCGGCCCTGGAGACCTCCGACGGACAGGAGCGGCCGGTGATCTACCGCACGGTGCCCACCGGGGCCCGGCGCGTGGACGTGTGCTGGCTGCAACTGGGCCTGAACCGCAGGTACGGACTCGACCTGGACGTGGACGGCATCGTGGGCCCGCAGACCCGGCAGGCCCTCGACCGCCTCCAGCCGGGCGCGGCGACGGCCGACTGGCCGCTGGTCGAGCCGGAGACCCGCTGGGAGCTCCAGCGGGACATGCCCAGCGAGCCGGGCACCCGCAAGGTGCTGGTGCTCAGCGCCCGGCAGGACGAGCGGTCGGTGCCGCTGTCGTACTGGCTGCGCGGCCGACGCCCGCTGCTGGGCCAGTTCCCCGCCAGGCTGCTGGTGGTGGAGCCGGGCACCGACCTGGCCGAGCGCCTCGCGGCGCCCACGGAGGAGGTCGACATCCTGCACGTCGCCGCCCCGCTCAGGCAGCGCGACGGCATGCCCTACCTCGAACTCTCGCCGGTCGGGCACGCCCGGCGGCTTGCGAGCAAGGCACGCGGCTCGGACCTCTTCCCGGTCCAGCTGTCGCGCTACCTCGCCGGGTTCCAGCCGGGGCGCAGGCCGCTCATCGTGCTCGATCCGCCGTGCCCCGGCTCCGAGGTGGACATCCACGTCCAGCTGGCGCTGCGCAACCTGTTCGCCGCGCAGCTGTTCCGGCTCGGCCACTGCCCGGCCGTGGTGTGCACCGGGCTCTTCCCCGGGGGCGGCCTGAAGCAGGTGCTCGGCTTCTACCAGTCGCTGTCCGCGCAGGGGTCGCTCGCGGACGCCGTGCGCGAGCTGCGCACCACGGAGCAGCCGGGCGGTCCTGGCCGCGGCACCACCTTCAAGACGGACGACGACGCGCGCCGGGCGACGGCGCTGTACGCGGCGGGCTCCTCGCTCCTGAAGCGGCCCATGGGCCGGACGTGAGCGCAGGGCAGGGGCAGCGCCGGGCGGTCCTCGCGCACTTCGTGGCCGGGCTCCGCGCGGAGCAGGACTCCTGGCGGCGCCTGGCCACCCAGGGCGAGGCGCCCGCGCTGGAGAAGCACCGCAGCCAGCTCGCCGCCGTGGAGGCGCTGCTGGCCACCGGGATCGAGGAGGCGCGCGCCCGGCTGCGGACGGGCGAGCTGGACGGCCTTCCGGTGTTCGTCCTCGACCTGCACCACGTCTGGGACTACTTCCGTTCGAAGTTCGCGCTGCGCAGGCTGGCCGAGTACCGCGACTGCCTGGCCGTCGCGGACGAGATCGCCTGGGCCTGCTACCGCGCTCCGCTGGCCGCGGCCCTCGCCGCCGGCACCGCCCCGGCCAAGGAGCCGCCGCTGGTGTCGTTCGCCCGGGCGGCGGCGCCGCGCGCCCACCGGCGCGGCGACCAGTACCGCGAACTGCTGCCGCGCGGCGGCATCCACACCGGCGCGGGTCTGCGCCTGGTGCGGAGCCTGCCGTTCCCGGTGATCGACGTGCCCTGGTACCACGCCTCGCACCTGCCCGCCCTGCTGACCGTCGCGCACGAGGCGGGCCACCACGTCGAGGACGACTTCGGCCTCACCCCGGAGATCGGGGAGCGCCTGGCGGGGGCCGCGCTGCCGGACGCCGAGCGGGACCGGTGGCGGCGCTGGGCGGGCGAGGTGTTCGCCGACGTGTGCGCGTGCGTGGTCTGCGGGGTCGCCTATCCGGGGGTGCTCGCCGAGACCCTCGGCGAGCTGGTGCCGGAGCCCGCGGGAGCCGCGTCGCCGGACCACCCCCCGGCCGCCGTCCGCCTCGGCGTCTGCCGCGCGGCCCTGGAGCGGGCCGGGCACCCGCCCGCGGCGAACTGGCCGGGGCCGCTCGCCGCCGCCCTGGACACGTCGGCGGACGCCGCCCCGGCCGCCGCCGAGGTGGCTCGCGCCCTTGTGGACGGCGGGTACGAACGGCTCGGCGGGGCGAGCCTGCCGGACCTGCTCGCCCCGCGCCGCCCCCTGCCCGGCGCCTTCCGCGAGTACCCCGACATGGTCCATGCCGGGCGCCTGCTCGCCGGTGTCCCGTCCCGGCACCGGCGCATCCCCGGTGTCGTCGCCGCGGCGGCCCTGGCCTTCATGACCGACCCGGACGGCTACGACAGCCGCCGCGTCGGCGCCCGTGCCGCGGCGGAGGCCCTCGAACTGCGGCCCAAGGGGCCCCGCGCCGACGTGCCCCCCACCCCCGGGCGCGGCGCCGCCCCCGGCGCGGAGCCGGGCCGACTGCTCCTCGGCGCGCTGCTCGGCGAGCCGTAGCGCGGGCCTGGGCAGACTCCCGACATGGACATCTGCCTGCTGGACGCCACCGAGCTCGCACGCCTCGTCCGCCGCCGTGAACTCTCCGCCCGCGACGTGGTCACGGCCCACCTGGAGCGGATCGAACGGCTCGGCCCCGTCGTCAACGCCGTCGTCACCCTCGACGCGGACGGCGCGCTCACCGCCGCCGCGCTCGCCGACGACGCCCTCGCGCACGGCGCACGACCGGGGCCGCTGCACGGGCTGCCCATCGCCTTCAAGGACACCCACCTCACGCGCGGCATGCGCACCACGCAAGGTTCCCCGCTGCTCGCCGACTTCGTGCCCGACGAGGACGAACTCCTCGTGGAGCGCATCGAGTCGGCGGGCGCCATCCGCATCGGCAAGACCAACGTCCCCGAGTTCGGCGCCGGTTCGCACACCTTCAACCCGGTCTTCGGCGCGACCCGCAACCCCTACGACCTCACCCGCAGCGCGGGCGGCAGCAGCGGCGGCGCGGCCGCCGCGCTCGCCGCCGGACTCCAGCCGCTGGCCGACGGCAGCGACATGGGCGGCTCGCTGCGCAACCCGGCCTCCTTCTGCAACGTCGTCGGACTGCGCACGACACCGGGCCGTGTCCCCGCCCACCCGGCCCTCGACGCGTGGGGCAGCCTCACCGTCGCGGGCCCGCTGGGCCGTACCGTCGCCGACGCCGCGCTGCTCCTGTCGGTCATGGCGGGCCCCGACCCGCGCTGCCCGCTCTCCCTGGACACCCCGGGTGCCGCGTTCCGGGCGCCCCTGGGGGAGCGCGACCTGCGGGGGCTGCGGGTCGCCTGGGCGCCGGACCTCGGCGGGCGCGTCCCCGTCGAGGCGGACGTACGCGCCGTACTGTCCGAACAGCCCAAGGTGTTCGAGGAGTTGGGCTGCCACGTCGAGGAGGACTGCCCCGACCTCGACGGCGCCGACGACGTCTTCCGCACGCTGCGCGCCCAGGCCTTCCGGCACGCGCTCGGCATGTTCCTCGACGCGTCCCCCGAGGCGCTGCGGCCCAGCATCGCCCGCAACATCGAGGAGGGGCGCGGGCTGACCGGCGCCGACCTGGCCCGCGCCGCCGCCGCGCGCACCCGCCTCCACCTCGCCGCCGTCCGCTTCTTCGAGCGGTACGACGTGCTGCTCGCGCCGGTCAGCCAGGTCGCGCCGTTCCCCGTCGAGTGGGAGTACCCGCGCGTCGTCGACGCACGGCCGCAGCGCGACTACCTCGACTGGATGCGCTCCGCCTACCTGCTGTCCGTGCTCGGCGCGCCCGCCCTGTCCGTGCCCGCCGGGTTCACCCCCGCGGGCCTGCCCGTCGGCCTGCAGATCGTCGGGCCGCCGCGCGCCGACCGGGCCGTGCTCGACGTGGGGGCCGTCTTCGAGGCCGCGACCGGACACGGGAGGCGCCGGCCGCGGCTGCCGGAGTGAGCCTCAGCGCTCGACCCTCAGCTCCGTCAGGGACGGCGCCTCGTCGCCCCGCCGGACCGTGATCCGCACCTGGCGCACCGGGCCGTGCCCCGGGGCGTGCCAGGTGCGCCCGTCCGCCGAGGTCTCCACGCGGTGCCCGGCGGGCCGCACCTGCCACACCGGGGTGATCCGGCCGACCCGGCGCGCACTGCCCAAGTCGACGGTGAGAGAAGCCCGTTCAGAGGTGGGCGACCAGGCCGTGACCGGGTTGCCGTCCACCGCCGCGACCGCGTACAGACCCGGTTCCTCGGAGGTCGCCGTCGCCGGGCGGCAGCGCGCCAGGTCGGTCGTCGGGGCCAGGTCGGGGCGGCGGGTCCGCAGGACGGCGGGGGAGTGGCGCCGCACGGTGACCGTGCCGCCGGGCGCCGCCACCCGGAAGGCGTCGCCCGACACCAGCCGCACGGTCGTCTCCTTCGGGCCGATCGCGATGTCGTACGTCCGCCCCCGCCAGCGCATCCCGCGCAGCGTCACGCCCCGCGCGAGCTGCGGCGGCAGCGTCGGGTCGAGGCGCGGCGCGTCGCCCTCGCGCAGCCGCAGCCCCGTCAGGCCGTGCGTGAAGACCTGGAGGAAACCGCCCTTGCCGGTGAGGAAGTCCTGTGCGGGCGACCCGGCCAGCGCGTCCCCGGCGCCCGCCTTCGTGCCGCGCGACTCCGAGAACAGCGCGAACGGCCCCCGCATGAAGGGACGTACGGACCTCTGGAGATACGTGTACGCCGAGCAGCCCGGCTCGCCGATCGCGGCCGCGTCGATCGCGTGCACGGAGTCCGTCATCGCGGGCCCGTCCGGGTCGGTGCGGGCGCTGTAGTGGTCGAGCGTGGCCGCCGCCGCGCCCTTCGGCATCGGCCAGTCCAGCGGGTAGGTCAGCAGGACGGTGTCGGCCTGCTTGATGGTCGACCCGGTGTAACCGGCGTACTGGAGATAGATCTTGCGCTTCGGGTCGTACGGGATGCGGATGCGGTCGGCGGTCGCCGTCCAGGCGGCGGGGGCCCGCTTGCCGAGCGCACGGGCCGCGCCGACCGCCGCGCGCAGGGAGGTCACGGCGACGGCGTTGGTGTAGACGCCGTCGGTGACGCCGTTGCTGTACTCGTCGGGGCCCGCGACGTTCCGGATGGAGTGGCTTCCGTCCGGATTGCGGGTGGTGCGCGAGGTCCAGTACTCCGCGATGCCCTTGAGGAGCGGCCAGCCGCGCTCGCGCAGCCAGGCGCGGTCGCCGGTGGCCAGGTGGTACTGCCAGGCGGCCAGCGCGATGTCGCCCTGGAGGTGGTTCTGCTGGACGCAGTGCGGCGGGTACCAGCTCTGGCACTCCGACCACAGCGCGCCCCGGCTCGCGCTCGTCCACGGGAAGAAGAGACCCTTCACGGAGGTCCTGCGGGCGTTCTCGCGGGCGGCCCCGCTCGTGAAGTGCCGGTAGGCGAGGACCGGTTCGGCCAGCTCGGGCTGCGTCGCGAGCAGCGCGGGGAACATCCAGGTCTCCGCGTCCCAGAAGATCATGCCCGCGTAGTTGTCGCTGGTCAGCCCGGCGGGCGCGAGACTGTCGCGGGAGCCGGGGCGGGTGGCGGAGAGCAGTCCGTACTGCGCCGAGCGCGCCCACAGTTGCAGGTCGCGGTGGCCCGGGATCTCGATGTCGGCGCTCCAGAGCCGGCGCCAGGCGGCCGCGTGCGAGGCGAACAGCGCGTCCCAGCCGAGCGCGGCGGCACGGCGCGAGGCGCTCTGCGCGGCGGCGCGCGGCGCCCGGGAGGTGCGGGTGGTGTCGACGCCGACGTACTTGACGGCCTCGTACGTCCCGCCGTCGCGCACCCGGAGGTCCGCCGCCTGGCTGTTGCTCAACTCCCTTGCCGAGCCCGCCTGATGGGTGACCCCGGGCGCCTTCAGCGTGGAGGTGACCGCGCCGTCCGTGCGGGTGCCGTCGGTGCGGAAGGCCACGTCCATCGTCTTCTTGCCGCGCGGCCCGCCGCCGGTCTGCGTGATCCGCCGGGCGCCGCGCCCGTCGATGCGGTCGGTGACGGTGGCCCGGCCGGTCCAGTGCGGGGTCAGGCGCAGGCGTACGGCGGCGGTGTGCGCCCGGTCGCGGGAGGCGAGCACGTCGTAGGCGAGGTCGGTGCGGCGGCCGTCGGCGGTGGTCCAGGTGAGGGAGGTCCGCACGACGCCGCAGCGCAGGTCCAGCGTCTGCCGGTAGCGGGAGACACGGCTGCGCGGGCCGTACGTCTCGCCGCCGACGGTGAGGTCCAGCGCGGTCCAGTTCGGCAGCGCGGCGATCGCCTCGCGCCCGGCGGTCCCCCGCGGCCCGCGCGCGTAGAGCCCGGCGGCGAACGCCCCGTCGAAGCGCGGCGTGTACAGCGGCCAGCCGGTCTTCTCGTCCGGGTGGGGCGCGGGGTACCCGGCCCCGGCGGGCGGCACGCGCACGCCCAGGTAGCCGTTGCCCACGTACGGGTCGTAGGCGTTCTTCGAGGGGCCGCGGGTGGTGGCCGTCGGCGCCCAGGCGGGGTCGCCGGGCGGGCCGCAGTCCGCGGGCGGGCGGGGCTCGGGCGCGGGCACGGCGCGCGCGCCGCCGTCGGTCAGGGTGAGGGCGGCGACGGTCAGCAGGGCGGTGGCGAGGCGTCGGTTCACGGGCCGACGATGCGCCGGGGGACGCCCCCGGCCCGGCATGCGCGCCGGGGGCGTCCCACGGACGGGTGGGGTGCGGGATCAGCCGACGCGGTCGGCCGGGCCCACCTCCAGCCAGGTGTAGCGGTCCGTGGGGTGGTCCCCGCGGATCTTGTGGGTCTGCTCCAGGAGGAGGCCGGTGTCGGGGTCTACGACGTACCGGTCCTTCGTCCAGTACTCGATGGTGCCCTGCGGCTTCGTCGAGATCCTGGACTTCTGCTCGATCTGCACGGCGACCCCCGGACGGCCCGTGCTGTCCTTCACGTCACCGATCAGCTTCATGCCCGGGGTGTCCGCGAGGATCCGGAAGAGCGCCGCGCGCAGCTCAGGGCCCGCGGGGGAGTCCTCCAGCATGATCACCACCTGCTGGAACCGGTGCGCCGGGTCCTTGTCGAACAGCGCCGCGAGCGTCTTCCGGTCGGTGGGCAGCTCGTCGATCTCGGGCCAGGTCAGCCACTTCCCGCCCACCGGCCACTTCTTGAGCTTGCCCTTGGCGCCGGCGGGCGGCTCGTGCACCGTGCCGTCCGCGTCGACCGACCAGACGCGGCCCTCGCGGTCGACGTACGTGGTGTCCGTGCGGCGGCCGTCGTCCTGGTTCTCGGTCTCGACACGCACCTTCCAGTACGGGGCCCGTGCCGCGGGGGCGTCCGCCGCCACCGCCGCCATGTCGTCGAGGAACCGGCTCGCCGACGCGGTCGCCGCCGGTTCCCCGCCGAGTCCCAGCACGGGGTACGTCACGGCCCCCGCGGCGATCGCGGCCACCGCGGCGGCGGCCACGAGCAGCCTGCGGCGGCGCGGGACGGCACGGGCACGGGGCGGGGCGTGCGGGGCGGCGGCGCTCCGCTCCCGCGCCACGGCCGGGGCCGTCTCCCGCGGTGCCGCGCCCGGGAGTGCCCCCTGCCGCGCGGCGGCGTGCGCCACCGCGGCCTGGGCGGCGGCCACCGTGCCCGCGGCGGGCGGTGCCACCTCGCCCGCCGCGATCAGCTCCGCGGCGCCGGGGAAGTCGAGGACGTCGAGGGCGTCGAAGTCGTCGAGGTCGCGGTGGTCGGTGCGTTCGGTCATGCCGGGTCTCCTGTCAGCTTGAGGGGCGCGTCGGCGCGCAGCCGGGTACGGGCGCGGTGCAGCCGGGAACGTGCGGTGCCCGCCGGGATGCCGACCACCGCGGCGGCCTCGCCCGGTGTCAGCTGCTCCCAGGCGACGAGCAGCAGCAACTCCCGCTCCACGGGCGGCAGTTCCGCGAGCAGCAGGCGCAGGCGCGGGGCCACGGCCGCCGCGTCGAGCCGCGCGTCCACCGCCTCCCACGGGTCGTCGCGGGCGTCGCCGGTGGGGGCGGGGCGCTGCCGTTCGGTGCGCCGCCAGTGCGTGGACAGTACGTTTCTGGCCACGCCGAACAGCCAGGCGCGGGCGGCGCCCCGTGCCGTGTCGAAGCCGAGGCGCGCGGTGTAGGCCTGGAGCCAGGCCTCGGCCAGCAGGTCGTCCGCCGCGCCGGGGGCGCGCCGGGCGAAGTAGCCGTGCAGCGCCGCCGAATGGCGCCGCACCAGCGTCTCGAAGGCGGCGGTGTCGCGGGCCGAGCGGGCCAGCAGCGCCTCGTCCGAGACGTCGTCGCCGCTGCCGGGTCCGCCCCCGACGGGTCCGCACTCACCTGGTCCGCCGCCACTCGGTCCGCCGCCACCCGGTCTGCGCCCGGCCGGTCCACGCCCGCCCGGTCCGTCCCGTTTCTCCGGTGTCTCGCGTTCGTCCGGTGTCACGAGCCCTCCCTCCCGACCGCCGGACGGCGGTCTCACCCCCTACTTGGCGTCAGGCGCCCGGTGCGTTCGCGAGCCCCGTCTTCGCGCCCGCCCCGCACAGCGGGACGACCGCCGTGCGCTCCCCGAGCGCCCCGTCCCGCACGGCCGCCCAGCAGGCCACGCCCGTCGACTCGACGTACAGCCCGCGCGCGGCCAGATCCCGCTGGGCCGACCGGATCTGATCCTCAGTCACCGTCAGGAAGCCGCCGCCCGACTCCCGTACCGCCCGCAGGATCTGCCGGGCCCGCGCGGGCCGGGGGATCGCGATGCCCTCCGCGAAGGTGGCCGCCATCGGGGTCTCGCCGACCAGGTCGTCGGCGCCGGCCCGCCAGGCCGCGGCGAGCGGGGCGACCGCGGCGGACTGCACCGCGTACAGCGCGGGCGCCTTCGTGATGAGCCCGGCCGCGAGCAGTTCGCGCACCGCGAGGGCCGCGCCGAGCAGCAGCGTGCCGTTGCCCACGGGTACGACGAGCGCCTCGGGCAGCCGGCCGCCGAGATCCTCCCAGAGCTCGTGGACGTAGGTCTTGGTGCCGTGGAGGAAGTAGGGGTTGTGGACGTGCGAGGCGTAGAACGTGC
Source organism: Streptomyces sp. NPDC052114 (assembly GCF_040680155.1). NCBI lineage: Bacteria > Bacillati > Actinomycetota > Actinomycetes > Kitasatosporales > Streptomycetaceae > Streptomyces > Streptomyces sp. NPDC052114. Next base: position 168,522 of record NZ_JBFAWC010000005.1, on the reverse strand, counting down.
CAGGCGCGTCGGCGGCGGCGCGGGCCGCGCGCGCCGCGTCCTCGCGGTCCCCGTCGACGACTTCGAGCCGCGCCCCGTGCGCGCCGATCTGCTCCAGCTTCTTCGGCGAGGTGGCGGCGGGGACGTACACGGTGCAGGGCAGCCCGGCCCGCGCGCAGTACGCGGCGACGGCCGTGCCCGCGTTGCCGCTGCTGTCGGCGACGACCCGGTCGGGCCCGAGCCGCAGGGCGAGCGCGGCGAGCACGACCGCGCCCCGGTCCTTGAAGGAGAGCGTCGGCATCAGGAAGTCGAGCTTGGCAAAGACGCCCCCGGCCAGCGCCACGACCGGCGTGCGGCCCTCGCCGAGGGAGATCGCCGGGGCGGACAGCGGCAGGCACTCGGCGTACCGCCAGAGGGAGTTGACCCGCCCCGTGAGGGAGGCGAGCGGCGCGGGGACGGGCGAGAAGTCCAGGTCGAGGGGCCCACGGCAGACGGGACAGCACCAGCCGAGCGACCCGCCGGGGACCCGGGTCCCGTCGAGGGGGCAGAGGAAGTCGGGGAGGGCGGGCGCGGGGGCCATGGGGGCTGTGGCCCTCATGGGGTCCACGGGGGCCGTGGGGTTCAGGGGGTCGACAGGGTTCGCGGCGCTGGGGTCGGTCATGCGCGCAGGCTAATCGGCACGTCCCCGAATCGGTCCGGCCCGACGCATCGGGTCCGCGCGGTGGTGCGGGCTGTTCGGCTGGTCCGGTGGTGTGGGCTGCCAGCCCGGTCCGGTGGTGCGGGGTGTTCGTCTGTCTTGCTTTGCGCGTCGTCTGTGCGAACGGTGGTGCGGGTTGTCCGTCTGGTCCGGTGGTGTGGGCTGTTCGCCTGTCTGGCCTTGTGCGCCGTTCGTGCGAACGGTGGTGCGGCTGTCCGCCCGGTCTGGCCTTGCGGGCTGTCCGTTCGCCCGGCCGTGCGGTCTGTCCTGCTCCTTCGAGCCGTCCGGTTCGCCGTTCCTCCGGTCGACCGGGTCCTCCGAACGCCCGGGCCCGCCGGCTCTCCGACCGGCTGGGCTGCTGGCTCTCCGGCTGACCGATCACCCAGGTCCACCGGTCCACCGGCCCACCGGCCCACCGGCCCACCGGCCCACCGGCCCACCGGCCCACCGGCCCACCGGCCCACCGGCCCACCGGCCCACCGGCCCACCGGCCCAGCGACCGGGCCGACCGACCCGGCCCGACCCACCGGCCGACCAGCCCGGCCCGCCCCCCCCGCCGAGCCCCTCACCTCCCCCACCCATCCCGGTTTCCGCTACCCCTGAGGCGGTAGTTGAAGGTGCGACGTGAGAGGTCTGCGGCAGTTGGTGATGATCCGTCATGGCACCGGCGTGGCAGTCGTGTTACGTCCGGTCCTGACCCTTGTGGGATTCCTATGGATCGGCCAATCTTTCGTCCCGACGGAGGCAAGGAAGCGCATGTCCTATTGACATGCTCCTGCCGCATGTCTCCGTCAGTGTGGGCACCACGGCACCAATCCCCCACCAGCGCACCACCTATTGAGGAGGACCCCTCAGATGGCAGTGATGCGTCATACCCGCCGAAGACTGGCCGGGATCAGCGCGACAGCGGTCGCGGCCCTCGCCCTCGGCGTCGTCTCCGCCCTCCCGGCGAACGCACAGCCGGAGCACGCGGAAGGCAGGATCGAGAACGCCGGCGCCCCCGGCACGATCAAGAACAGCTACATCGTGAGCCTCGACAAGGGCGCCCCGAAGGCCCGCTCCGCCGAGGGCAAGGCCCTCGCCAAGGAGTACGGCGCGAAGATCGAGCGGACCTACGACAAGGCCCTCAACGGCTACGCGGTCGAGCTGACGGAGGCCGAGGCGAAGAGGTTCGCCGCCGACCCGGCGGTCGACGCGGTCGTCCAGAACCGGACGTTCACTGCCACCGCGACCCAGAACAACCCGCCGTCCTGGGGCCTGGACCGCATCGACCAGAAGAACCTGCCGCTGGACCAGAAGTACACCTACCCGGACTCCGCGGGTGAGGGCGTCACGGCGTACATCATCGACACCGGCGTCCGCATCACCCACAGCGACTTCGGCGGCCGCGCCTCCTACGGCTACGACGCCATCGACAACGACAACACCGCGCAGGACGGACACGGCCACGGCACCCACGTCGCGGGCACCGTCGCCGGCACCCTGCACGGCGTCGCCAAGAAGGCCAAGATCGTCGGCGTCCGCGTCCTGAACAACCAGGGCTCGGGCACCACCGCCCAGGTCGTCGCGGGCATCGACTGGGTGACCAAGAACGCGGTCAAGCCGGCCGTCGCCAACATGTCGCTCGGCGGCGGCGCCGACAGCGCCCTCGACACGGCCGTCCGCAACTCCATCGCGGCCGGCATCACCTACGCGGTCGCGGCGGGCAACGAGTCGACCGACGCCTCGACCAAGTCGCCCGCGCGCGTGGCGGAGGCCATCACCGTCGGTGCCACGACCAACACCGACGCCAGGGCGAGCTACTCGAACTACGGCAGCATCCTCGACATCTTCGCCCCGGGCTCCTCGATCACCTCGACGTGGAACACCAACGACACGGCGACCAACACCATCTCCGGTACGTCGATGGCGTCCCCACACGTCGCGGGCGCGGCGGCGATCTACGTCGGCCAGAACCCGTCGTCGACCCCGGCGCAGGTGTCCGCGGCCCTGGTCAGCGCCTCCTCGACCGGCGTCGTCGGCAGCCCCGGCACCGGCTCGCCCAACCGTCTCCTGAACGTCACCGGCGGCACGACCAACCCGCCCGGCAAGTCGTTCAGCAACACCGACGACTATGCGATCAACGACAACGCCACGGCCGAGTCGCCGATCGCCGTCACCGGTGTCACGGGCAACGCGCCCGCGTCGCTCTCCGTGCCGGTCGCCATCCAGCACACGTACATCGGCGACCTCCAGGTCCAGCTGATCGCGCCCGACGGCACCGCGTACACGCTCAAGGGCTACGGCACCGGCGGCAGCTCGGACAACATCAACACCACGTACACCGTGAACGCCTCCTCGGAGACGGCCAACGGCACGTGGAAGCTGCGCGTCAGCGACAACGCGGCGCAGGACACCGGGAAGATCGACTCCTGGGGCCTCCAGTTCTGAGGCCCCACCGGACGTGAGCGGCGCGTGCGCGTGCGCACCTGAGGTGCCCGAGCGCGTGACTCAGTAGTCCTCGTTCTCGTACCGGCCCTCGTCCTCGCGGAGCGGCTCCGGGTCCGTGACCCAGCCCGCCGCGAGGACGAGGCGCGAGGTGCGGTGCACGGCGAGGAAGCCGAAGGGGCGGTCGAAGCGGGCGTCCACCTCGGTGGTGACGTAGCGCTCCTCGGGCATGCCGCCCCCGATCGCGACGACCGCGGTGACGGCCGCGGCCCGGAAGCCGAGCGCGCCGAACGTCGCCGTCGCCGCCTGCCGGGCCCCCTGGAGCGCCAGCGGCTCCTCGGCGACCCCCGGGAAGTGCCCGCCCGTCCCGTCCCGCGCCGTGGTCATGCCGAACAGCTCGTGCTCCGCCATCAGGTCGTGCCGCGCCGACAGCGTGAACGGCACGGTGGTCACGTGCAGCGTCGGCGGACGCGGGCTCATCGAGCGCACCCTGCCGACACGGAGTCCGGGACCCACCTCCCCGTACGGCAGGTGAGGACCCGGCACCACGGGGAGCCTGCGCGCAAGGGCGTCCACGCCCGCGCCGAGCACCTGCCCCGGCCCCATGCTCTCCTCGCCGAGCAGCAGATGGACGTCGATCCCGGTGTTGCCGAGCACCTTCAGCCCGGTGACGGCCCCGGCGGGGGAGTGCACGACGCCGACCCGGTCCAGGAGCGACGTCGTGCGGTACAGGGTGGCCAGGGCCCGGTCCCGCCACGGACCCGCCTCGACGTCCGTCCCGCCCTCGTCGAACGGCTGGAACCAGTCGGTCCGCAGGGCCAGCGCGCTCGCCAGGACGAACTCGCTGCTCTCGTCCGTGCGGCCCGGCAGCCGCTCGATCTGCCCGCCCGTCCGCTCGGCCGCCCACGCGTCCAGCGCCTTCGCGTCCGCCTCCGGGTCCCCGGTCAGCACCCCGAGGGCCCCCACCGGCACCCCCGCACGCCACGCGTCCCGCAGGGTCAGTGTGCGCCTGGTCCACAGGCCGAGCGCCGCGTCCACGCCCCGCATGGCGTCCAGCGAGGCCAGCAACTCCCGTGCCGCGCGCGCCGCTTCGTCGGCGGGCAGTCCCACCGCGGCCGACAGTTCCGCGCGGGCCGCGCCGCCCGCGCCGTCCGCGAGGAACGCGAGGAGGGGCCAGACGCCGGGCGCCGAGAGGACGGTGCCGCGGTCGGCGGGCACCGCGGCGGCCCACCGCGAGGTCAGCGCGTTGGAGGCCTCGACCGTTGTCCGAGTTAATGGGATTTGCCGCTGCATTACCTTTTCGCTCCCGCCCCGATTACGATGCGCCAAGTTCTCCGCACCACCCGACCCAGGAGCACGCTACCCGTGGACATACCGCCGCCGTCCGGTCCGTACGCGCCTCCTCCGGGCGGTCCGCAGAGTCCGCAGGGTCCGCAGAGCCCGCAGGGTTCGCCGCGGAGTCCGCAGGGGCCGGTGCAAGGGCCGTACGGTCAGCCCGGGGCGCCCTGGCCGCCGCCCGGCCAGGTCCCCTACCAGCGGTGGCCCGGCCCGTACTCGCCCTACTCCCGGCCGCCGGTGAACGGCTTCGCCATCGCCTCCCTGGTCCTCGGCATCCTCTGCTTCCTGCCCGCGGTCGGCCTGGTCCTCGGCCTGGTGGCGCTCGCGCAGATCAAGAAGAAGGGCGAGCGCGGCAAGGGGCTGGCCATCGCGGGCGGCATCCTCTCCGTGGTCGGCGTCGTGCTGCTCGTCCTCGCGGTGGTGACGGGCGGCGCCCGCGAGTTCGTCGAGGAGGTCAAGGAAGGGGCGCGCGACTCGCGGCGGAGCGCGGGCGCCTTCCCGGTCGGCAAGGGCGGCTGCTTCGACGCGCCCGACGGCGACCTCGACGCCATGAAGTACGCCTTCCAGGTCGACGAGGTGCCGTGCTCTGGGCCCCACGACGGCGAGGTCTTCGGGTCCTTCCGCGTGAACCACACCGGCTACCCGGGCGACGACGTGCTCACCGACCTCGCCGACAGCAGGTGCTCGGACCTGGCGACGGCCTACACGCAGGACTCCTGGGCCGACTCCGGCGACGCCGACCTCTACTACTTCATGCCCGACCGGAACACCTGGCGCCACGGCGACCGCAACGTCACCTGCCTCTTCGGCTCCGGCGACCCCGACCAGCCGCTGAAGGGCTCGCTGCGCAGCGACGAGACGACGCTCGACGACGACCAGCGGGCGTATCTGAAGGCGGACCGGGCGTTCGAGGAGGCGCTCGCCTCGGCCCCCGAGGAGGAGCGCTTCGAGGACGACCTGGAGGGCCACAAGAAGTGGGCGGCCCGCGTCGACAAGGGCCTGGGCGAGCAGGCGCGGCTGCTGCGCGCGCACGACTGGCCCGCGAAGGCGCGGGGGCACGTCGACACGCTCCTCGCCGACATCGGCGCATCCCGCAAGGAGTGGGCGAAGGCCGCCGCCGCGTCCGACGCCGACAGTTGCTACGCCCACTACACGAAGGCCTTCGGCCTCGTCGACGGCGAGGGCGCGGTCGGCGCGCGCACGGCCCTCGGTCTCGGGACGACGTCGCCGCGCGACGCGACCCCGGAGGACGGCACGGGTCCGGGCACCGGCGACGACCACGACGACCACGACGAGGCGGCCGTGTGACGGTGTGACCCGGCGGCCGGAACGGCGCCGGCGCGGGCTCCCGCAGAGGCCGTCGGACCCATCACCTCAAGGACTTTTTGTCCGCTTCTGTGATATTTCTTCGACGTGACGTCCCTCGTGCCGCCCCCCGCCGTGGCCCGGGTCCTGCTCCTCGCCGCCGCCCTCCTGAACGCGGCGCTCGCCGTCCTCGTCGCCGCCCCGCTGCCCCGCGTACCGCTCCTGGTGCTCGTCGCCGCCGTGATCACCTCCTGGGGGCTCGTCCTCCTGCCGCCGGGGCTGCTCGGCCTCGCCGTCGCCGCGCTCGCGGGGCGCCGCCACCCCTGGTGCGCGGGTCTGGCGGCCCTCTCCTCCTTCGCGGCCCTCGTCTACGGAGTGATGCCCTACGCCGCCGCGTACTCCGCCGCCGAACGGCAGGGCCAACACCTCGCCGCCGCCCGGTACTTCGACGGCGTCAACTACGCCAAGGTTCCCGACCGCACGCGCTCCCTCACCTATGCGCGGGCGAAGCGGCAGCGGCTGAGGCTGGACCTGTGGGCGCCGTCCGGGCGCTCGGCGGCGCGGCGCCCCGCCGTCGTCTGGGTGCACGGCGGCGGCTGGAACAAGGGGCACCGCAGCCAGACCCCCGAGTGGAACCGCTGGTTCAACGCGCGCGGCTGGTCGGTCTTCGACATCGACTACCGCCTCGCGCCCCGGGCCACCCAGCTCGACCAGATCGGCGACGTGAAGTGCGCGGTCGGCTGGGTGCGGCGGCACGCGCGCGCGTACGGCGTCGACCCCGACCGCCTTCTCCTGGCGGGCAGTTCGGCCGGCGGCAACCTCGCGCTCGCCGCCGCCTACACGGACGGTGACGGCCGGGTCCCGGCGTCCTGCCCGGTGCGTGACAGCTCCGTCTCGGGGGTGATCTCGCTGTACGGCCCCACCGACATGCGGCGCCTGATCGCCGGCACCGCGCTGCGCCGCGACCCCATCATCCCCCGTCTGATGGGCGGTTCGGCGGCGACCGCCCCGGCCCGCTATCGTCTGGGCTCACCCGTGCGGCTGGTGCGGGGCGACGTGCCGCCGACGCTGCTGCTGCACGGGAGCGCGGACCGTGCGGTTCCGGTGGCGCAGGCGAGGGAACTCGCGCGGCGCCTCAAGGCGGCGGGCGCCCCGGCGACGTACGTCGAACTGCCGTGGGCCGACCACTGTTTCGACGTGAACTGGGGAGGGTGGGGCAGTCAGATCGCGCGCGCCGCGACCGAACGTTTCCTCGGCACGCTCGACCGTTCGCTATATCCGGGGAAAGGCCCTGCGTAAAGACCTGTGCGGCAAGAAATCATCACTTCGGGTGATTCCATGGCCTTGGGTTGCACCCAACAACCGACGGTTGCCACGCTGTTGCTGTCTGTCAACCTGATGGGAGTGGCCAGTGACTTTCGGTGAGCAGCCGGCGTATCTGCGTGTCGCGGGTGATCTCCGCAAAAAGATCGCCGACGGCTCGCTGCCGCCGCACACCCGGCTGCCTTCGCAGGCAAGGATCCGCGAGGAGTACGGGGTCTCGGACACGGTCGCCCTGGAGGCGCGCAAGGTCCTGATGGCCGAGGGGCTGGTGGAAGGGCGCTCCGGCTCCGGCACCTATGTGCGCGAGCGCCCCGTCCCCCGCAGGATCGCCCGCACCGGCTACCGCTCGGCGAACGGCGGTTCGACCCCCTTCCGCCAGGAGCAGGCCGCCGAAGGCGTGCGCGGCACCTGGGAGTCCCGCAGCGAGCAGGCCGAGGCGAGCGCGGCGATCGCCGAGCGGCTCGGCATCCGCGCGGGCGACCGCGTGATGTGCACGAAATACGTCTTCCGGGACGCCGGTGAGGCCATGATGCTCTCCACCTCCTGGGAGCCCCTCGCCATCACCGGGCGCACCCCCGTGATGCTCCCCGAGGAGGGCCCGCTCGGCGGCTGCGGGGTGGTGGAGCGGATGGCGGCCATCGACGTGGTCGTGGACAACGTGGCGGAGGAGGTCGGTGCCCGCCCCGGCCTGGCCGAGGAGCTCACCGCGCTCGGCGGCGTCCCCGGCCATGTGGTCCTGGTCGTCCAGCGGACGTACTACGCGTCGGGCCGCCCGGTCGAGACGGCCGACATCGTGGTGCCCGCCGACCGCTACCGGATCGCGTACCACCTGCCCGTGAAGTGACGTCCGGTGACGGGGAGTTAACACCCGCCCCGCCCCCGTAACCCCGGAGCAACACCATCCCGCGACCGGCTGTCACGCGGGGCTCCTACCTTGCCCGTCCGTACCCGCACCCCGGTCGGACGACAGGAGCCCCCATGACGGACACGACGGTCGGCCGCGAGCCGACGGCCCCGGCGGACGCGATGCCGCCGGACGCGGAGCCCGAGGTCGACTCCGCGCCGCCCCGACGCAGTTACGCCAAGATGGCGGCCGACGAGAGCCGCGAGGACTACTCGCTGCGCTACGCCCCGCACTCCTTCCGGCGCTGGTCCCCGACCATGGTGGCCTCCACCGCGCTCGGCGGCATCGCCTACCTCGCGGACTTCGCGATCGGCGCGTCCATCGTCTTCACGTACGGATTCACCAGCGGCCTCGCCTCGATCCTGTGCGCCGCCACGATCATCTTCGTGACGGGCGTCCCGATCGCGCGGGCCTGCGCGAAGTACGGCCTGGACATGGACCTGGTGACCCGAGGGGCGGGTTTCGGCTATTTCGGGTCGACCCTCACGTCCCTCATCTACGCCTCCTTCACCTTCATCTTCTTCGCCCTCGAAGGCTCGATCATGGCCCAGGCCATGCACCAGGCCGTCGGACTCCCGGTCGAGGCCGGCTACCTGGTGACGACGCTGATCGTCATCCCGATCGTCTTCCGCGGCATGGGCGCGCTCGCCAAGGTGCAGGCCTGGACGCAGCCGGTCTGGCTGGTCGGCCTGGTCCTTCCGTTCGTGGTGCTCGCCTTCGAGGCGCCGGACGCGTGGGGAGCCTTCGGCTCCTTCGGCGGCACGGAGGGCGCGGGCAGCGGCTTCTCGTGGATCGGTTTCGGTCTCGGTACGGGCGTCGCGCTCTCGCTCATCGCGCAGATCGGCGAACAGGCGGACTACCTGCGCTTCATGCCCGCGAAGACCGAGCAGAACAGGCGGCGCTGGAACCTGGCCGTGCTGGCGGCGGGGCCCGGCTGGGTCGTGATCGGCGCGGCCAAGCAACTGGGCGGCGCCTTCCTGGCGTTCGTCGCCCTGGAGGCCGTCGGGAAGACGCACGCCCTGGAGCCCGTCGCCCCGCAGATCGAGGCCCTCAGGCCGTGGCTCGGCTCCGTCGCGCTGCCCGCCGCCGCCCTGTTCGTGATCGTCTCGCAGATCAAGATCAACGTGACCAACGCCTACAGCGGCTCGCTGTCCTGGTCGAACTTCTTCTCCCGCGTCACCCACCGCCACCCGGGCCGGGTCTGGTACATCTTCCTCAACCTCGCCATCGCGCTGACGCTGATGGAGATGAACATGTTCGCCGCGCTGAACAAGCTGCTCGGCTTCTACTCGAACGTGGGCATCGCCTGGATCACGGCCGTCGCCGCCGACCTGGTCATCAACAAGCGGGCGGGCTGGAGCCCGAAGTACATCGAGTTCAAGCGCGCCTATCTGCACGCGGTGAACCCGGCCGGGTTCGGCGCGATGGTGATCGCCTCGACGGTCTCGATCCTCGCGTTCTTCGGCCTGTTCGGGCGGTACGCGGAGGCCTTCTCGACCTTCATCGCGGCCGGACTCGCCCTGCTGCTGTGCCCGTTGATCGCCTGGGCGACGAAGGGCCGGTACTACCTGGCGCGGCCCAACCCCGTGAACGGGCCGCACGTGCCGGTGCCCGACGTGACGGCCACGCACACCTGCGGCGTCTGCGCCACGGCGTACGAACTCCCCGACATCGCCGACTGTCCCGTCCAGGCAGGGCCGATCTGCTCCCTGTGCTGCTCGCTGGACGCCGAGTGCGGTGACGTCTGCCGCAAGGCGCCGACGGGCGAGCCGGTACTGATGCCGATGCCGACCGTGCGGACGGACCGACCGCCCCTGCGGACGGACTGACGGCCCGCGCGGACGGACCGGCCCGTGGCCGATTGCGTGCGTCCTGACCACCCCCTGCGTATCTCTTTGTGCAAAGTCGTATCCGCTGAGTAAAGGTCGGGCGTAGGCTCGGGCATATGCGGATTGCGGTTTCCTTACTGATCGAGGCGTGGCGCGCGCCGGGGGTGGCGAGCGGAGGGGCGCGATGAACGACGGGACGGTTCTGCTGCCCTGGCTCGTGATACGTCAGGACGACAACGGCAACCGCTACCGCGTGGGCAGGTACGCGACGAAGGCAGAGGCCCAGAAGATCGCGGACAGCCTCGGCGATCGCGGACACAAACAGCTCTACTCCATCGAGAAGCTGAATCAGAACGTCGGAGGGGCCGCCCCGTAGGGCTGTCCCTCGCGCCGTGTGGAGCCGCCCCCGGGTCCGTCCCGTCCGGCGGAGCGCCTACGCTTCGGGCGCATGAACGAACGCATCGTGGTCGGCGCCGCCCTGTACGACGAGGGGCGCCTGCTCGCCGCGCGGCGCACCGCGCCGCCCGAGCTGGCCGGCGGCTGGGAGCTGCCCGGCGGCAAGGTCGAGCCCGGCGAGCGCCCCGAGGACGCGCTGCTGCGCGAGCTCCGCGAGGAGCTGGGCGTCGAGGCGGAGCTGATCGAGCGCGTCCCGGGGCAGTGGCCGCTCGCCAAGGGGTACGTCCTGTGGGTGTGGACCGCCCGCCTGCTCTCCGGCGCCGTCCGGCCCCTCCAGGACCACGACGAGCTGCGCTGGCTCGCCCCCGACCAGGTCTGGTCGGTCGACTGGCTGGCCGCCGACGTGCCCGCCGTGACGGCGGCGCTCGGCCTGCCGCACGCCGCGCGCTGACCCCGCCTACGCCGTTCGTGCCACAGTGCGCCCCAGTACGCGGTAAACCCACCGGGATATCGGGTATGTGCCCATTAACCCCATGAAACCGGACAGGTTCCCGGACAGGTTCTGCCTCTGGTCTGGAAGTGATCGGCGTGATCGACACCGAAGGCGACTGCGCCGAGTGGGAGTTCCCCGCGCACCCGGGCGCCGTCCGCTCCGCCCGCGCCGTCGTCCGCGAACAGCTCGGCGACTGGGGTCTGGCGCCCCTCGGCGATGTCACCGTGTTGCTCGTGAGCGAGTTGGTGACCAACTCGCTGCGTCATGCCTCCGGGCCCATCGGCGTACGCCTCGTACGTTCCGTGGACCCCTCGGGCACCCTCCTTGTGGAGGTGTCCGATCCGCTCCCCGACCCGCCCCTGGAGCGCGTCGCCGCACCCGACGACGAGGGCGGTCGCGGCATTCAGCTGGTGGCACGCTCCGCGCGCCGCTGGGGGACACGGCCGGGTCGCACGGGCAGTGGGGGGAAGACGGTGTGGTTCGAGCTGGCGCTGCCGGGTTAGAAGACTGGCAGTGTGCGAGGGACGTCGGGCACAAGGGCGGCACGGGCCAAAAAGCGTCGAGTCCGTGCTGTGATCGTGAACGCCGTGTGGTGCTGTGCCGTAGTGCTGGATACTGCGGTCAGCCGTATGCGGTGACCGGTGCCGGACGCGGTGAGCTGGAGGGGACGGTTCGCGTGAGCGAGATACCAGCGAAGGCGACGGAGCCCGAGGGGCCGTCGGGCGACGCGATGGCCGAGGACGCGGGCGAGGCCGGGGTCGGCGAGACCTGGCAGAGCAGCCCGCCCGGCTCGATCTACGACTACATCAAGGTCGCCTCGTTCTCGATCGGTGCCGACGGCCTCGTCGACCAGTGGAGCAACCGCGCCGAGCGGCTGTTCGGCGTGGCCGCGCGCGACGCCGTCGGCAAGGACCCCATCGAGGCCTTCGTGCCGCCCGAGCTGCGCCCCGGCGGCCACCGCAAGATGGCGGAGATCCTCGACGGGCGGGAGTGGACCGGCTCCGTCCCCTTCCGGGTGCCGGGCCGGGCCGCGGACGGCTCCGCCGGACAGGAGGGCATCGCCGAGGTCTACGTCATGCCGACGGAGACCGAGGACGGCGAGCGGGCCGCGGTCTGCATCGTCGTCGACGTCCGCGCGCTCCGGCAGATCGAGACCGACCTCGCCGCCTCACAGGCCATTTTCGGCCAATCCCCTTTCGGCTTTCTGCTGTTCGGCACGGACCTGAAGGTGCAGCGCGCCAACCGCCGCTTCGCCGACGTCTTCGGCGGCGGCGCCGAGGAACACCGCGGCCGCACCGTCCACGACTACCTGCCCCGCCACGAGGCCGACCGCATGTCCGCCGCCCTCAAGCGCGTCCTGCAGACCGGCGACGCCGTGACGGACATGCAGATCGTGGGCCCCGCGCCCGGCAGCGGCGAGCGCCGCCACTGGTCGATCAACCTCTACCGCGTGCACAGCGGCTCGGGCCGCCCCATCGGCGTCGCCGGGCTCGGCACCGACGTCACCCGGCGGCACGCCGCCGCCCGCGAGGCCGCGCACGCCCGGCGCAACCTCGCCCTCCTGAACGATGCCGGGGCCCGCATCGGCAACTCCCTCGACCTGGAGGCCACCGCACGCGAGCTGCTCGACGTCGCCGTCCCCGGCTTCTGCGACCTCGCCTCCGTGGACCTGTACCAAGGCCTGCTCGACGGCGACGAGACCCCGCCCGGCCTCGCCGACGGCAGCGCGGAGCTGCGCCGGGTGGCCTTCGCGAGCGCCGTCGCCGACGCGCCGTTCCCGGAGGGCACCGGGCCCGTCGCCGTCGGCGCCGTGCACCGCTTCGCGTTCTCCTCGCCCTGCGCCGACGCCCTGCGCGCCGCCCGGCCCCGGCTGATCACCGCCGCCGACAGCGCCTCCGCGAGCCGGCTGACCGGCGGCCTGGTCCAGTCCACGCTGGCCGTGCCGATGATCGCCCACGACACGGTGGTCGGCCTCGCCCAGTTCTCCCGTACGAAGGGCAGCGAGCCCTTCGGCGAACGCGACCGGGCGCTCGCCGGCGAGCTGGCCGCGCGCGCCGCCGTCTGCATCGACAACGCCCGGCTCTACCGCCGCGAGCACGAGCGCGCGCTGATACTGCAGCGCTCCCTGCTGCCGCCCGGCGACCCCGAGGCGTCCGGCCTGGACATCGCCTGCCGCTATCTGCCGGGCAACGCCGCCACGGAGGTCGGCGGCGACTGGTTCGACGTCATCGAACTGCCGGGCCACCGCACCGCCCTGGTCGTCGGCGACGTCATGGGGCGCGGGCTGCGCGCCGCCGTCGCCATGGGCGAACTGCGCACCGCCGTGCGCACCCTGGCGCTCCTGGACCTGGAGCCCGCCGAGGTGCTCTCCGCGCTCGACGAGATCGCCCGCGGCCTCGGCAACCCGGCGGGACCCCAGCAGGCCACCCGCGCCGCCCGCAAGGCCGCCGACGCGGACCTCGGCGAGGTCTACCTCGCCACCTGCGTCTACGCCGTCTACGACGCCGTCACGCGCCGCTGCACCTTCGCCAACGCCGGGCACCTCCCGCCCGTCCTCGTCGAGCCCGGCGAGTCCGCGCTCATGCTCGACGTACCCCCGGGCATGCCGCTCGGCGTCGGCGGCGAGCCCTTCGAGGACGTCGAGGTCGAACTCCCCGAGGGCGCCCTCCTCGCGCTCTACACCGACGGTCTCGTCGAATCGCGCGACCACCCGCTCGACGAGGGCCTGAACGCGTTCGTGCGCGCCCTCAGCGACGCGCCGCCCGCCCTTGAGGACGTCTGCGACCACGTCCTGACCACCCTCGACACCCACCACGGCGAGGACGACATCGCGCTCCTGATGGCGCGCGTGCAGGGCCTGCCCGCCGAGCACGTCGGCGACTGGACGCTGCCGCGCGACCCCAAGTCGGTGGGCCGCGCCCGCGAGCTGGCCTGCGACCAGCTGCGCGCCTGGGACCTGGAGCGGCTCTGCGACACGGCGGAACTGCTGGTCAGCGAGCTGGTCACCAACGCGCTCAGATACGGCGAGGGCGAGATCAGGCTGCGCCTGCTGCTCGACCGCACGCTGGTGTGCGAGGTGTGGGACGCCGGGTTCGTCCAGCCGCGCCGCCGCCGGGCCCGCGACACCGACGAGGGCGGGCGCGGCCTCCAGCTGGTGGGCCTGCTCAGCGCCGCGTGGGGCTCGCGCCGGACGCCGCAGGGCAAGACGGTCTGGTTCGAACTCGCCCTGCCGAACGGCGACACGGAGCCGATGGACCCGGCGGAGGCGCTGCTCAGCCTGTTCTGACGCCGGCCCCTCGGCCGGCTCAGGTGGTCGCCTTGAGGGCGGCGAGGCGGGCCTCGACCTCCGCCGCGTCGCCCAGGCCGTCCAGCTCCTCGAACTGCGCGTCGAGGGAGGACGCGGCGAGCTCCTGCCGGCCGAGCGCCCGCGCCTCCTCGCGGCGCACCTTCTCCTCGAAGCGGCTCAGCTCGCTCGTCGGATCGAGTACGTCGATGCTCGCGGCGGCGTCCATCATCCGGTTCTGCGCCTGTGCGGTCTTCGCGCGGGCCACCAGCTGATCGCGCCGCGACCGCAGCTCGACCAGCTTCACCTGCATCCGTTCCAGGCCCGACCGCAGCTTGTCCACGATCTCGGTCTGCGCGGCGATCGTCGGCTCGGCCTCCTTGGCCTCCTTCTCCGCCTGGAGCTGCCGCCCGAGCGCCACCTTGGCGAGCCGGTCGAAGGTGTCGGCCTCCGTCGCGTTCCCGTCCGCGCGCAGCTCGTCGCCCTTCCTGCTCGCGGCGAGCGCCTTGGCGCCCCACTCGGCGGCCGTGTCCTGGTCGTCCTTGTGGTCCTGCTCCAGCATCCGCAGATTGCCGATGGTGGTCGCGACCGCCTCCTCGGCCTCCTTGATGTTGTCCGTGTAGTCGCGGATCAGCTGGTCGAGCATCTTCTGGGGGTCCTCGGCCTGGTCGAGGAGCGCGTTGATGTTCGCCTTGGCGAGCTGGGCGACCCGGCCGAGGATGGTCTGCTTCGTCATGTCCTTGGTCTCCTTGAACGAGGGGCAGCGGGGTTGCGTGGGGGTGCGGGGACACGGGCTCAGAACCGGCCGCCCCCGCCCCGCCGGCCCCGGGTCTCCCCGCCGCCGAAGCTGCCGGGACCGCCGGATCCGCCCCCGCCCCGGCCGCCGCCCCCGCCGAACCCGCCGCCGTAGCCCCCGCCCGAGCGGCGCCCGCCCCCGAGGAGCTCGCCGAGGATGATGCCGCCGAGCACCGCGCCGCCCGTGCCGCCGCCCCGCCCACCGCCGCCGCCGAGGCCCCCGTAGGGGTTGCCGTAGCCGCGCACGTCCCGCTCGGCGAGCTGCTGCGCCCGGCGGGCCAGGGAGTCCGCCTGCTGGGCCGAGGCCAGCGCGGCGGCGGCCTCGCCCTCCGGCCCGGCCTCCGCCCGCGCCAGGTGCCGCTGGGCCTCGGCCAGGCGGGTCCGCGCCTCGCTGCCGACGGCGCCGCGGTGCGTGGTGACGTAGTCCGCGGCGGCCCCGACCGCGCTGCGGGCGGTCAGCAGCGCCTGGGAGAGCAGGGCGCGGGAGCGGCGGTCGGCGACCTCGCGCTCGCGCGCCCCCGCGAGGGCCGCGTCCAGCGCCGCGTCGGCCTCCTCGACCCGGCGCAGGGCGTCGATGGGGTCGTAGGGCCCCGCCGTCGTCTGTCCGCGCACCTCGGCGACCACCGACTCCGCCCGGGCGACCCGGCCCCGCAGATCGGCCGTGGAGACCCCTTCCGCGGTGCCCTCCAGGAGGCCGCGCGCGTCGGCGAGGTCGGCCTCGGACTCGGCGAGCGCGCCCGGCAGCTTCTCGGCGGCGAGCGCCAGTTCGCCCGCGAGCCGGTCGACGGCGTCCACGAACGTGCCCGCCTGGTCGACGGCGCCCTCGGCGGCGCGCAGGTGCACCGCCGCCGCGCCGCCCTCGCCGGAGTCGGCGGACTGGCGGGCCTGGTTGAGGTGGGTGGTGGCGAAGACGAGCCGGTCCTTGGCCTGCTCGACATGGCCGACGACGGCCGCCGACGCGGTGGGCGCGTACGTCGCGCGCAGGGTCGTGAGGGTGTCGTCGGCCGCGCCGGTGCGGCCCGCGACCTGCCGGAACACCGTCTCCGCGTGCTCCAGGGCGCGCGGCAGGTCCTTCTCCAGGGCGCGCAGCTCGTCGAAGCCCGCGGTCTCGGCGTCCAGGCGGCGGCCCGCCTCCGTGCAGCGCGCGACGATCTCGTCCAGCATGCGGCGCCTGGTCGCGTCGTCCTCGGGGTACGCGTCGTCGAGCTCCTGCCGCAGCCGGAACGCCGCCGTCAGCTCCGCGCGCGCGAACGCGAGCGCCGCGCCGAAGGGCCGGGCCGCGTCCTCGCCGAACTGGGCGGTGGCGAAGCCGAGTTCCTCGGTGCTGGTGCGGACCGCGTCGTCGGTCTCCACGAGGAGGCGCCGGGCCTCCTCGTCGAGCTCGGGCAGCGGCGTGACGCCCGCGCCCTGCCCCCAGCCGCCGCCGGGCGTCGTGCGGGTGGTGACGCGCTTCCTGCGCCGCTTGTACGCGACCGTCGCCGCGACCCCGGCCACGCCCGCCGCCACGACGGGGAGCACCAGGTCACCGGCCACGGAGTCGTCGCCGCCGTCGGCGGTGGGGTCCGCCGGGCCGGGGGTGAGCGAGGGCGCCGGCACGGGCTGCCCCGCGAGGACCGCGCGGTAGCCGTTCGCGGCGCCGATGGCCGCGCCCGCCCAGTCGTTCTCGCGCAGGGCGGGCCTGATCGCGGTGGTGGCCACGTCCGTGAGCTGCGCGTCGGTCAGCCGTGACCCGTCGCTCACGGAGTAGGCGAACTGCCGGTCGTGGGTGGCGACGGCGAGCAGCACGTCGTCGAGGCCGAGGCCGTTGCGCTCGGCGGTGGCGTCCGCCCAGCTCTGCGCGGAGCGACCGGAGAAGTCGCGTACGTAGGCGACGAAGAGCTGGACGCCGCGGTCGTCGTAGAGCCGGTCGAGGGCCTGCTCGGCGGCGTCCGCGCGGTCCCCGAGGGCGCCCGTCCGGTCGGTGAGCTGGCCGGTGCGGGAGAGAGTGACCGGGTCGTCGGCGAGCGCGGGCGCGGGGCACAGCAGCGCGAAGCAGGCGAGCAGCACGGCCACCGCGGCCGCGGCTGCCCGCGCGGCTCTCTGCGAGGGCGGCGTCACATAGGGGAGCGTATGGGTGCATTCGGGGCGCCGCGACCCGGAGGCGGCGCCCCGCGGCGGCCCCGTACGGTGATCGTGAGCGGCCGGAGCGGGGCCGGAGCGGGGGAGGCACGGGTGGACGGGGTCTGGACGGGCATCAGGGAGCGCGTGCTCGCGCTCCGGGACGCGCCCGGGTGGCGGGCGGTGTTCGGCGCGGACTTCCAGGGGCACGGCCACGGCTTCGCCCTGCTGCCCGTCCTGACCGAGGAGCAGGTCGACGCGGTCGAGCGGCGGCGCGGGGTGACGTTCCCTGCGGAGTACCGCGGCTTCCTGCTGGAGGTGGGGGCCGGCGGGGCGGGCCCGGACTACGGCCTGTTCCCGGTGGACCCGGACGACTCCGGGCCCGCCGCTCCGGAGGGCACCTTCCGCCCTGGGCGCACCGCGGAGTGGGAGGAGCACCGGTCGGCGGAACCGCGGCGCGCGGCGTACGGCGACACGGCCGAGGAAGAGGCCCGGTTCCGCGCCGAGTACACGGCCTGGGACCGGCGCGACGACGAACTCCTGGACGCACTGACCGAAGGCGCCCGCTACATGACCGACCAGGGCTGCGGCTATTACACGCTGATGGCGCTGACGGGCCCCGAGCGCGGCACGATGTGGAACGACGCGCGCGCGGCCGCGGAGGGCGTGATCCCCTTCGCGTTCCTGAACAGCACGGAGAGGGTCACGTTCGCCCAGTGGTACGTCCACTGGCTGACCCACGCGGAGCGGGTCGCGTGGCGGACACCGGCGGACGAGTAGCCGACGAGCAGCCGACAACACCCGTACGCACACCGGCAGATGACCCCCACGCCCCCCTGCTAGGGTGCGCCGATGTCTTCGATCAAGCAGTTCCAGGTCACCTTCGACTGCGCCGAGCCGGAGCGCGTCGCCCGCTTCTGGTGCGAGGTCCTGGGGTACGTCGCACCGCAGCCCCCGAAGGGCTTCGACACGTGGGACGCCTACAACGCCTCCCTGCCTCCCGAGGACCGGGACGCGTGGTTCGCGTGCAGCGACCCCACGGGCGTGGGCCCGCGCCTGTTCTTCCAGCGCGTCCCCGAGGGCAAGGTCGTCAAGAACCGCGTCCACCTCGACGTCCGGGTCGGCACCGGCCTCGTGGGCGAGGAACGCCTGGCCGCCCTGGAATCCGCCTGCGCCCGCCTGCTCCCACTCGGCGCGACCCGCGTACGCCTGCTGGAGGCCGACGAGGAGAACGAGTCGTGCCTCGTGATGCAGGACGTGGAGGGCAACGAGTTCTGTCTGGACTGAGTACGGGACGGGACGGCCGGATGACGGCACCCTGCCGCTGGAAGGGGCCGAGCATGCCCCCGGTGCTGCCCTTCCGTACCTCGTGCGGGGGGTGCGGCGGGGCTAGGTTCGCCTGGAACAGTGGGAAGGTGGGGCGGGGTGCGTGAGGTGCGGAGGGGTGCGGGGCGGCAGGCGGCGGGGGCCGGGGGTGTCCGGCGTGAGGAGCGGGTCGCCGGGCTGGCCGCGCTGCAGCGGAGCGCGGGCAACGCGGCCGTGACGCGGTGGGTGCAGCGGCAGACGGGCGGTCTCGACGAGCACTACGCGACCAGGCCCACCGAGCACCCCGAGTGGGGGCCGTACCAGGAGCTGACGAAGGCCGCGGGCATCCCGCAGGACGAGGCCGACGCCGCCTGGCAGCTGCTGCTCGGCGGGGTCGACGCGCAGGGCGCGCTGAACGCCGAGGCCATGGCGAGGACGAACGTCCGCCAGGAGCAGCGGGACCTGCGGGCGTCGAACACCTGGTACCAGGAGTTCGTCCGGCTCATGGCCGAGCACCTGGAGATCGCGACGCCCACCATGGCCCTGTGGTCGGGAGGGATCGAGACCAGCGACTACGCGCACGCGAAGGGCCACACCCCCCTGGAACGGACCCGGATCGGCAGCGTGCTCAACGTGCTGAAGCTGCACCCGGACTGGCCGCTGAAGACGCCGATGTGGAACGTCCTGTCGAAGGCGTTCGTGGCCCGCGCGACCGGCCCGGTGCACATCTTCCTGCGGTCCTACCTCCCGGAGAGCGTCCTCATCTCGCAGGAGATCCCGCAGCTGCGCGAGGTCATGCGGCTGAACCCGAACGTGCAACTGGTCTGGCACCCCGTGTACACCGCCCCCGACGGGCGGCTGCGGGAGATCACCGATGACTTCCGGCTCGTCGACGACGCGGAGTACCGGACGCGGGACACCTGCGTCGCCGTACTCCTCGACTACCTCAGGAAGTTCCACGACGAGGACAACGGCAAGGCCACCCGGGCGTACCAGGGCATGGAGAAGCTGATCGTCGCCAACGGTCACAAGGACGGGGTCTGAGGCCGGGCCCTACGCCAGCAGGCCCGGCAACTCGCCCGTGCGGTCGTTGTCGGCGGGGCGCAGGCCCGACGCGGCGCGGTTCTTCCACGTCATCGTGACCATCGGGGTGTCGCCCTCGCCGACGGTCACCTTCGAGCCCGCGTAGCGCTCGCCGGGTGCCGTCTTCTCGCGGAGCTTCGCGGCGGTCGCGGCCGCCGCCCTCTTCGACGCGGTCCGCGCGCAGAGCGTCTCCGAGGAGGACCTGCCGTCCTTGCCGAGCCGGCCGCCGATCGCGAAGAGCACGGTGTCGGCGTCCTGGCGCTCGGCGTAGTACGTGGCCTCGTACACGTCGCCCAGGCAGTCGGCGACCGCCGCGTACGCCTTGACGTCGCGCAGGGAGTCGTCGGGCGCGGTCAGGGGCAGCGCGACGTGCGAGCGGCGGGCGACGCGGGCCGACTCCGAGACGTCGTAGACGCCGGGCTCGCCGCGCTTCTCGTAGCGGGTGCCGCCGTCCGTGCCGGAGGATCTGTAGCCCTGCTTCTTCATCGCGCGGGCCACCGCGTCCGTGTCGAACGCGCCGGTCAGCAGCGAGCTGTCGCCGACCAGGACGGAGGCGCGGACGTCCTTCGCGCCGAAGCCCCAGTCGGCGCGGACGTTCCCGCCGGTGTAGCCGCTCTGGGCGACCTCCAGGATCCCGAAGCCGTCGAGGCCGCGGTAGAGCCCGGGGTCCGCGGCGACCAGGCGGCGCACGGTGCGTACGTCCCGGTAGGTCACCGCCTGGTCGGCCGCCGACGCGGGGACCGCGGCCAGCGCGCGCTCCAGGCCCGTGCCCCCGCCCGCGCCGTCGTCGCCGGGCAGGGTGCAGGAGGCCGCGCCCGCGCTCAGCGCACCGGCGAGCAGCGCGGCCATGACGGGGCGGGAGGTGCGGGGCAGACGCATGCGCGGCAGTGTGGCACAAGGTCCCCGCCGCGCACGGGCGGAGCGGAGGACTCGCCGTGGGGAGG
The DNA here is from genome assembly GCF_040680155.1 of Streptomyces sp. NPDC052114. Lineage (NCBI taxonomy): Bacteria > Bacillati > Actinomycetota > Actinomycetes > Kitasatosporales > Streptomycetaceae > Streptomyces > Streptomyces sp. NPDC052114. The sequence continues at coordinate 148,324 of NZ_JBFAWC010000005.1, read as the reverse complement.
CGTGCCGAGGGCCCGTACCCCGCGCGGGCCCTCAGTCCGTGAACTCCACCTCCGGGTACCGCCCCGACGGCGCGTCGAGCAGGCCGTCGTCCTTCCCCTTCAACCACCGGTCGAAGAACGAGGCCACGTACGCCCGCTCCGCCGCGACCGCCCGCCCCGGATCGACCGTGCCGATGTTCTCCTCGGTCACCTTCCGGTCCGCCCCGGACTGGGGGAGAAGCACGGAGAGGTCCGTGTACGCCTGGTGCCGCGCGCCCTTGAGCGTCAGGTTCCGCTTCCAGCCCGTGCTGTGGGACAGGAGCGCGCGCCAGGACGGCTCGGTGGGGCGGTCGCTGCCCATCAGCAGGAAGGGGCGGTCCAGGCCGTTCCGCGCGACCGGCATCAGGTTCGTGCCGTTCGGCTCGGGGTTGAACTCCAGCGTGCCGTCGAGGTCGACCGCGGCCCCGACCCGCCGGTCCTCGTACATCGTCTCGGCGGCGGCGATCCCGCCCGCGGAGTGGCCGACCATGCCCACGCGCCGCCGGTCGACCACCTTCGACAGGCCGTGCGGCAGCGAACCCAGGCTGTCCAGGACGAACCTGGAGTCGGCGACCCGCACGTCGAGCGTCTTCTTGAGCAGCTCCGTCAGGGTGCCGTTTTGCTGCGCCTCCTCCAGCGCCTTCCGCAGCGGGCCGTCGTCCTTGACCGAGCCGTCGGGGAACTGCACCCCGGGGTTCTCGTAGGTGTGGTCGACGGTCACCACGACATAGCCGCGGCTCGCCAGCTCCTCGACCAGGGCCGTGCCCCAGGTGCGCGGGTCGCCCGAGCCCGCCGCGTACACCAGCACGGGGCGCCGCCCGCCGCGGGTGTCGGCCGGCGCGCCCTCCCGGGCGTGCGTCCGCGTGGCCGCGAAGTCGACCGCGCCCCGGGGGATGCCGTGCGGCGCGGTGGCGTCCCAGCGGGCGGCGGCCCCCTGCGCCATGTAGGGCGCGCGGGGCCGCCCGTCGCCGGAGCCGGACGCGGCCGGGTACCAGACGCTGACCATCAGCTCGCGGAACGGCTGCGACGCCACCCAGGGGTCGTGCCGCGAGCGGTCCACGAGCCGGGCCGAGACGGTGCCGATCCCGTACGGCCCGGTGGGCGCGGGGAGTTGGGCCCGGACGCCGGCGGCGGGCGCCTGCGCCAGGGGACGCGCCTGCGCCGGAGACGCCAGGGGCAGCAGCCCCGCCACGAGCCCGGCGCCCGCGAGGCCCAGCAGCGTACGGCGCCTCACGGCGGAGGAAGCCCGGGAAGCCGAGGTGGTCGAGGAAGAAGTCATGCCTCCATGCTGGTTCCGGGGTGCGCCCCGGACCATGGGGGAGATCACGAGAATCCGCCTGGGGGATTACCCCCAGGCGGACCCCGTACCGTCACACCGTCACTCCGGCCGCACGCTCACTCCGACCGGCGCCGGATCTTGTTCCCCAGCCAGACCAGCGGATCGTACTTGCGGTCGACGGCCCGCTCCTTGAGGGGGATCAGCGCGTTGTCCGTGATCTTGATGCCCTCGGGGCAGACCTCCGTGCAGCACTTGGTGATGTTGCAGTAGCCGAGCCCGTGCTCGTCCTGCGCGGTGCGCTTGCGGTCCAGGCCGGACTCCGCCGCCGCGTCCAGCGGATGCATGTCCAGCTCGGCGACCCGCATCAGGAACCGCGGCCCGGCGAAGGCCTCCTTGTTCTCCTCGTGGTCGCGCACCGCGTGGCAGGTGTCCTGGCACAGGAAGCACTCGATGCACTTGCGGAACTCCTGCGAGCGGTCCACGTCCGTCTGCTGCATCCGGTACTCGCCGGGGCCGAGGCCCTCGGGCGGTACGAACGAGGGGACCTCGCGCGCCTTCGTGTAGTTGAAGCCGACGTCGGTCACCAGGTCCCGCACCACGGGGAAGGCCCGCAGCGGCGTCACCGTGATGACCTCGTCCCGGTCGAAGACCGACATCCGCGTCATGCACATCAGCCGCGGCCTGCCGTTGATCTCCGCCGAGCACGAACCGCACTTGCCCGCCTTGCAGTTCCAGCGCACCGCGAGGTCGGGCGCCTGGGTGGCCTGGAGCCGGTGGATGATGTCGAGGACGACCTCGCCCTCGTTGACCTCGACCTTGAAGTCCATGAGGTCGCCGCCGCCGAGATCACCGCGCCAGACCTTGAATCGCGCGTCGTACGAACTCACTCGTACAGCTCCTCTTCAGTCAGGTACTTGACCAGCTCCTCCTTCTCGAAGAGGGCCAGCAGGTCCGGGCGGATGGGCTCGGTGGACACCCGCACGAGGTCGATCTGGCCGCGCACCGGGTCGGTCGCCGCCAACCCGCCGGTGGGATCGGCGAGTCGGCAGAGCAGATTGGCGCGCCGCCACTCGCGGTCCATCGCCGGATGGTCCTCGCGGGTGTGCCCGCCGCGGCTCTCGGTGCGCTCCAGGGCGGCCCGCGCGATGCACTCGCTGACCAGGAGCATGTTCCGCAGGTCGAGCGCGAGGTGCCAGCCGGGGTTGAACTGGCGGTGGCCCTCGACCCCGGCCCGCCGCGCCCGCACCCGCAGCTCGGCGAGCTTCTCCAGGGCCTGCGCCATCTCGGCCTCGCGGCGGATGATGCCGACCAGGTCGTTCATGGTCTGCTGGAGTTCCTGGTGCAGGGTGTACGGGTTCTCCGGCGTCGCCCCGTCCTCGGGGCCCTCCGCGCTGAAGGGCCGCAGCGCCTCGGCGGCCGCGGTGTCGATCTGCACCTCGTCCAGGACGGGCCTGGCGTCGAGCCCGGCGGCGTACTCGGCCGCGTGCAGCCCCGCGCGCCGGCCGAAGACCAGCAGGTCGGACAGCGAGTTGCCGCCGAGGCGGTTGGACCCGTGCATGCCGCCCGCGACCTCACCGGCCGCGTACAGGCCCGCCACGCGGCGCGCGGCGGCGGTGTCGGAGTCGACCGCGACGCCGCCCATCACGTAGTGACAGGTCGGCCCCACCTCCATCGCCTCTGCGGTGATGTCGACGTCCGCGAGCTCCTTGAACTGGTGGTACATGGAGGGCAGCCGGCGCTTGATGACCTCGGCGGGCATCCGCGTCGACACGTCGAGGAAGACGCCGCCGTGCGGCGAGCCGCGGCCCTCCTTGACCTCGGCGTTGATGGCGCGCGCGACCTCGTCGCGGGGCAGCAGCTCGGGTGGGCGGCGGTTGTGGTCCGGGTCCTCGTACCAGCGGTCGCCCTCCTCCTCCGACTGCGCGTACTTCTCCTTGAACACGTCGGGGACGTAGTCGAACATGAACCGCTTGCCCTCGGAGTTCCTGAGGACCCCGCCGTCGCCGCGCACGGACTCGGTGACGAGGATGCCCTTGACCGACGGCGGCCAGACCATGCCCGTCGGGTGGAACTGCACGAACTCCATGTTCAGCAGCGGCGCCCCGGCGAGCAGCGCGAGGGCGTGCCCGTCGCCGGTGTACTCCCACGAGTTCGACGTCACCTTGAAGGACTTGCCGATGCCGCCGGTCGCCAGGACCACGCTCGGCGCCTCCAGGACGAAGAAGCGACCGGACTCGCGGTCGTAGCAGAAGGTCCCGCAGACCCGCCCGGCGTCGCCGGGACCCGCGCCCTCCTCCTTCAGCACCCTGGTGACCGTGCACTCCTGAAAGACCTTCAGGCGTGCCTCGTAGTCCCCGAACTCCTTGTAGTCCTCCTGCTGCAACGAGACGATCTTCTGCTGGAGCGTGCGGATCAGTTCGAGCCCGGTGCGGTCGCCGACGTGGGCGAGGCGCGGATACTCGTGCCCGCCGAAGTTGCGCTGGGAGATCCGCCCGTCCGGGGTGCGGTCGAACAGGGCGCCCCAGGTCTCCAGCTCCCAGACGCGGTCGGGCGCCTCACGGGCGTGCAGCTCGGCCATCCGCCACTGGTTGAGGAACTTGCCGCCGCGCAGCGTGTCGCGGAAGTGGACCTGCCAGTTGTCGCCGGAGTTCACATTGCCCATGGAGGCCGCGATGCCTCCCTCGGCCATCACCGTATGGGCCTTGCCGAACAGGGACTTGCAGATCACGGCCGTGCGGGCGCCCTGTGCGCGCGCCTCGATCGCGGCCCGCAGGCCCGCGCCCCCGGCTCCCACCACGACGACGTCCCACTGCTGTCGCTCCACTTGAGACATCAGAACAACCTCGGATCGTCGAAGGCGCCGCTGGAGATCAGGAACACATAGAAGTCGGCGAGCGCCACGCTCACCAACGACGCCCAGGCGAGCAGCATGTGACGGGCATTCAGCTTCCCTACCCACTGCCACATGCGGTAGCGCACCGGATGCTTGGAGAAGTGCTTGAGCTTGCCGCCGATGATGTGCCGGCAGGAGTGGCAGGACAGCGTGTACGCCCAGATCAGCACGATGTTGACGAGGAAGACGAGGGTGCCGAGGCCCATGTGGCCCCACTCGTAGTGCTCGTCGCGGAAGGTCAGCGCGGTGTCGTACGTGAGGATGCACGCGACCGGGACGGCGGCGTAGAAGAAGTACCGGTGGACGTTCTGCAGGATCAGCGGGAAGCGGGTCTCGCCGGAGTACTTCTTGTGCGGTTCGGCCACCGCGCAGGCCGGAGGCGAGGCCCAGAAGCCTCGGTAGTAGGCCTTGCGGTAGTAGTAGCAGGTCAGTCGGAAGCCGAGCGGGAAGATCAGGACGAGCAGCGCGGGCGACAGGCCCCACCAGCTGCCGAAGATCTCCCAGTTGGGCCCGGACCGCATCGGCTCGCAGTTCTCCGCCAGGCACGGCGAGTAGAACGGCGAGACGTAGGGCGCGTGGTAGTAGTCCGTATTCGCGAAGGCCCGCCAGGTCGAGTAGACGACGAAGGCGAGCAGTCCCGCGGCGGTCGCCGCGGGCGCCAGCCACCAGCGGTCGGTCCGCAGATGGGCAGCACCGATGGCGGCGCGCGTGCCGTCACGCACGCCGCCGCCGGGGGCCGGTCCGCTTTTCGGTTGAGGTTCCGTGCCGGTGGCCAACGAGGCTCCACTCCTTCGTCCTCGGGCAGCGGGAGAGGTACTTGGCGTGGCTCTGCGGGGGTGCGGCGGTGCGGTCAGGGCGCGTGACGGCCGCGGGCGCCCAGGCCCTCGTCGTCGAGGTCCCCGGTGTCCGTCCACAGCGCGCGGTCGTACGGCGTGTCGGGGATGGTCACCAGCTCCGGCCGGTGCTCGTCGCGGGGCGCGGGCGGCGGGGCCGTCGCGCGCAGCAGGGCGACGCTCTCGCGCAGCCGGTCGGCGTCCGTGCGCACGCGGCGCAGGTCGACGCCCGCCAGCTCCTCGCCGGCCTGCTGCTCAAGACGGCCGACCGTGCGGACCAAGTCGTCCACGCATCGCTGAACGGCCGTCAGTTCATCGTGCAGAGCCATGACTTGCCCTCACTTCAGGTGTGCGGTGGCAACGCTCATGCGCCTGCGAGTGTCGCGCGTCACATCCCGGCTTGTGAAGGGATCTGCACCGATTACCGGATCGGGGACGGTGAATGCGCCGGATCACGCGCCGATCGCGCCGACCCCGGCCGACGGCGACCGCCCGTGACCGCCGGGCGGGTAGGTGCGCCGCCCCGTGCGCGTGCGCCGTCCCGCGTACGCGCGCCGTCCCGCGTACGCGCGCCGTCCCGTGTACGGACACCGCCCCGCGTACGCGCGCCGCCCCGTGTGCGTGCGCGACGTTCCGTGTCCGTACGCGATGTGCCGCGTCCGCACGCCACGACCGCCGGACGGCCGTCCGCGGCCGGGCCCCGTGAGCGCATTGGGCCGCACGAGTGGGATCTGCGCGCCCCCACGCCGCGCCTCCGCCGCGCGCGGCGTCCGGTCGCCTTGGGTGGGGCGATAGATGTGATCAGCTCCATATACCGCCAAACGTGATCAAACCCGGCCCGATCCTGGAAGCGGGCGGCCGGGCGAGCCCCGGACCCCGGAGGTACCCGCCATGTCCCACCACGTCGGAGTCAGATCTGTCGTGTTCCTCGCGACGGGGGTGCTGGCTCTGCCCGCCCTCGCCGGATGCAGCTCGAACGACGAGGCCGGCCGGCCCACCGCCGGTCAGGACGTCGCGCCCGCGGCCCGGGACCTGGTCGCCGACGGGGGGACCATGAAGTGGGCGGTCGACGCCCTGCCAGAGACCCTCAACACCTTCCAGTCGGACGCCGACGCGGGCACCGCACGCGTCGCGGGCGCCGTCCTGCCGTCCCTGTTCCGCCTCGATGCCCAGGGCCGCACGCAGCCCAACCCCGACTTCCTGGAGTCGGCGAAGGTCGTCGAGCGCGAGCCCCAGCAGGTCGTCCTGTACAAGCTCAACCAGCAGGCGGTCTGGAGCGACGGCCGGGAGATCGGCGCCGACGACTTCGCCGCGCAGTGGCGCGCCCTGTCCGGCAAGGACACCGCGTACTGGACCGCGCGGAACGCCGGCTACGACCGGATCGAGAAGATCGAGCGCGGCGCGAACAACCTGGAGGTGCGGGTCACCTTCGCCAAGCCGTACGCCGACTGGCGCTCGCTCTTCTCGCCGCTGTACCCCAAGCAGGTCATGGGCACCCCCGACTCCTTCAACGACGGGGCGCGCCGCAGGCTGAAGGTCACCGCGGGCCCCTTCGCGCTCGCGGGCGTCGACCGCAAGGCCGGCGACGTCACGCTGGAGCGCAGCCCGCGCTGGTGGGGCCGCCCGGCCAAGCTCGACAAGCTCGTGCTGCGCGAGGTGCCCCGCGAGGAGCGGGCCGAGGCCATCGCCAAGGGCAGCGTCGACCTGGCCGAGGTCGACTCGGCGGAGGCGGGCCGCATCACCCTGGCCGCCCGCGACAAGGGGGCCCAGGGCCCGCTCGCCCACGGCCCCGGCTCGCAGCTCACCCCGGGCAGGGCGCTGCGCTCCTGGGCGATCGCCCACGGCTCCGACGAGGAGGCCGCCGAGGAGGAGGTCGAGGCCCGCGCCAAGACCCGCAAGGCGGTCAAGAAGTACGCGAAGGAACAGCAGGGCCTGCGCGGCTACGTGGTGCGCAAGTCCCTGGAGCCCGCCTACACCCAGCTCGCCCTCAACGGCTCCGAGGGGCCGCTCGCCGACGACCGCGTGCGCCGCGCGGTGGCCCGCGCGCTGGACCGGAGCGAGCTCGCCAAGACCGTCCTCAAGCCGCTCGGCCTGCCCGCCGAGCCGGTCGGCAGCCACCTCGCCCTCGCCGGACAGCAGGCGTACGCGGACAACAGCGGGGCCCTCGGCGAGCAGGACACCGCCGAGGCGCGGGCGCTGCTCGCGGACGCCGGCTGGGCGCCGGGCGCGCCGCGGCAGGAGAAGGAGAAGAAGGCGAAGACCGCGGGCGCCGAGGCCGACGACGCCAAGAAGGCCCGCTCCGACTCCGAGGAGGAGTCGGGCGACGGCACCTACATCGTCGGCGAGGACGACGGCAAGCCCGGCGACAGCGGCACCTCGGTGCTCGCCCCGGCGCCCGCGGCCGCCTACCAGCGGGCCGCGCTGAACCGCCAGGCCGACGTGCTCGCCCTGCCCCGCGAGGCCGACAAGGAGAAGAAGAAGGAGCCGGCCGACCAGGCCAGGGGCGGCGCCCCCGGCGCGTACGCCCCCAAGGGCACCGCCGCCCCGGCCGCCGCGTCCGGCCCGCTCGCCAAGGACGGCAAGCCGCTGACGCTGCGCTTCGTGCTGCCCTCCGGGGACGGCTCGGAGCCGCTGCGCGCGGTGGCCGACCGGATCTCGCGGATGCTGGAGCGGATCGGGGTGCGCACGGAGACGGCGAAGGTCTCCGACGACAGCTACTTCAAGGACCACATCGCCTCCGGTCAGTACGACCTGGCGCTGTACTCGTGGCCCGCCTCGGCCTTCCCGGCCACCGACGCCCGCCCGATCTTCGCCAAGCCGGTCCCGGCCGCGGACGGCTCGCTGAACGTCGAGCAGAACTACACGCGCGTCGGCACCGACCACATCGACCAGCTGTTCGATCAGGCGATGGGCGAGCTGGACGAGGACGCCTCCCGCTCCCTGGTCAGGAAGGCGGACGCCCGCATCTGGGCCGAAGCCGGATCGATTCCCCTCTACCAGCGGCCCCAGCTGATGGCGGCCCGCCCGAACCTCGCCAACGCCGGCGCCTTCGGATTCCAGGCGCCGAACTTCGAGGACATCGGCTTCCTGAAGCCCGAGGCCAGGCCGTCCGGCTCGCCCTCGGCGGGCTGACGCTCAGATTCAGCTCAACTCCCTTGCCCGCCGGCCACCCCGGCGGGCAAGCTCATCTCCACCCATTGACCTGCTGTTTCCCCAGAATTCCCCAGCCTTTCCGCACCCCCGCGCAGCCCCCGCGGAGGCTGCCTCCGCGACGGACACGTAGACTGGGGTGAGGCCGTGGCGTGTCCAGCCCGGCAGGGTCCGCGTACCTCAGGTGTACGCGCGACCGTCCACTCACTCCAGGAGTACGCCGCACTATGGCCACGCGCCACGACATCCGCAACGTCGCCATCGTCGCTCACGTCGACCATGGCAAGACGACCATCGTCGACGCCATGCTCAAGCAGGCCGGTTCCTTCGCCGCGCACGCCGCAGAGTCCCTCGACGACCGCATGATGGACTCGAACGACCTGGAGCGTGAGAAGGGCATCACGATCCTCGCCAAGAACACGGCGGTGAAGTATCACCCCAAGGACGGCGGGGACCCGATCACGATCAACATCATCGACACCCCCGGCCACGCCGACTTCGGTGGCGAGGTCGAGCGCGGTCTGTCGATGGTGGACGCGGTCGTCCTGCTGGTCGACGCCTCCGAGGGCCCGCTGCCGCAGACCCGCTTCGTGCTCCGCAAGGCCCTCCAGCAGCGCCTGCCCGTCATCCTGTGCATCAACAAGACGGACCGCCCGGACTCCCGCATCGACGAGGTCGTCAACGAGACGTACGACCTCTTCCTCGACCTGGACGCGGACGAGGAGCAGATCGAGTTCCCGATCGTCTACGCCTGCGGCCGTGACGGCATCGCCTCGCTGACCAAGCCGGAGGACGGCACGGTCCCGGCGGACTCCACCAACCTGGAGCCGTTCTTCTCCACGATCCTGGAGCACGTCCCGGCCCCGACGTTCGACGAGGAGGCCCCGCTCCAGGCGCACGTCACCAACCTCGACGCGGACAACTTCCTCGGCCGTATCGCGCTGCTCCGCGTCGAGCAGGGCGAGCTGCGCAAGGGCCAGACCGTGGCCTGGATGAAGCGCGACGGCTCGATCGCCAACGTCCGCATCACCGAGCTGATGATGACCGAGGCGCTCACCCGCAAGCCCGCCGAGGTCGCGGGCCCCGGTGACATCTGCGCCGTCGCCGGCATCCCGGAGATCATGATCGGCGAGACGCTCGCCGACCCGGAGAACCCGGTCGCGCTGCCGCTGATCACGGTCGACGAGCCGGCGATCTCCATGACCATCGGTACGAACACCTCGCCGCTGGTCGGCCGTGGTGGCACCGGCAAGGGCGCGGAGGCCAAGGCGGCCGTCAAGGACCGCAAGGTCACCGCCCGCCAGGTCAAGGACCGCCTGGACCGCGAGCTCATCGGTAACGTCTCGCTGCGTGTCCTGGACACCGAGCGCCCCGACGCCTGGGAGGTGCAGGGCCGCGGTGAGCTGGCGCTGGCCATCCTCGTCGAGCAGATGCGGCGCGAGGGCTTCGAGATGACGATCGGCAAGCCCCAGGTCGTCACCAAGGAGGTCGACGGCAAGACGCACGAGCCCGTCGAGCGCATGACCATCGACGTGCCCGAGGAGCACATGGGCGCCGTCACGCAGCTCATGGGCGTCCGCAAGGGCCGCATGGACAACATGTCCAACCACGGCTCGGGCTGGGTCCGCATGGAGTTCGTCGTCCCGTCGCGCGGCCTCATCGGCTTCCGTACGGAGTTCCTGACGAACACCCGCGGCACGGGCATCGCCCACTCCATCCACGAGGGCCACGAGCCGTGGTTCGGCACGCTGACGACCCGTAACAACGGTTCGCTGGTCGCCGACCGCTCGGGCGCCGTCACCGCCTTCGCGATGACGAACCTCCAGGAGCGCGGCGTGCTCTTCACGGACCCCGGCACCGAGGTGTACGAGGGCATGATCGTCGGTGAGAACTCGCGCTCCGACGACATGGACGTGAACATCACCAAGGAGAAGAAGCTCACCAACATGCGCTCCTCCTCCGCCGACTCCTTCGAGGCGATCGTCCCGCCGCGGAAGCTCTCCCTGGAGCAGTCCCTGGAGTTCTGCCGCGACGACGAGTGCGTCGAGGTGACCCCGGAGGCCGTCCGCATCCGCAAGGTCGTCCTGGACCAGAAGGAGCGCGGTCGCTCGGCGTCGCGCGCCAAGCACAACTGAGGCCCCTCAGCACAACTGACGCCCTGATGTAGGCGTTTGACGGCAGCCAGCCGCCCACGAGGCCGATTTCCGCCCCTCCCCGACGGAGTGCGCGGAAGTCGGCCTCTCGTGTTTCCCCTGGCGGGTACGGTGTGGCCACTGTCCTCCGAGTCGCTCCCGGCAACCGGTTTTCGAGCGCGGAGTGTCCGGTATGCGGACGTCACTGACCGTTAGATGGGTAACACGTCCGTTTCGCAACCATCTATCTCGGATCGGTTTGTCCGGATTTTGGAAGTTGTACGTGCCAGGTGTGATTGAACCGAGACCAAAAGGGTGTGGTCGACCGGTACCTCATGGCTAATAGTTGACCGCGTATAGCTCGGGTCAATGGGTCACGCGCTGTGGGGAGCGCCGACTCACGAGCACACTGGGGTACTCGATCTTCGCCGTCAGGGGTGTCGGCGCGGTTTCACGTACCCCCTCTCGTAGTGAACAAGTGGACTCATGAGGAGGAACCCCATGCGTGGTGCCAAGAGCGCCAAGTGGGTCGCGATAGCCGGTGTTGTGGCGCTGACTGCCACCGCTTGTGGCGGCAGCGACAAGGGCAGCAACGGCAGTGGCAAGGTCGACCCGAAGGGGATCGTCAGCTACGCCAACGGTGAGCCGCAGAACCCTCTGCAGCCGGCCAACACCATGGAGGCGTACGGCAGCGTCGTCATCGACTCGCTCTTCACGGGCCTGGTCCACTACGACGAGCAGGGCAACATCACCTACGAGAACGCCGAGTCGGTCACGCCCGACAAGGCGAACAAGGTGTGGACCGTCAAGCTCAAGCAGGGCTGGAAGTTCCACAACGGCGAGGCCGTCACCGCCAAGTCGTACGTGGACGCCTGGAACTGGGCCGCGAACCCCGCGAACGGCCAGCAGAACAGCGCCTGGTACCGCGACATCGTCGGCTATGACGACGTCCACCCGGCCAAGGGCAAGGCCAAGAAGGACGCCATGTCCGGCCTGAAGGTCGTCGACGAGAACACCTTCACCATCACGCTGAACTCGGGCATCCCGTACTACGCGTACAAGCTCGTCTACACGCCGTTCTACCCGATGCCCTCGGCCGCGCTGAAGGACCCGAAGAAGTACGGCGAGGCCCCGGTCGGCAACGGTCCCTACAAGTTCAAGAGCTGGGACCACAAGAAGTCGATCCAGGTCAGCGCCTGGGCCGACTACAAGGGCGCCAACAAGCCCAAGAACGGCGGCATCAACTTCAAGGCGTACACGACGCCGCAGGCCGCCTACAACGACCTGCGCTCGAACAACGTCGACACGATGCCGCAGATCCCGGACAGCGAGCTCGCCAACTACAAGCAGGACTTCGGCGACCGCGCGATCACGTCCGACTACTCGGCGATCAACACGGTCAACCCGGCCTTCTACAGCAAGACGTTCAAGGACGTCGACGTGAAGGTCATCCAGGGTCTGTCGATGGCGATCGACCGCGAGACCATCGCCAAGACCACCTTCTCGGGCACCCGTGAGCCGGCCACCGGCTGGGTCGCCAAGGGCGTGAAGGGCTACCAGGCGGACGCCTGTGGCGAGTACTGCAAGTTCGACCCGAAGAAGGCCAAGCAGTTCGTCAAGGACGGCGGCGGCGTTCCGGGTAACAAGATCTCGATCCAGTACAACGCCGACCAGCCGCACAAGGGCTGGGTCACGGCCGTCTGCAACGACATCCAGAAGAACACCGGCGTCAAGTGCGTCGGCGACCCGAAGACCGACTTCCAGGCCGACACCGAGGTGCGTGACAAGCGCCAGGTCAAGGCCATGTACCGGTCCGGCTGGGTGCTCGACTACCCGTTCAACGGCAACTTCCTGTCCGACCTCTACGGCACCGGCGTCGACGGCAACAAGGGCGAGTTCTCGGACAAGAAGTTCGACGAGCTGACCAAGAAGGCCGACGCGGCCAAGACGATCGACGACTCGGCCAAGCTGTACCAGGAGGCCGAGAAGGAGCTCGCCAAGACGTTCCCGGGCATCCCGCTCTGGTACAACAAGATCACCTCCGGCTACTCGACGAACGTGAAGAACATGAAGTTCGATCAGGCCGGCGACCCGGTCCTGACGGACGTCCAGGTCTTCGAGAAGTAGTCGACGGAAGTCCGTTCCCGAAGCGACGCCCGGCGATCCCGGGCGTCGCTTCGGACGGCTCCGGATTGGACGGAGGCACCAATGGGGCGCTACGTCGCGCGACGACTGCTCCAGATGATCCCGGTCTTCATCGGGACAACACTGCTGATCTTCATCATGGTCAATGTCCTCCCCGGCGACCCCGTAAGGGCGCTGTGGGGCGACAAGCCGCCGGACCCCGCGCAGGTCGCGCAGATCCGGCACGACCGTGGTCTCGATCTGCCGCTCTGGCAGCAGTACCTGCACTACATGGGCGGGCTGCTGCAAGGAGACTTCGGCAACACCATCGCCGGCAACCGGCCGGTCCTGGACGAGATCACCCAGGCGTTCCCGGTCTCGATCCGACTGGCCTCCATGGCCTGGACGTTCGAGCTCATCGTCGGCATCACCCTCGGTGTCCTCGCGGGCATCCGGCGCGGCCGTTTCGTCGACAACACGGTCACGCTCTTCACCCTCCTGGTGATCTCCGTCCCGATCTTCGTGGTCGGTCTGCTCTGCCAGCTGTTCTTCGGCAACGAGCTCGGGTGGATCACACCCACGGTCCAGGACTCCGAGGACATGAGCCAGCTGCTCGTGCCCGCCCTGGTGCTCGGCATGGTCGGCCTCGCCTACGTGGCGCGTCTGACCAGAACCTCGATCGCGGAGAACCGGCAGGCGGACTACATGCGCACCGCGGTGGCCAAGGGCCTGCCGCGCCAGCGCATCATCACCCGGCACCTGCTGCGCAACTCGCTGATCCCGGTGGTCACCTACCTGGGCACGGACATCGGCGCCCTGATGGGCGGCGCGGTCATCACCGAGGGCATCTTCAACGTGACGGGCGTCGGCAACCTGCTCTTCCAGGCGCTGGCGCGCCGTGAGGGCGCGGTCATCGTCGGCATCGTGACCGTCCTGGTGCTCGTGTACCTCCTCGCCAGCCTGCTCGTCGACCTGCTCTACGCGGTCCTGGACCCGAGGATCCGTTATGCCTGACCTCACCAAGACCTCAAGCACCGACGAAGCCGTCGCCGCCAAGGACGAAGTCGTGGCCGGGTCCACGGTCTCGGCCCCGGCGTCGGGCGGCAAGCCGCGCAGCCTCTGGGGCGACGCGTGGCGCGAACTGCGGCGCAACCCGCTCTTCGTGATCTCGGCGGTGCTGATCCTGATCCTGCTCGTCGTGGCGGCCTTCCCGGGCCTGTTCACCGACGTCGACCCGAACACGGGCGACCAGGCCAAGCACTTCCTGGGCAAGCCCGAGCTGACGCACTTCTTCCAGGCGGACTGGTTCGGGTACGACAGGACGGGCCGCAGCATCTACGCGCGTGTCCTGCACGGCGCCCGCAACTCCATCATGGTCGGCGTCGGCGTGACCCTCCTGGTCACCGTCTTCGGCGGCCTGTGCGGCATGCTCGCCGGCTACTTCGGCGGGTTCTGGGACAGCCTGATCTCGCGTCTCATCGACGTGTTCTTCGGCATCCCGTTCCTGCTCGGCGCGATGGTCGTCCTGAACGCCTTCACCAACCGCACCGTGTGGGTGGTCATGGGCGCGCTGGCCTTCCTCGGCTGGACGCAGATCGCCCGCGTGATGCGCGGCGCGGTCATCACGACCAAGCACGCCGACTACGTGATGGCGGCACGCGCGCTCGGCGCCGGGACCAAGCGGATCCTGTTCCGCCACATCCTGCCGAACGCGGTCGCCCCGGTGATCGTCGTGGCGACCATCTCGCTCGGCACCTACATCGTGGCCGAGTCGACGCTCTCCTACCTGGGTCTCGGCCTCGCCGACGACGCCATCTCGTGGGGCGGCGACATCTCGGACGCCACGCAGGACATCCGGAACAACCCGCACACGCTGTTCTTCCCGGCAGGAATGCTGAGCATCACGGTGTTGGCGTTCATCATGATGGGTGACGCCGTACGCGAAGCCCTCGACCCGAAGCTGCGCTGAGGGAGGCGTACGTGACCAGCATCGACATCAAGGAAGACTCGATCCCCGCCCCCCGCTCGGGCGAGGAGAAGAGCGGCCGCCTCCTGGACGTGAAGGACCTCCACGTCGAGTTCCACACCCGCGACGGCGTGGTCAAGGCCGTCAACGGCGTCAACTACAGCGTGGACGCGGGCGAGACGCTCGCCGTCCTCGGTGAGTCGGGCTCCGGCAAGTCCGTGACCGCCCAGGCGATCATGGGCATCCTCGACATGCCGCCCGGGAAGATCCCGCAGGGCGAGATCCTCTTCCGCGGCCAGGACATGCTCAAGATGTCCAACGAGGAGCGCAGGAAGATCCGCGGCCGCAAGATCGCGATGATCTTCCAGGACGCGCTGAGCTCCCTCAACCCGGTGCTCTCGGTGGGCTACCAGCTCGGCGAGATGTTCCGGGTGCACGAGGGGCTCAACCGCAAGCAGGCCAAGGCCAAGGCCATCGAACTGATGGAGAAGGTCAAGATCCCGGCCGCCAGGGAGCGGGTGAACGACTACCCGCACCAGTTCTCCGGCGGTATGCGCCAGCGCATCATGATCGCGATGGCGCTCGCCCTGGAGCCGGACCTGATCATCGCGGACGAGCCCACCACGGCGCTCGACGTGACGGTCCAGGCGCAGGTCATGGATCTGCTCGCCGAGCTCCAGCGCGAGTACAACATGGGTCTGATCCTGATCACCCACGACCTCGGCGTCGTCGCCGACGTCGCGGACAAGATCGCGGTCATGTACGCGGGCCGGATCGTCGAGACGGCTCCGGTGCACGAGCTCTACAAGCGCCCGGCGCACCCGTACACCCGGGGCCTGCTGGACTCCATCCCGCGCCTCGACCAGAAGGGCCAGGAGCTCTACGCGATCAAGGGCCTGCCGCCCAACCTGCTCAAGATCCCCGGCGGTTGCGCGTTCAACCCGCGCTGCCCCAAGGCGCAGGACATCTGCCGCACGGAGATCCCGGCCCTGGTGCCGGTGACCGAGCAGGACGGCGCGGAGCTGCCGGGCCGCGGCAGCGCGTGCCACTTCTGGAAGGAGACGATCCATGGCTGAGCCGACGAAGGCTTCGAAGCTCTCGAAGGCGGACGAGCCCGCCGACGCCACGCCGAACGTCTCCGAGGTGGAGACGGTCGACGCGGCCACCGCCGAGGAGGCCGTCGCGGCCATCGAGGCGCCGGTCGAGCGCGGCGAGCCGATCCTCCAGGTCCGCAACCTGGTCAAGCACTTCCCTCTCACCCAGGGAATCCTGATCAAGAAGCAGATCGGTGCGGTCAAGGCGGTCGACGGCGTCTCCTTCGACCTGTACCAGGGCGAGACGCTGGGCATCGTGGGCGAGTCCGGCTGCGGCAAGTCCACGGTCGCCAAGCTCCTCATGACGCTGGAGCGGGCCACCGCCGGCGAGGTCTTCTACAAGGGCCAGGACATCACCAAGCTGTCCGGGCGCGCGCTGAAGGCGGTCCGCCGCAACATCCAGATGGTGTTCCAGGACCCCTACACGTCCCTGAACCCCCGGATGACGGTGGGCGACATCATCGGGGAGCCCTTCGAGATCCACCCCGAGGTGGCCCCGAAGGGTTCGCGGCGCCAGAAGGTCCAGGAGCTCCTGGACGTGGTCGGCCTCAACCCCGAGTACATCAACCGCTATCCGCACCAGTTCTCGGGCGGTCAGCGCCAGCGCATCGGCATCGCGCGCGGCCTGGCGCTCAACCCCGAGATCATCATCTGCGACGAGCCGGTCTCGGCCCTGGACGTCTCCGTCCAGGCCCAGGTCATCAACCTGATGGAGAAGCTCCAGGACGAGTTCAACCTGTCCTACATCTTCATCGCGCACGACCTGTCGATCGTCCGGCACATCTCGGACCGCGTGGGCGTGATGTACCTCGGCAAGATGGCGGAGATCGGCTCGGACGAGCAGATCTACGACCACCCGACGCACCCGTACACGCAGGCGCTGCTCTCCGCGGTGCCGGTACCGGACCCGGAGGCCCGCGAGGGCCGGGAGCGCATCATCCTCACCGGAGATGTCCCCTCCCCGGCCAACCCGCCCTCCGGCTGCCGCTTCCGCACCCGCTGCTGGAAGGCGCAGGACAAGTGCGCGACGGAGATCCCGCTCCTGGCGGTCCCCGAGCGCTTCGCCGGCAAGGACACCCCTGCCGCACACGAGTCCGCGTGCCACTTCGCCGAGGAGAAGGCGGTACTGGTCGGCTGAGCGCCGGGCACGACGCGTGACCGAGGGGCGCCCGGGACCATGAGGTCCCGGGCGCCCCTCGGTGTTTCCGGGGTGCCGTCGCCGGAAGCGGGCCGCATGGTGGAGACACGAGAGGGCGCACCGAGCGCCCTCGTCATCATGGGGAAGTGATTCCATGGCAGCGACACCCCGGAAGCGGCTCGTGAGGTCGGCGGCCGTGCTGGCGGGCGCCGTGATGGTGGCCGTCCCCCTGACCGCGGCCTCGGCGTCGGCGGCGGTGAACCGGCCGCCCCAGGTCCAGGAGCTGACGTTCTACGACGACTACTGGTCCCAGAACGAGTGCGAGTCGGTCGGCAGGGCGGGCGTGGACAAGGGCATGTGGAAGGTCTACGAGTGCCGGGAGAGCGCCTGGGACTGGGATCTCTACGTCGGCAGGTGAGCGGGCGGAAGGGTGGGGGGCTTCCATGAGGACGTGGCGGCCGTCCTCGCCGCCTTCACGGCGCCGCTGATGGCGCGGGCCGACCTGCCGGTGGACTCGACGGAGACGGCGTCCCGCTGGACCGAGCGACGTGCCGTGGAGCGGGACGCGGGCACGGCCTACGCCTTCGCGGTGACGGACACCGACGGCAGGGCCCTCGGGAACGTCGTGGCGGGCGCCGTGAACCGGTCCCACGGCACCGGCCGGGTGTCGTACTGGACGCTGCCGCACGCGCGGGGCAGGGGAGTGGCCGCGCGGGGATGCCGGGCACTGGCCCACTGGTGCTTCACCGAACGGGAGCTGTACCGGCTGGAGCTGGGCCATCGCGCCGACGACCCCGTCTCCTGCCGGGTGGCCCGTGCCGCCGACTTCGCGGTGGAGGGGCTGCAGCGCCAGAAGCCGGCGTACGACGGCGTCCGCCACGACGTGGAACCGCACGCGCCTGGCCCGCGACCCGGCGCCGCCTTCCGCCGGCGGGCGACACACCCGAACCCGCCTGTAACAACTCCGGCCCGCCCGGCGTGTATCAGTCGGAAGCGGCGGGCGGACCGGCCCGTCGGACGAGGGACGGACGGGGACGGACGATGGCTGAGCGGACCGGAGCGGCGGAGCAGGATCGCTGCGCCGACTTCGACGCGTTCTACGCCGCCACGGCCAAGCGGCTGGTCGCCACGGTCTACGCGATGACCGGCGACCTGGCGGAGGCGGAGGACGCGGTGCAGGAGGCGTACGTACGGGCGTGGCAGCGGTGGGAGCGGCTGACGCGCGAGGGCGACCCGCTGCCGTGGGTGCGGACGGTGGCCTAGCGGCTCGCCATCAGCACCTGGCGCCGGACGCGCAACCGGCTGCGCGCCCATCGGCGGCACGGTGCGGCCGACTACGTCCCCGAGCTCTCGGCGGACCGGGTGGCGCTGGTGGCGGCCCTGCGCGAACTGCCGCCCCAGCAACGGCAGGTGGTGGTCCTGCACCACCTCCTGGATCTTCCCGTGGAGCAGGTCGTCCGGGAGACGGGCGCCTCCAGCGGAGCCGTCCGCACCCGGCTGAGCCGGGCCAGGAAGGTCCTCGGCGAGCGTCTGTCCGACACATCCGCGTGCAGCGGCGAGGGGGTGCCCAGCCATGGCTGAGGTGAAGGTCGAGGAACTGCTGGACGACGTCACGGTGCGGATGCCCGACGGGGCGGAGCTGCGGGCGCGCGGCGCCCGGCGGACGGCGCGCAAGCGGGCCGCGCTGGTGGCCGCGGCGGTCGCGGTCGTGGCGGGGGCGGCCGTGGTGGCGACGGTGCCCGGGGGCGGTGACCGGGGCCGGGACGTACGCCCGGCTGCCACGCCCACGAAGAACCCGTTCATGGTCGGCGGCGTGGTCCGCCTGCTGCCGCCCGAGCGGATGCCGGACCACGAGAAGTGGCACTGGAAGGGCGACGAGGAGGACGTCACCGAGAAGCTCCCGCTGCCGCGGGTGGGCGGCAACGGCAGCTGCCCCGGGTCGTACGCGGACAAGCGGCGCGCGCCCGACCAGATCCAGTACGGCACGGACTACTACAGCGACGAGGGAGCCACCGCCCGCCATCGCATCACGAAGTACGGGAGCGAGCGCGTCGCACGGCACGAAGTGGCGCTCCTGCGCGAGGCGTTGACGGAGTGCGGCCTCACGCCCCACGGCACCGCGACGGACGCCCCCTGGTCCGGGACGACCTGGTCCTCCTCGTGGCTCAGGGTGAAGATCGAGAGCTGGGGGAAGTGGGTCTCGGTGACGGAGGTGGAGGCGGACGGGTAGCCCTTCGCCCCCGGCCGCCTCACATGGGCAGCGAGCGCAGCCGCACACGGCCCTGCGGCCACCCGGCGTCGTCGTGCAGGGCCGTCACCATGGTGCGCAGGGGCATCACCACCACGCGGTCCCCGGGCTGTTCCACGTCGACGCCGGTGTCGAGCGGGTGCCAGCCGAGCCGTGCGTACAGCGCGACGAGCGGCGGGCGGCAGAAGAGGAGCGCGTGGTCCGGGCCCAGGGTGCGGGCGTGGTCCAGGGCGGCCGCGACGACCTGCCGCGCGAGGCCCCGCCCGCGCAGGTCGGGGGCGACGGCCACGCCGCCGACGCCGACGACCTCCGTGTCGGTGCCGCCGACCGACAGGGGCAGCCGCCGGAGGCCCGCGTGCGCCACGAGGCGGCCCTCGTGGCGTATGCCGAAGTGCTCCTCCTTGGGCAGCCAGCTCAGGCCGGCGTCCGCGACACCGAAGGGGTCCGCGCCGCCGCCCAGGATCTCCTCCTGCTCGGCCTTCGTGTAGTGGGGCAGCCGGATCGCGCCGGGCGGTTCGGCGGGGTGGGCCGAGTCCTGCGCGTCCGTGTCCACCGGGTCCGTGTCCGGTGTGTTCCTGTCCGGTGTGTTCATGTCCGGCATCATCCTCCTGGCCCCCGGCCCGGAACCGGCCGCGCCCCGCTCGGGTCAATGGGTGGGCGGGCCGGTTCCGGCAAGCGGGGCCGGCCCGGAAGGGTGGGCGGGCCCCGGCTCGGAAAGCTGAGTGGGATCCTGACGCCGGAGTCGGCTCGGCGTCAGGCCACGGCGGGCGTCAGAGCGACTTGCGGGCCGACGGCACCGCCAGCTCCGCGGAGTCCTCCGGGAAGTGGCACGCCGTGAGGTGGCCGGCGCGGTTGCCGTCGATCTGGACCAGCGGCGGGTCGTCGGTGGCGCACTTGTCCGTCGCCTTCCAGCAGCGGGTGCGGAACCGGCAGCCCGAGGGCGGGTTGACCGGCGACGGCACGTCTCCCTTGAGCAGGATCCGCTCGCGCCGCGGCACGTCGTCCGCCGTCGCCTCGGGCACCGCCGACAGGAGCGCCCTGGTGTAGGGGTGGCGCGGGTTGTCGTACAGGTCCTCGCGGTCCGCGATCTCCACGATCCGGCCCAGGTACATGACCGCCACGCGCTGCGAGAAGTGGCGGACCACGGCCAGGTCGTGCGCGATGAACAGGAACGCGATCCCGAGGTCCTTCTGGAGCTTCTGGAGCAGGTTCACCACCTGCGCCTGGATCGAGACGTCCAGCGCCGACACCGGCTCGTCCGCCACGATCAGCTTGGGCTCCAGGGCCAGCGCGCGGGCCACGCCGATGCGCTGGCGCTGACCGCCGGAGAACTCGTGCGGGAAGCGGTTGAAGTGCTCGGGGTTGAGGCCGACCGTCTCCAGGAGCTCCCGCACACGGGCCTCGCGGCCGCCCGGCGGGTTGATGTCGTTGACCTCCATCGGCCCCGAGATGATCTTGCCGACCGTCTGCCGCGGGTTCAGCGACGCGTACGGGTCCTGGAAGATCATCTGGATCTCCGAGCGGACCGGCGCCAGCTGCTTGCGCGAGGCGTGCGTGATGTCCTGGCCGCGGTAGGAGATCTTCCCGCCCGTCGGCTCCAGCAGGCGCGTGATCAGCCGGCCCGTCGTCGACTTGCCGCAGCCGGACTCGCCGACCAGGCCCAGGCTCTCGCCCTCGGCCACGGTGAAGTCCAGGCCGTCCACGGCCTGCACGGCGCCGATCTTCCGCTTGAACGGGAAGCCGCCCATCACCGGGAAGTGCTTGGTCAGACCCGTGACGTCCAGGAGAGGAGTGGGAGTGGTGCTGCTCATCGTCGTGAAATCCCGTCTCTTGTACGTCAGTCGGTCCGCGAGCCCGCGAAGTCCGCGAAGAATTCGGTCCGTTGTGCCGCCGTGAGGTGGCAGGCGGCGCCCCGGCCCCCGGCCAGTTCGAGCGGCGGCTGCTCGCCCGAGCAGCGCCCGTTCCCGACCTGCTCGGTGAACGCGCAGCGCGGGTGGAAGCGGCAGCCGGACGGCGGGTTGAGCAGGCTCGGCGGTGTGCCCGGGATCGGCGAGAGCGGCACGTCCACCGGGCCGTCGAGCGACGGCATGGAGCCCAGCAGACCCCAGGTGTAGGGGTGCTGCGGCGAGCGCAGCACCTCCTTCTTCGTGCCGCGCTCCACGCACCGGCCGCCGTACATCACGAGGACGTCGTCCGCGATGTCGGCGATCACGCCGAGGTCGTGGGTGATGAAGACGATCGACGTGCCGAACTCCTGCTGGAGGTCCTTCAGGAGGTCCATGATCTGCGCCTGGACGGTCACGTCGAGCGCCGTCGTCGGCTCGTCCGCGATCAGCAGCGTGGGGTTGCAGACCAGCGACATCGCGATCATCGCGCGCTGGCGCATACCGCCGGAGAACTGGTGCGGGTAGTCGTCCACGCGCAGGTCGGGCTGCGGGATGCCGACCTTCGTCAGCATCTCGACGGCCCGCGCCCGCGCCTCCTTCTTGGAGGCGCCGGTGTGCTTGCGGTACGTCTCGCCGATCTGCCGGCCGATGGTGTGGTACGGCGACAGCGAGGCCAGCGCGTCCTGGAAGATCATCGCCATCTTGTTGCCGCGCAGGCGCTCCAGCTCCCGCTCGGTGGCGGTGAGGAGCTCCTGGCCGTCCAGGAGGATCTCGCCGTCGATGGCGGTGCTGTCCTTGTGGTGCAGGCCCAGGATGGCGAGGTTGGTCACCGACTTGCCGGAGCCGGACTCGCCGACGATGCCGAGGGTCTTGCCCTTCTCCAGGTCGAAGTCGAGCCCGTCGACGGCCTTGACGACGCCGTCCTCGGTGGAGAAGTGGACGCGCAGGTCGCGTACGGAGAGGAAGGGGGTGCTCATGGTTTCCGGCTCCCTAGGCGAGGCGCACGCGCGGGTCGATGAGGGCGTACACCGCGTCGACGATGATGTTGAAGACGACGATGGCGGTGGCGGCGACCAGGACGACACCGAGCAGCATCGGCAGGTCGCTCGTGTTGACCGCACGGACCGAGAGGTCGCCGATGCCGTGCAGGGCGAAGGTCTTCTCGGTGATGATCGCGCCGCCGAGGAGCACACCCAGGTCGAGGCCGAAGATGGTGACGATCGGCCCCATCGCTCCCCGCCAGGCGAAGCGGAAGAAGACCGAGCGGCCGGAGAGGCCCTTGGCGCGCGCCGTGCGGACGTAGTCCTCGCTGAGCGTCTCGACCATCTGGGAGCGCGTCATGCGGGTGTAGTTGGCCGTGAAGATCAGGGAGAGCACGAGCCACGGGATCAGCAGGCCGGAGAACCAGTCACCGGGGTTCTCGGTGATCGGCGTGTACTGCGGCCGGTCCATCCACTGCAGCTGGTTCACGAAGAGGTAGACGGCGAAGACGCCGACGACGTAGATCTGCAGCGAGGACGCGATGAGCGAGGCGGACGAGGCGATCTTGTCGACGGCCTTGCCCTGCTTGACGGCGGCCAGCATGCCGGCGCCCACACCGAAGACGACGAAGACGGCCGCGGCACCCAGCGACAGCGAGACGGTGGTCGGGAAGCGGTCCATGATCGTGCCGAGGACCGGCTCGCGGTTGCGGAAGGAGTAACCCAGGCAGGGCGCCGGACAGTTGCCGTAACTGGCGTAGTCACGGCCCACGAACAGGCCCTCGAACCAGTGCCAGTACTGCACCGGAAGCGGATCGGCGATCCCCAGGTTGTGCCGCACCAGGTCCAGCGTCTCCGGGGAGCAGACCTTGCCGCAGGCCAGCCGGGCGGGGTCGCGCGGGGCGGCGTAGAAGAGGATGAACACGAGAACGCTGATGATCAGCAGGATCACCGCGCCACCGGCGATGCGGCGAAGGAGGAAGCGGAGCATGGCAGTTGGGTTTCCTGACGGATGCCGTGGGTGAGGAGGGGGCGGGGCGGTCCCGGTGGGGGAGCCGCCCCGCCTCAGGGGCCGGTCGTCAGGCCTTGACGTACGTCTTGTAGATCAGCGTCGCCGCGAACTGCGGGTCGTGCTGGGCGCCACCGACCTTGGAGCCGTGCAGGTAGAAGCGGCGCTGGTAGGTCTCCGGGATGATCGGCACGACCTCGGTCATGATCTTCTTGTCGAGCTCGGCCCAGGCCTTGCCCGCTTCCTCCACGTCCGAGATGACCGCGTTCTTCTTGATCGCCTCGTTGATCCAGGGGATGTCGGTCTGGGAGATGTTGTTCTGGCCGTCACCGATCGCGTCGCCGTCGAAGAGCGGCTGGATCAGCGTGTAGGCGGTCGGCCAGTCCGGGGACCAGCCGAACCACATGACGTCGAACTTGTTGTCGATGCGCTGCGCCTGGTCGTAGTAGTCCGTCGAGTTGAGCGGCTTGATGACCGGGTCGAAGCCCGCGGCCTTCAGCGCGTTCTCGATGACGACCTTGGTCTTGTCGTACGTGGGGCGCTGCGGGAAGGCGTAGACGATCTTCTGGCCGAGCTTGCCGGCCTTCTTCAGGATCGCCTTGGCGGCCGCGGGGTCGCCCGCGGGCTTCTTCAGCTTGCCGAAGACGTCGAACTTCTCGCGGCCGATGATGTCGGGGCTGAGGATCGTCGTCGCGAGGTCACCCGCGGACTCGCCGCCGTAGATCCGGCGGATCTGCTCCAGCGGCCAGGCGACGTTGAGGGCCTTGCGGACCTCGACGTCGGTGATGCGCTTGGTGTTGATGGCGTAGTAGTACGTGCCCGAGGACAGGCCGTTGAAGGTGCGCTCCTTGAGCTTCGGGTCGCTGAGGACCTTCTGCATGCGCTCGGCCGGGATGTTCTCGTAGATGGCGATCATCTGCTGGTCCTTGCCCTGGTCCGAGATGAATCGGTCGCAGGAGTCAAGGCCCGTGGGGCCGAACTCGAACTCGAAGCTGTCCGGGTAGGCGGTGCGGATCGGGTCCGTCTTCGGGTCCCAGTGCTTGTTGCGCGTCAGCGTCATCGACTTGTCGATGGAGCGGTTCTTGACGATGTAGGGGCCGCAGGAGAACGGCGCCTTGTCGTACTTCTCCTTGGTGTCGTGCTTCACCGGAGTGGCGGCGTACGAGTGCATCGCCAGCGTGAAGTTGAAGTCCGGGCGGGCTTCCTTCAGCTTGAAGGTGATCGTCTTCTTCTTCTTGTCGATGGCGATCGAGTCCAGGTGGTCGCCGTCGTACGGGCCCTTGTAGCCCTCACGCCACTTGGAGCCCTTGCCGGTCAGGGCCATCTGGACGTACGCGGCGCCCTCGGTGATGAACGAGGCCCAGGCGCGCTCGAAGCCGTGCCGGACGTCCTCGACCGTCAGCTCGCTGCCGTCCTGCCACTTCAGACCGTCCTTCAGCGTGAAGGTCCAGGTCTTGTTGTCCTTGGACGCCTTGCCGACGTCGGTGGCGAGGTCGCCGACCAGGGTCATCTTGCCCTTGTCGTCGATGTAGTAGCCGGTGAGGGTGCGCGCGTAGAGGTTGGCGACCGAGGAGTTGTACGCGAAGTAGATGCGCTGCGGGTCCATGTGCGACACGTCGTCCTCGGCGACGCCGTAGATGGTGCCGCCCTTCTTCGCGCCCGCGACCTCGGGGGCGGGGCCCTTCGAGTCCTCCGCGGTGCCGATGTTGACGCTGGCACCCGTGTACTCCGTGGCGCCGCCGTGGTTTCCGCCCTTGCCTCCGCCACCGGATCCACCGCTGCTGCACGCGGACAGGACCATCGTGCTGCCCGCCGCGACCGATGTGGCGATGACGAAGTTTCTGCGGGAGAGAGACATGTGGCTACCAACCCTGATTGTCGAAGAAGAGGAGCGGAGAACGGCCCGGCACTGCCCCGTCGCGTGTGCCCGGCAGGGGGAGTGTCAGCGTTTGGTCTTCGGGTCCAGCGCGTCGCGCACCGAGTCGCCGAGGAGGTTGAAGGCGACGACGAAGATCACCATCGCGATGCCGGGGAAGGCCATGTACGTGATGTCCTGCTCGTACACCTCGGAGGCCCGCTGGATCATCACGCCCCAGTCGGGGGTGGGCTCCTGAAGGCCCACGCCCAGGAAGGCGAGTCCGGCCTCGGCGGTGACGAACATCGGGAGCGCGAGCGTGGCCTGGATGAGGATCGGCGTCCACAGGTTGGGGAGCAGTTCCTTGAAGATGATCCGGGCCGGCGAGGCGCCGGTCACCTTCGCGGCCTCCACGAATTCCCGTTCGCGCAGGGCGAGTACCTCACCGCGCAGCAGTCGCGCGATGGAGGCCCAGCCGAAGGCCGTCATCACCGCGATGAGACTGGTGACCGTCAGCCAGGTCGGCGTCTTGTCCTCCGGGGCCACGACCACCGAGATCATCACCGGCCAGAAGGCGATGAAGAAGAGCGTCGAGGGGAAGGCCAGCAGGATGTCGATGACCCGGCCGATGAAGTAGTCGGTCTTGCCGCCGAGGTATCCGGCCGTGATGCCGACCGCGATGCCGATGAGCGTCACCAGGATCGTCGTCGCCGCCGCGATCAGCAGCGAGTTGCGCATGCCGTACAGCAGGAAGGTCAGGACGTCCCGGCCGAGCTGCGGCTCGATGCCGAACCAGAACTCGCTGTCGATGCCGCCGTTGGGCTTGATCGGATAGCTGAACTCGTTGAACAGGCTCGGGTCGTTCACGCCGTACGTCGTGTACGGGTCCTTGCCGTACACCTTCGCGATCAGCGGCGCGCAGATGGCGATGACGAAGAAGAAGAGCACGACGCATGCGGCGATGACGCCGGACTTGTCCCGCTTGAACCGATTCCAGGCAAGCCGCCCCGGCGAACGCCCCTTGCCGCCCTGGTCCTTGGGCGAAGGCGGCGTGCCGTCGGTCTTGTCCGTCACTTCAAGCGTGGCGGCAGTGGCGGGAGTTGGCGAGGTCATGGCGCTCCAGGCCCGGAGGGGTCATCAGGAATCCGCAGGACAACCAGCACCTACGGGCTAGGCGCGACTTTCGCAAGGCGTTTCCCACGCGGTCAATGAATCGTGAGCCGCTTTGAGTCGGTCTTGGGATCCTTGACCAGAGCTTGACTCAATGTTGGCTTTGACATTGCCTTGGCGTAATCAAGCGTGATGGACAAGATCGGGCATATGCGGGTAGCTCCGGCAATGAGTCCGATATACGGGCGCGAGTGTCTCGGAATGCGTACATCCGGATGGCCTCCTCCTCGTACGGGTGGAGTAAATGTGCGGTTCATTCCTCCTGCGGCGATATTTGGCGATACGTGAGGTAGCTCACGCATCGCAGACGGTCGGAACAGCAGGAACGGGACAGGAGGACTCCATGCGTGGAGCCACGCACGCCAAGTGGGCCGCAGGTGCGGTGGCCGTCGCCCTCGCGGCGACGGCCTGTGGTGGCGGGGGGAGCGGCGGCGGTGGCGGCGACGGCTCCGGCATCGTCAGCTCCTCCTGGGGCGACCCGCAGAACCCGCTCGAGCCCGCCAACACCAACGAGGTCCAGGGCGGCAAGATCCTCGACATGATCTTCCGGGGTCTGAAGCGGTACGACCCGAAGACCGGCGAGGCCAAGGACATGCTCGCCGAGTCGATCGAGACCGAGGACGCCCAGAACTTCACGGTCAAGGTCAAGGACGGCTGGACCTTCAGCAACGGCGAGAAGGTCACGGCGAAGTCCTTCGTCGACGCCTGGAACTACGGCGCCAACCTCAAGAACAACCAGAAGAACGCGTACTTCTTCGGCTATATCGAGGGGTACGACAAGGTCCACCCGGAGAAGGGCGACGCGAGCGCCCAGACGCTCTCCGGGCTGAAGGTCGTCGACGACAAGACGTTCACCGTCAAGCTCAGCCAGAAGTTCTCCACCTGGCCCGACACCCTCGGCTATCCGGCCTTCGCGCCGCTGCCCAAGGCGTTCTACGACGACCACGACGGCTGGCTCAAGAAACCCGTCGGCAACGGCCCGTACACCGTGGACTCGTACACCAAGGGCTCGAAGATGGCCCTGCGGAAGTGGGACAAGTACCCGGGCGACGACAAGGCGCAGAACGGCGGTGTGGACATGAAGGTCTACACCGACAACAACACCGCCTACACCGACCTGATGGCCGGCAACCTCGACCTCGTCGACGACGTGCCCGCCTCCCAGCTCAAGAACGCCAAGGCCGACCTCGGCGACCGGTACATCAACACCCCCGCCGGCATCATCCAGACCCTGGCCTTCCCCTTCTACGACAGCAAGTGGACCAAGCCGGGCATGGAGAAGGTCCGCCAGGGCCTGTCCATGGCGATCAACCGTGAGCAGATCACCGACACGATCTTCGAGAAGACGCGGACGCCCGCCACCGACTGGACCTCCCCGGTGCTCGGCGAGGACGGCGGCTACAAGTCCGGCCTCTGCGGCGACGCCTGCACGTACGACGCGGCGCAGGCCAAGAAGCTGGTCGAGGAGGGCGGCGGCATCCCCGGCGGCACCCTCAAGGTCACGTACAACGCGGACACCGGCTCGCACAAGGAGTGGGTCGACGCCGTCTGCAACTCCATCAACAAGGCGCTCGGCAAGGACAAGGCCTGCGTCGGCAACCCCGTCGGCACCTTCGCCGACTTCCGCAGCAAGGCGTCCAAGCAGGAGCTCGACGGCGTCTGGCGCTCGGGCTGGCAGATGGACTACCCGCTGATCCAGAACTTCCTGGAGCCGACGTACTTCACCGACGCCCCGTCCAATGACGGCAAGTACTCCAGCAAGGACTTCGACAAGCTCGTCAACGAGGCCAACGCGGAGACGGACACCGCCAAGGCCGTCACCAAGTTCCAGGACGCCGAGAAGATCCTCGCCAAGGACATGGCGTCCATCCCGCTCTGGTACCAGAACGGCAGCGCCGGCTACTCCGACAAGGTCTCCGACGTCTCGCTGAACCAGTTCAGCGTGCCGGTCTACAACGAGATCAAGGTCAACTGAGACGCCGGGAGCGGCCGCCGGCCCGCTGACGGCGCCCGGCGGCCGCTCCCCCTAATCCCGGAGCCCCCATGGGACGTTATGTGATCCGGCGTCTGCTGCAGATGATCCCGGTCTTCTTCGGCGCCACGCTGCTGATCTTCCTGATGGTGAACGTGATGGGCGACCCCGTCGCGGGCCTGTGCGGCGACCGCCAGTGCGACCCGGCCACGGCCGCCCAGCTGAAGAAGGAGTTCGGCCTCGATAAGCCGGTGTGGCAGCAGTACCTCACGTACATGGGCAACGTCTTCACCGGCGACTTCGGCACCGCCTTCAACGGCCAGAAGGTCACCGAGCTGATGTCGGCCGCCTTCCCGGTCACCATCCGGCTCACGATCGTCGCGATCGTCTTCGAGATCGTCATCGGCATCTCGCTGGGCGTGCTCACCGGGCTGCGCCGCGGCCGGCCGATCGACACCGTGGTGCTGCTCCTGACGCTCGTCGTCATCTCCATCCCCACCTTCGTCACCGGCCTCGTGCTGCAACTGCTGCTCGGCGTCAACTGGGGCGTGATCAAACCCTCCGTGTCCCCGGAGGCGCCCTTCAACGAACTGCTCGTCCCAGGCCTCGTGCTCGCCTCGGTGTCCCTGGCGTACGTGACCCGCCTGACCCGCACCTCCATCGCGGAGAACCGGCGCGCCGACTACGTCCGCACCGCCGTCGCCAAGGGCCTGCCCCGGCGCCGCGTCATCACCCGGCACCTGCTGCGCAACTCGCTGATCCCCGTGGTGACCTTCATCGGCACGGACGTGGGCGCGCTGATGGGCGGCGCGATCGTCACCGAGCGGATCTTCAACATCCACGGTGTCGGCTTCCAGCTCTACCAGGGGATCCTGCGGCAGAGCACGCAGACCGTCGTCGGCTTCGTGACGGTCCTCGTCCTGGTCTTCCTGGTGGCCAACCTGATCGTCGACCTCCTGTACGCCGTACTCGACCCGAGGATCCGCTATGCCTGAACCCATGGAGCCGCAGGGCGCCATCGCCGCGACCGGTGCGGGCGGCGCGATGGACCTGGCCACGAGCGAGGCGACCTCCCTGGCCCCGGGCGGGCCCGACGGTACGGGTCCCTCCTCCCCGGCGCGCAGCCTGTGGTCGGACGCCTGGCACGACCTGCGGCGCAACCCGATCTTCATCGTCTCGGGCCTGGTGATCGTCTTCCTCGTCGTGATCTCGATCTGGCCCTCGCTGATCGCCTCCGGCAACCCGCTCGACTGCAACCTCGAAAACGCCCGCAAGGGCTCGGCGCCCGGCCACCCCTTCGGCTTCAACGAACAGGGCTGCGACGTCTACACGCGGGTCGTGTACGGCACCCGGGTCTCGGTCACCGTCGGCGTCTGCGCCACGCTCGGCGTCGCGATCCTCGGCAGCGTGCTCGGCGGGCTCGCCGGGTTCTTCGGCGGGATCTGGGACTCGATCCTCTCCCGCATCACCGACATCTTCTTCGCCATCCCCGTCGTTCTCGGCGGCCTGGTGCTCCTGTCGGTGGTGACCAGCTCGACGGTGTGGCCGGTGGTCGGCTTCATGGTGCTGCTCGGCTGGCCGCAGATCTCCCGCATCGCGCGCGGCTCCGTCATCACCGCCAAGCAGAACGACTACGTCCAGGCGGCGCGGGCGCTCGGCGCCTCCAACTCCCGGATGCTGCTGCGCCACATCACGCCGAACGCCGTCGCCCCGGTGATCGTCGTGGCGACCATCGCGCTGGGTACGTACATCGCCCTGGAGGCGACGCTCTCGTACCTCGGCGTCGGCCTGAAGCCGCCGACGGTGAGCTGGGGCATCGACATCTCGGCCGCCTCCCAGTACATCCGCAACGCCCCGCACATGCTGCTCTGGCCGGCCGGGGCCCTGGCGATCACCGTGCTCGCGTTCATCATGCTCGGCGACGCGGTGCGCGACGCCCTCGACCCGAAGCTGAGGTAGCCGCCCATGCTGCTCGAAGTGCGCGATCTGCACGTGGAGTTCCACACCCGCGACGGGGTCGCCAAGGCCGTCAACGGCGTCGACTACAGCGTCGACGCCGGGGAGACCCTCGCCGTGCTCGGCGAGTCCGGCTCCGGCAAGTCCGTGACCGCCCAGGCGGTGATGGGCATCCTCGACATCCCGCCGGGGCGGATCACCTCGGGCGAGATCCTCTTCCAGGGCCAGGACCTCCTGAAGCTCAAGGAGGACGAGCGGCGCAAGGTCCGCGGCGCCGGCATGGCGATGATCTTCCAGGACGCGCTCTCCTCGCTGAACCCGGTGCTCAGCGTCGGCGAACAGCTCGGCGAGATGTACGTCGTCCACAAGGGCATGTCCCGCAAGGACGCGAAGGCCAAGGCCGTCGAGCTGATGGACCGGGTGCGCATCCCGGCCGCCAAGGAGCGCGTGGGGCAGTACCCGCACCAGTTCAGCGGCGGCATGCGCCAGCGCATCATGATCGCCATGGCGATGGCGCTCGAACCCTCGCTGATCATCGCGGACGAGCCGACCACCGCCCTCGACGTGACCGTCCAGGCCCAGGTCATGGACCTGCTCGCCGAGCTCCAGCGCGAGATGAACATGGGCCTGATCCTCATCACCCACGACCTCGGCGTGGTGGCGGACGTCGCCGACACGATCGCCGTGATGTACGCGGGCCGCATCGTCGAGAAGGCCCCCGTCCACGAGATCTACAAGGCCCCCGCCCACCCGTACACCCGGGGCCTGCTCGAATCGATCCCGCGCCTGGACCAGAAGGGCCAGGAGCTCTACGCGATCAAGGGCCTGCCGCCGAACCTCATGAACATCCCGCCCGGCTGCGCCTTCAACCCCCGCTGCCCCATGGCCCAGGACGTCTGCCGCACCGACGAGCCGCCGCTCGCCGAGGTGACGTACGAGGGCCTCGCCGCCGACCGCAGGAGCGCCTGCCACTTCTGGAAGGAGACGCTCAGTGCCGCACGGTGAACACGTCAGCAAGAAGCAGCTGGAGGAGGAGGGCGAGACCGCGCGGCAGCTGATGGACAAGGCGCGGGCCGAGTCCGACTTCGCGGCGCACGGCTCGGCCTCCGGACACGAGCCCATCCTCCAGGTGCGCGGCCTGGTCAAGCACTACCCGCTGACCCAGGGAATCCTGATCCGCAAGCAGGTCGGCGCGGTCAAGGCCGTGGACGGCGTCGACTTCGACCTCAGCCAGGGCGAGACGCTCGGCATCGTGGGGGAGTCCGGCTGCGGCAAGTCGACCGTCGCGAAGATGCTGGTCAACCTGGAGCGGCCGACGGCGGGCGAGATCCGCTACAAGGGCGAGGACATCACGAAGCTGTCCGGGCGCGCGCTGAAGGCGGTCCGCCGCAACATCCAGATGGTGTTCCAGGACCCCTACACCTCGCTGAATCCGCGGATGACGGTGGGCGACATCATCGGGGAGCCGTACGAGATCCATCCCGAGGTGGCCCCGAAGGGTTCGCGCCGGCAGAAGGTGCAGGAGCTCCTGGACGTGGTCGGGCTCAACCCCGAGTACATCAACCGCTATCCGCACCAGTTCTCCGGCGGCCAGCGCCAGCGCATCGGCATCGCGCGGGGGCTCGCGCTGCGGCCCGAGGTGATCGTCGCCGACGAGCCGGTCTCCGCGCTCGACGTCTCCGTCCAGGCGCAGGTCGTCAACCTCCTGGACAAGCTCCAGAACGAGTTCGACCTGAGCTACGTCTTCATCGCCCACGACCTGTCCATCGTGCGGCACATCTCCGACCGGGTCGGCGTGATGTACCTGGGACGGATCGTGGAGATCGGCTCGGACCAGCAGATCTACGAACACCCGACGCACCCCTACACCCAGGCGCTGCTCTCCGCCGTGCCGGTCCCCGACCCCGAGGCGCGCGAGCACCGGGAGCGGATCATCCTCAGCGGCGACGTGCCCTCGCCCGCGAACCCGCCCTCGGGCTGCCGGTTCCGCACCCGCTGCTGGAAGGCGCAGGAGCGGTGCCGCCTGGAGGTGCCCGAGCTCGCCGTGCCCGCCGAGTTCCGGCTCGCCGACAGCCCCGCCGCACACGACTCGGCCTGTCACTTCGCCGAGGAGAAGCAGGTCGTGCCGTAGCCCGGCGGACGCTTAACGCACGGGTAATGCCGCCGTCGTGGCGCCGATATACGGGCGGTGCACGCTGGAGGCGTACGGCCGTGCGGGTGCCGTAGACCGGCCGGGGTGCGCCATGTCACCCCGGCCGGTTCTTCTCGTCCGTCCGCCCGTGCGCGGCCCGCTACAGGCCCAGCGACCGCTTCAGGAAGTCCACCTGGAGCAGCAGCAGGTTCTCCGCGACCTGTTCCTGCGGGGTGATGTGGGTGACGCCCGACAGCGGCAGGACCTCGTGCGGGCGGCCCGCGGCCAGCAGCGCCGAGGACAGCCGCAGGCCGTGCGCCACCACCACGTTGTCGTCGGCCAGGCCGTGCACGATCAGCATCGGGCAGTGCGGCTCGGCCGCTTCGACCAGGCCGTCGTCCCAGATGAGGGAGTTCTTGCGGTACACCTCCGGGTTCTTCGCCGGGTCGCCGAGGTAGCGCTCCTCGTAGTGCGTGTCGTAGAGCCGCAGGTCCGTCACCGGGGCGCCGACCACCGCCGCGTGGAAGACGTCGGGGCGCCGCAGCGCCGCCATGCCCGCGAGGTAGCCGCCGTAGGACCAGCCGCGGATCGCCACCCGGTCCAGGTCGAGCGGGTACTCCCCGGTCGCCGCGAGGGAGTGCAGCGCGTCGACCTGGTCGTCGAGCGTGAGTGTCATGTCGTTCTTGACCGACTTCTCCCACGCGGGGGAGCGGCCCGGGGTGCCGCGGCCGTCCGCGACGACCACCGCGAAGCCCTGGTCGGCGAACCACTGCGAGGTCAGGAAGATGTTGTGCGCACGCTGGACGCGCTGGCCGTGCGGGCCGCCGTACGGATCGAGCAGAACCGGAAGGGGCCCGTCGCCCTCCTTGTAATCCGTGGGGAGCAGGACGGCGCACGGAATCCTGCGTGTGCCCCCTTCCGTGAGCGTCACGCGCGGCGTGAGCCCTGGGCGCTGGGCGTGTGAGGCGACGGTCGCCACCTGCTTGCCCTCGCGCAGCACCTGGACCCGAGCGCCGGGACGGTCCAGGGTGGCCGACACCAGCACGGTCACGCCGCCCGCGCGGACCGCCGAGTGCACGCCCGGCTCCCGCGAGACGCGCTCCACGCCCAGTTCGTTGACGCGGTAGACGTGCACCTCGCCGGTCTCCGGGTCGGCCGCCTCCTCGCCCGCCGACGCCGCGACCAGGATGTCCTCCTCGGTCACGTCGAGCACGGCACGGACGTGCAACTGCGGTCCGGTCAGCGGCCGTTCACCCCAGGCGAGCACCCGCGCGCCGCCCTCGTCGACGATCCGCACCAGCTTGCCACTGGGCGACCAGCACGGCACACCGGCGAAAAGTTCCAGCCATTCCGCATCCTCCTCCGCATGCACCATCCGCGTCGCCCCGTCGTCCGGGTTCACCGCGAGGTACAGCTGGCTGCCCTGGTCGCGGGACTGCACGAGGAGCAGCGGCGCGCCGTCCGCCGACCAGTGCACGCGCGCGAGATACGGGAAGCGGACCCGGTCCCAGACCACCTCGACGCGCGACCCGTCCAGGCCCAGGACGAACAGCCGCACGTCCGCGTTGGGCGTGCCCGCGGCCGGGTAGGCGACGGCGGCCGGCTCGCGGTCCGGGTGCGCGGGATCCGCGATGTACCAGCGCTGCACGGGCGCGTCGTCGACCCGCGCGACCAGCAGCCGGTCCGACTCCGGAGACCACCAGAACCCGCGATAACGCGCCATTTCCTCGGCCGCGATGAACTCCGCGACGCCGTACGTCACGGTCTCCTCGCCCGCCTCCGGGGCGGCGAGCGCACGGTCGTCCGCGCCGTCGGCCCCGGTCACGCGCAGGGCGCCCCGGGCGACGTAGGCCACATGGCGCCCGTCCGGCGAGGGGC
The DNA here is from genome assembly GCF_040680155.1 of Streptomyces sp. NPDC052114. Classification (NCBI taxonomy): domain Bacteria; kingdom Bacillati; phylum Actinomycetota; class Actinomycetes; order Kitasatosporales; family Streptomycetaceae; genus Streptomyces; species Streptomyces sp. NPDC052114. The sequence continues at coordinate 114,612 of NZ_JBFAWC010000005.1, read as the reverse complement.
GCGGGTCGATCACCGGCCCCGGCACGGGCAGTTCGCGGGCCGTGCCCGCGCGCAGCTCCGCCGTGAAGAGCCGGCCCGACAGCGCGAACGCCGCCAGCTCCACGGCCGCGTCCGTCGCATAGCCCACGATGCCCGCACCGCCCTCGCGGCTGCGCTCGCGCCGGGCGCGCTCCGCGGCGGAGAGCCGCTCGGCCGCGCCGCCGAGGAGCAGCAGCGGATCGGCCGCGACACGCTCGGCGCCGCCGTCCGCCAGATCCAGGACCCAGAGCCGCTGGGCCCGGTCCGTGCCGTCGGACGACCGCAGGAAGGCGACGCGCGAGCCGTCCGGCGCGACCGTGAACGCGCGGGGCGCGCCCAGGGTGAAACGCTGCGTCCGGGCGTGCTGCCGCGGGAAGGAGAGCCGCTGTGCCGGGCTCTCGCCGGGCCTGGGATTTCCGGGGTTCTCGGAGGTCATCCCCCGACCTTATGGCGCATGCGCCCCCCTGTGCTGCCGTGCTCCGACTCATGCGTCCGCACGGATAGTTATGATCCGTAGCGCTTGGTGGGTATGAACCTGCTGGCGTCCGCACTGGGTTACGGCAACGACTTGGAGGTGACCGCCGTGGCACTCTCGATTTCGGCGGTGGTGCTGCTGGCGATCATCGTCTTCCTGTTGGTCAAGAAGTCAGGTCTGAAAGCGGGGCACGCGGTCGTCTGCATGCTCCTCGGCTTCTACCTGGCGAGCTCGTCCATCGCGCCGACCATCAACGAGCTGACGACGAACGTCGCGGGGATGATCGGCGACATCAAGTTCTGACCGCCGTGACCCCTCGGGGCGTGCCCCGCACGTTCTGAAGGGTCGCCGCGGTGCTCGTAGGGTGGTCCCATGACGGAACTGCCCGCCCGGCGCCTGCTCCTCGTGCACGCGCACCCCGACGACGAGTCGATCACCACCGGCGCGACCATGGCCAAGTACGCGGCCGAGGGCGCCGGGGTCACCCTGGTGACCTGCACGCTGGGCGAGGAGGGCGAGGTCATCCCGGCCGAGCTCGCCCACCTCGCCGCCGACCGGGAGGACTCCCTGGGCGCCCAGCGCATCGGGGAGCTGGCCGCCGCCATGAAGGAGCTGGGGGTCACCGACCACCGCTTCCTCGGCGGCACCGGGCGCTACCGCGACTCCGGGATGATGGGCGTCGAGCAGAACCACCGCCCCGGCGCGTTCTGGTCGGCCGACCTGGACGAGGCCGCCGCGCACCTCGTCGAGGTGATCCGCGAGGTCCGCCCGCAGGTGCTCGTGACGTACGACCCGGACGGGGGCTACGGCCACCCGGACCACATCCAGGCGCACCGCGTCGCCATGCGCGCCGCCGACCTCGCGGCCGAGGGTGCCTTCCGCGCCGACCTGGGGGACCCGCACACCATCAGCAAGATCTACTGGAACCGCGCCCCGCGCTCGGTGGTCGAGGAAAGGTTCCGGTGGATGGGGGGCGCGCTGGCGCACTCACCCTTCCGCACGCCCGCCGCCGTCGCGGACGTGCCCGGCGTCACGGACGACGAGCGGATCACGACGGAGATCGACGGCCGGCCCCATAAGGCGGCCAAGGCGGCGGCCATGGCGGCCCACGCCACCCAGATCACGGTGAGCGGGCCGCTCTTCGTCCTCTCCAACGACCTCGCGCAGCCGATCTTCGACGTGGAGTATTACGAGTTGGTGCGGGGAGAGGCGTCGACCCAGGGCACCGTGGGACCCTCGAAGGAAGGCGTGGCCCGCGAGAGCGATCTGTTCGCGGGGCTCGAAAGGGTGACGGATGCGGCGGAGGTGACCGCGCTGTGAGCACGCGATCCCGTGCCTCGTCGGGGGCCGACTCCGGCAGGGGCTCCGGCCCCGGGGCCGCCGGGGGCTCTTCCGCTTCGGGTTCCGCTTCGGCGGCCGCGGCGGCGCCCGCGGGCGGCTTCCTCGCCCAGCCGCTGCGGGCGGGACGGCTCGCCGCCTACCTCGGGCTGTTCGTGCTCGGCGCCCTCGTCGGCGTCGCGGGCGCGCTCGTCCAAGGCGGCTTCTTCCCGGCCGGGTTGCTCATCGCGCTCCTCGGCGCCGCCGGCGCCTTCTACGGAGGGGCGCGCGCGGTCGGCACCAGAGCCGGGGCCGTCGCGCCCGCCGCGGGCTGGCTGGTCGCGGTCATGCTGCTGACCGCCACCAGACCCGAGGGCGACTTCCTCTTCGGTGCGGGCCTCGGCTCGTACGGCTTCCTGCTGGGCGGCATGGCCGTGGCTGTGATGTGTGCCACGCTCGGACAGCGCCCGCAACCGGGCGGCCCCGCCGCCCGACTTGGCAAGTGACGTACCACTTCGGCCCGTGTCCCGCCCGGGTTTGACGCCGGTCACGGGAGGAGTGCCGACGGCGGCCAGTATGGTGGTGCGGCCGCCGAGCCTCCCCAACCTCCGGCCGGGGGGACCCCGGATGAGGTAGAGACGGGCGGCGGAGTCAACCAGGAGAACCTGCCTTGAGTCGTGAAACTGACAGTTCGTCCGCCGGGCCCCAGGCGCGCGGCGGAGCCGCATACCCCTCGGGGACGCCGCCGTACGGCTCCCCGGCACAGGGCGCAGCCGCCGACGGCGGCGCGGACGGCTCGCGGCGGCAGGCCGCCGACGAGCGGCCCGACGAGCCCGAGACCCAGACCACGCTGACCACCCGCATCCGGATCAACATCCCCGGTTCGCGGCCCATCCCGCCGGTCGTCATGCGCACGCCCGTCGGCGACGAGGGCGGGCGCGACGACGCGCGCGCGGACGACGAGGGGCCCCGTGACGGTGGCGCGCCGGCACCCGGCGCGGGCGGCACGGCAGGCGCGGGCAGGGCACCCGGCGCGGCTGCCCCGGGCGCTTCCGCTTTCGGTTCGGGCGGGGCCGTCGGCGGCGGTGCCGCCGCGGCCGACGGTGGTGCGGGAGCACCCGCGGCGTCCGAGGAGAAGACGAGCGACTGGTTCGCGCCGCGCAAGCCCGCGCGGGGCGACGGTGCGAACGGCTCGGCGGGTCCCGCCGGTTCGAACGGCTCCGGCGCAGGATCCGGCGGTACGGGCTCCTTCGACGTGTCCGGCGCCGTGGCGTCGGGCCCCCTCGGCTCGGGCGCCCCGGTGCCCCCGGGCGCACCGCAGGGCGGCGACCCGACGCGGGGCGACCTGCCGTACTTCTCCGACGGCGGTACGGGCTCCGGCCCCGGCGCGGGCGGCTCCCGCGGTCCCGCGGGTCCCACGGGCGGTCCGGTCACCGGTGACAGCCCGCTGGCGCCGCCCACGCCCTCGGCCCCCTCGGGCCCCGGCGTCTCCGGCGTGCCCGGTGCCCCCGCCAACTCCGGCCCCCGGCCGCCCCGTTCCGGCGCCATGAGCGACGACACCGCGATCCTCACGCCGCAGAAGGCCGGTCCGGTCTCGCCGCCCGCCGGCGGCCCGCGTCCGCCCGCGGGCGGCGGCCCGGTGCCCGGCGGCCCCGGTTCCGTGCCGGGCGGCCCCGCCGCCCCCGCCCCGGGCGGCAACGTCTCCGGCGAGACGCTCACCAGTGGCATCCCCGTGGTGCCGCCCGTGCAGGACAACTCCCCGTTCGCGCCAGGACCGCAGGGTGAGGGACCGGTTCCGCACACCCCGCCGAAGCTGCCCGAGCCGGTGCGCCCGGACGTGCCCACGTCCCCGTCGCCCGCGCCGAAGGCGAAGAAGAAGGGCCGCAGCAAGCTGGTCCTCGTCGCGGTCGCCGTGGTCGTCGTGGGCTGCGGTGCGTACGGCGCGGGCCTGTTGATGAACCACGCGGACGTCCCCAAGGGCACCACGGTGCTCGGCGTCGACATCGGCGGCGGCACGCGCGACGAGGCCGTCAAGAAGCTCGACGCGGCGCTGGACGAGCGCGTCACCAAGCCCCTGAAGCTGTCGGTGGACGGCGAGTCCGTCACCCTCAAGCCGGACCAGTCGGGGCTGACCCTGGACAGCCAGGCCACCGTCCGCGCGGCGGCGGGCAGCGACTACAACCCCGTCTCGGTGGTCGGCTCGCTGTTCGGCGGCCAGCGCGTCGTCGAGCCCGTCATGCCCGTCGACGAGGAGAAGCTGGCGGCCGCCCTGGAGCGCGCCGCGGGCGGCTCGGGCACGGCGCAGGAGGGCACGGTCAAGTTCGTGCCCGGCAAGGCCGTCCCCGTCTACGGCAAGGTCGGCAAGGGCATCGACGCCGACGCGGCCACGAAGGCCGTCGCCGACGCGTACAAGAAGCAGGTCGAGACGGGCAGCGCGGGCACGGTCCAGCTGCCGGTCACCACGCGCAAGCCGACCGTCGCCAAGGCCGAGGTCGACAAGTTCATGACCCGGTTCGCCAAGCCCGCGATGTCCGCCAACGTGGTCATCAAGGCGGGCCCCAAGTCGCTCCCCTTCGGCCCGTCCAAGTCGCTGCCGAAGATCCTGGAGACGCGGGTGGCCAAGGACGGCACGCTGCAGCCGTACTACAACCTCGAAGAGCTCAAGAAGCTGTACGGCAACGCCTTCGACGGCGTGCTGATCCAGCGCGGCGACGGCTCCAAGACGCCGGTCCAGGCGACCGACGTGGCGGGCGCGATGAACAAGGCGCTCATCGGCAGCACGCCCGCGGAGCGCATCGGTGTGATCGAGACGAACGCGAGCTGAGGCCGGCGGCTTTTCGTCCGTCCCGAAGGTGCGTCCGTCTTGAATTCTCGTCCGTCCCGAAGGCCGGCAGGACATTCCTGCCGGCCTTCGGCATGACATCTGTCATCCCCGAGACACCACAGTCGACACTGCCGCCGCCACCTGCGGTTTTGTGACGATGACAGGCATGACGACGACATCGGGGGCACTCGCCCCGGCCACCACCGCGGTGAGCTTCGAGCAGGTGACCAAGAGCTACGGCGACGTCCGTGCCGTCGACGGTCTGACCCTCGACCTCCACCCGGGCGAGACGGTGGCGCTGCTCGGGCCGAACGGCGCGGGCAAGTCCTCCACCCTCGACCTGCTCCTCGGCCTGCGGCGCCCGGACAGCGGCACCGTACGGGTCTTCGGCGCGGCCCCCCGCGAGGCGATCACCGCGGGCCGGGTCGGCGCCATGCTGCAGAGCGGCGGCCTGATGGGCGAGGTGACGGTGCGCGAGCTGGTCCGGCTCGCCTGCGACCTGCACCCCAGGCCCCACCGCGTGGGCGACGTGCTCGCCCACGCGGGCATCACCCAGATCGCCGACCGCAAGGTCGACAAGCTCTCCGGCGGCCAGGAGCAGCGCGTGCGCTTCGCCCTCGCCACGGCCGGCGAGAACGACCTGATCGTCCTGGACGAGCCGACCACCGGCATGGACGTCAGCGCCCGCCAGGCGTTCTGGGCCACCATGCGCGAGCAGGCCGACCAGGGCCGCGCGGTCCTCTTCGCCACGCACTACCTGGAGGAGGCCGACGCGATCGCCGACCGCGTCCTGGTCCTGCACCGCGGCCGCCTCCTCGCGGACGGCACCGCGGCCGAGATCAAGGCCAAGGCGGGCGCCCGCAAGGTCGCCTTCGACCTGGCCGGCATCGACGAGGCGCTCACCGCGCGCCTGCGCGAGCTGCCGTTCCTGACCACGCTGGACGTCTCGGGCCACACGGTCCGCCTCCAGTCGACGGACGCCGACGCCACCGTGCACGCGCTGTACGGACTCGGCGTCTACCCCCGCAACCTCGAAGTCGCCGGACTCGGTCTGGAGCAGGCCTTCGTGGCGATCACCGAGGCCGAGGAGGCCAGGACCCGATGAACAGCCTGATCAAGCTCGAGATCACCCGCGCCCTGCGCAACCGCAAGTTCCTGTTCTTCTCCGTGATCTACCCGTCGCTGCTCTTCGTGATCATCGCGGGCACCCAGGACGGCGCGGACAAGATCCCCGGCTCGGGGCTCTCCGTGCCCGCGTTCATGATGGTCTCGATGGCGTCCTTCGGTGCCCTGACCGCCGTACTGATGGGCAACAGCGAGCGCATCGCCAAGGAGCGCGAGAGCGGCTGGGTGCGCCAGCTGCGCCTGACGAGCCTGCCCGGACGCGGCTACGTCCTCGCGAAGACCGCGAGCGCGGCCGTGGTGAGCCTGCCCTCCATCGTCGTGGTGTTCGCGGTCGCTGCGCTCGCCAAGGACGTGCGCTTCGAGGCCTGGCAGTGGCTGGCGCTGACGGGCGCGATCTGGGCGGGCAGCCTCTGCTTCGCCGCGCTCGGGGTGGCCATCGGCTATCTCGCCTCCGGCGACGCCGTCCGCCCGATCACGATGATCATCTACTTCGGGCTCTCCATCCTCGGCGGCCTGTGGATGCCGTCGACGACGTTCCCGCAGTGGCTCCAGGACGCCGCGTCGTGGCTGCCCACGCACGCGTACGCTGCCCTCGGCCAGGCGATCGAACTGGGCGACGCGCCGCACGCGAAGGACATCACGCTCCTGATCGCCTACTTCGTGCTCTTCGCGGGCGGTGCCGCATGGCTGTACCGGAAGGACACACTGAAGGCGTGAACGCGACAGACGGCGAGTACGCAGAGCTCAATCCCGTGCAGACGTTCGGCCGGCCGCCGCAGGGCCGCCGCCAGTGCCTGGTGAAGTCGGCCTGGATCGGTGTCTGGCTGGTCTTCCTGAGCGCCCCGATCAGGGATCTGACCGACACCCCCCGCACGGCCCTCGCCACCGCGTCCGGCTGGCTGGGCCTCGCGGTCTTCGTGGTCTGCTACCTGACCCTGGTCTTCCGCTACACCACCAAGATCCTCGACTGGGGCAGGGTCGTCGCCTCCTTCGTGCTGCTCCTGCTCCTCGCCGTCGTGCTCGCCTTCGGCTTCGGCGACCACTGGCTCGGTCTCTTCGTCTACGTCTCGGTCTCCGCGGGCGCCGTCCTGCCGGTGCGGTACTCGCTGTGGGTGATCCCCGGGGTCACCCTCCTGATGGTCCTGGTCGGCCTGCGCGACGACGGCCTCGGCGATCTGATCACCAACCTCGGGGTGATCACGCTCCTGGTGGGCTTCGCGATGTCCGGCGTACGCGAGCTGATCCGCACCACGATCCAGCTCCGCCAGGCCCGCGCGACCGTCGCCCAACTCGCCGCGAACGAGGAGCGGCTGCGGCTCGCCCGCGATCTGCACGACCTGCTCGGCCACTCGCTCTCCCTGATCACGCTCAAGAGCGAGCTGGCGGGCCGCATGCTCCCCGACCACCCCGACAAGGCGGCCCAGCAGGTCGCCGACATCGAACAGGTCAGCCGCCAGGCCCTGGTGGACGTGCGCGAGGCCGTCTCCGGATACCGCAGGCGCACCCTGGCCGGCGAACTCGCGGGCGCCCGCACGGCGCTGACCGCCGCGGGCATCGCGGCCGACGTCCCGCTTGAGGCGCCCGCCGAACTGCCGGGCGAGGACGGGGAGGCGGCGCTCGCCTGGGCGCTGCGCGAGGCCGTCACCAATGTGGTGCGGCACAGCGGCGCCCGGCGCTGCACGGTGGCGTTCACGGCGCGGCAGACCCTCGCGGGGCGGCTCCTCGAACTGTCCGTGGAGGACGACGGGACGGGCGGCGCGGGCACGGCGTCGGGCAACGGCCTGACGGGCCTTGCCGAGCGCGTCGACGCGGTCGGCGGTGCCCTGGAGACGGGTCCGGCGGCCCGCGGGGGCTTCCGCCTCACGGTCCGCGTCCCGTTCGCGCCCGCGGCCGTAGGATCCCCCTCATGAGCAGCGAGATCAGTCAGCGCGGCGCCGAGGGCGCGGCCGGGGCGAGCGGCGTCGTGCGGGTCCTGCTCGCCGAGGACCAGTCCATGGTCCGTGAGGCACTCGCCGCCCTGCTCGGCCTGGAGCCGGACATGGAGGTCGTCGCCCAGGTGGCGCGCGGCGACGAGGTGGTCGCGGCGGCGCGCGCCCACGACGTGGACGTGGCGCTGCTCGACATCGAGATGCCCGGCATGACGGGCATCGAGGCGGCGGCCCGACTGCGGTCCGAGTTCCCGGAGTTGAAGGTGGTCGTGCTCACCACCTTCGGCCGCCCCGGGTATCTGCGCAGCGCCATGGAGGCGGGCGCCGTCGCCTTCCTGGTCAAGGACGCGCCCGCCGCGCAGCTCGCCGAGGCGGTGCGCAAGGTGCTCGCGGGGGAGCGGGTCATCGACCCCACGCTGGCCGCGGCGGCCCTCGCCGAGGGCGCGAACCCGCTCACCGACCGCGAGCGCGAGGTGCTGCGCGCGGCGGCCGACGGCGCCACCAACGCCGAGCTCGCCACCACCTTGCACCTCTCCCAGGGCACCGTCCGCAACTACCTCTCGACGGCGATTCAGAAGCTCGCGGTCCGCAACCGCGCGGAGGCGGTCAGGGTCGCCAGGGACAAGGGCTGGCTCTGAACCGCCGCGGTGCCGGGCGTCAGTTCAGCATCGCCCGCGCCCGCAGCGCCTGCCGCCGCGCCTGGTCGGCCGTCGCGGGCTCGGCCGCGGCGACCTCCTCGGCGTAGACGTCGAGTTCGCGCGCGCCGACCAGGTAGTCCCCTCGCTGGACGAGGAGTTGGGCCCGTTCGTAGTGCAGCCGGGGCGGCGGGGACGGCAGCAGCAGGGAGAGCTCGATCGCCCAGAGCGAGACGTCGGAGTGCTCGGGGCGCGGCGCGGCCCAGGCGCGGATGTTGTTGAGGATGCGCCCCACGATGTCCAGCGGGCCCGCGGGGCTCAGCATGGACGGCAGGAGCGGGGCACCGGTGGCCGCCGCGACCAGCAGCTCGACGTCCGTCCCGGTCAGCAGGCGGCCGCCGTCGAAGGGGTCGGCGAGGACCTGTTCGTCGCGGGGGCCGAAGCCGACGACGAAGTGTCCGGGCAGGGCCACTCCGTAGACGGGGGCGCCCGCGCGGCGCGCGACCTCCATCCAGACCACCGAGAGCAGGATCGGTAGGCCCCTGCGGCGGCGCAGGACCTGGTGCAGGAGGGAGGACTCCAGGCGCTGGTAGTCGCCGGGCCGCCCCTTGAACCCGCAGCGTGAGCCGAGGAGTTCGGCCAGCGAGGCCGCCCAGGCGCGGGGATCGTCGAAGCGGGGGGAGCGGGGGCCGGGCGCGGCCTGTTCCGCGAGCCGGTCGAGCACGCGCCGGGCGGTGTCGATGCCCGCCGCGTCGAGAGAGGGGTCCGCCTCGGTGCCGATCAGCAGGCACAGCAGCGCCAGATCGGGCCGCGCGGACCCGGCCTCGGCCGCGAACAGCCGCCGCCACGGGGCGGCTCCAGGGGGTCGGGGGTGCATACGTCCCTGGTGCCCGGTCGCCTCGATCGATACGTCGGTTCCGGGCGGCCGGAGCCGCCGCCCGGGCTCAGTTGAGCATCGCCCGCGCGGCCCGCGCCTGCTGGCGGACCCGGTCCGCGGTGGTCGGCTCGACGGGCGTCACCACATCGGCGTAGGCGTCGAGCTCGGCGGCGCCGCCGAGGAAGTCGCCGCGCTCCACCAGGAGTTGGGCGCGTTCGTAGCGCAGGCGCGCGGGGTGGGCGGGGAGCAGGAGGGAGAGTTCAAGGGCCCACAGCGCGACGTCGGAGCGCTCGGGGCGGGCGGCGGCCCAGGCGCGGATGTTGTTGAGGATGCGCTGCACGATGTTCAGCGGGTCGGCGGGCGTCAGCATCGAGGGCGGGATGCCTCCGCCGGCCGTCCCGGAGACCAGCAGCTCCGCGTCGGCCCCGGTCAGCAGGCGGCCGCCGTCGAAGGGGTCGGCGAGCACTTGGTCGTCCCGGGGTCCGAAGCCGACGACGAAGTGTCCGGGCAGGGCCACTCCGTAGACGGGGGCGCCCGCGCGGCGCGCGACCTCCATCCAGACCACCGAGAGCAGGATCGGCAGGCCCCTGCGGCGGCGCAGGACCTGGTGCAGGAGCGAGGAGTCGAGGCGCTGGTAGTCGCCCGGCGTCCCCTCGAACCCGTGCTGCCCGCCCAGGAGTTCGGCCAGCGCCGCCGCCCAGGCGCGCGGCCCGCCCGGCCGGAACGGCAGCAGCCCCGCGAGCCGGTCCAGTTCGATCTCGGCGGCGTCGATCCCCGCCGCGTCGAGCGAGGGGTCCGCCTCGGTGCCGATCAGCAGGCACAGCAGCGCGAGACCGGGCCGCTCCGACCGTGCCTCTTCGGCGAACCGCCGCCGCCATTCGCCGGACTCCGCGTGCATACGTGCCTCGTGTCTCATGCCCTGACCGGGCGTTGTTGCCGTGCTGTGTACGTGCGTCGTTCTCTAGTACGTGCCGGGCGCGTGCTGTGCTGTGTTCAGCGCCGAGTACGTGCCGTGCCGTTACGTGCCGTGCCGTGTTCGCCGCGCCCGTGGCGCCGCGCGCGCCGCCCGCTCAGGCCGACGCGCCGTACCGGTAGTGGTGATAGGCGTGATGGGCCGCGAAGCCCATCCCTCCGTACAGCGCCCGTGCGCCGTCGTTGTCGTCCTCGACCTGGAGCCAGGCCGCCGACGCGCCCTCGGTCAGGGCCTGCCGGGCCAGCGCGGTCATCACCGCGGTGGCGAGCCCCTGCCGCCGGAACCCCGGATCCACCTCGACCGCCATGAACCCCGCCCAGCGCCCGTCCACCACGCACCGCCCGATCGCGGCGGGGGAGTCACCGCTCCCGGGCACGGAAGCGAACCACACCGAGGGCCCGCCCGCCAGCACCTCGCGCACATGGGGGCCGGGAATCCCGGCCCGGTTGTACTGCCGCAGCCACGCCTCGTCGAAGGACCGGGACAGCCGCACGCGGTCCACGGCGGTGTCCAGATCGCCGACCGGGGCGAGCCCGCCGACGTACAGCTGCGCGGTCACCTCACGCACCCAGCCGCGCTCCTCCAGGCCGGCGCAGAGCAGCTCCTGGGTGCCCTCGGCGCCGGTGGCGGTCTGGATGTACGCGGGCAGGCCCCGGGTGGCGTACCAGCCACGTACGGCCGAAAGTGCCTCGTCGAGGGGGATTCCCGGATCACCGAGCGGCAGCGCGGAGTTGGCCCGGCGGGTGAAGCCGGCGGCCGCCCGCAGCCGCCACTCGCCGAGCGCCTCGCTCTCCACCGGCTGCCAGGCCCGCGCGCTCACCCGGGCCAGTTCCTCGAACGAGGCGGCGGGGCCGCGCCGGCGTGCGGGAGCGGCCGGGACGACCTTGCCCGCGACCAGAGTTCGCTCCGGAATCCGGACGCTTTCGCCGTCCCGTCGTGTGATGAGCACCACACCGTCGTCCCACGATGTGAGAACACCCACCGTGTCGGTGAACTTGCCGGCAGTGTCCGAGGCGTCGGTGAGCCGTCGAACAGAGACGCGTTTTCCCACGTCAGCGGGGGTGATACGGACCTCGAGTTGTCCGCCCGCAGTGAATTCCACAGCTCTGTACGCCCCTCCTGTTCGGATCATGCCCGGGAACGGAGATACTAGGGGCGGGCATCGACGACGCCGCGCTCCCGCGCGCCAGGCGAGCGGAGCCTGAAGACGGCCCGCCAACGCCCGTATCGAGGAGGAACGACAGCGTGACCTACGTCATCGCGCAGCCTTGTGTCGACGTCAAGGACAAGGCGTGCATCGAGGAGTGCCCGGTCGACTGCATTTACGAGGGCTCCCGGTCCTTGTACATCCACCCGGACGAATGCGTCGACTGTGGAGCCTGCGAACCGGTCTGCCCGGTCGAGGCGATCTTCTACGAGGACGACACTCCTGAGGAGTGGAAGGACTACTACAAGGCGAACGTCGAGTTCTTCGACGAGCTCGGTTCGCCCGGCGGCGCGAGCAAGCTCGGCCTGATCGAGCGCGACCACGCCTTCATCGCCGCCCTGCCGCCGCAGAACCAGTAACGGCAGTTCGAGCGCTGCCCCGGTCCCGTACGGCTTCGCGCCGTGCGGGACCGAGGCGTTTGCAACGACCAGTACCAGCACGGGAGTCAGCACGTGTCAGCAGTCTCCGACCGCCTTCCCACCTTTCCCTGGGACAGGCTCGAGCCGTACAAGGCCACCGCGGCCGCCCACCCCGGCGGCATCGTCGACCTGTCGGTGGGCACCCCGGTCGACCCGGTGCCCGAGCTGATCCAGAAAGCGCTGGTCGCGGCCGCTGACTCGCCGGGCTATCCGACGGTGTGGGGCACCCCGGAGCTGCGCGACGCGCTCACCGGCTGGTGCGAACGCCGCCTCGGCGCGCGCGACTTCACGCACCGCAACGTCCTGCCGGTGGTCGGCTCCAAGGAGCTGGTGGCCTGGCTCCCGACGCAGCTGGGCCTCGGCCCCGGCGACGTGGTCGCCTACCCGCGTCTCGCCTACCCGACGTACGAGGTGGGGGCGCGCCTGGCCCGCGCCGAGTACGTCGCCTACGACGAGCCCACCGAGCTCGACCCCACGCACCTCAAGCTGCTCTGGCTCAACTCGCCCTCGAACCCGACCGGTCGCGTCCTCACCCGCGAGGAGCTCACCCGCACCGTCGCCTGGGCCCGCGAGCACGGCGTGCTGCTCGTCAGCGACGAGTGCTACCTGGAGCTCGGCTGGGAGGCCGAGCCGGTCTCGGTGCTCCACCCGGACGTCTGCGGCGGTTCGTACGAGGGGATCGTCGCCGTCCACTCGCTCTCCAAGCGGTCCAACCTGGCGGGCTACCGCGCGGCGTTCATCGCCGGTGACGCGGCCGTCCTCGGCGAGCTGCTCCAGATCCGCAAGCACGGCGGCATGATGACCTCCGCGCCGACCCAGGCGGCCGTCGTGGCGGCGCTCGGCGACGACCAGCACGTCCAGGAGCAGCGCGGGCGGTACGCGGCCCGGCGCACGGCCCTGCGCGACGCCCTGGTGCAGCACGGCTTCCGCATCGAGCACAGCGAGGCGAGCCTGTATCTGTGGGCCACCCGCGACGAGTCCTGCTGGGACACCGTCGGCCACCTCGCGGAGCTCGGCATCCTGGTGGCGCCCGGCGACTTCTACGGCCCTGCGGGCGAGCGCTTCGTGCGCGTGGCGCTGACGGCGTCGGACGAGCGGGTCGCGGCGGCGGTCGCGCGCCTGGCCTGAGCCGGACGCCCGGCGGGCGGCAGGACATGACGAAGGGCCCGGAGCCACTGGCTCCGGGCCCTTCGTGCGCGCGCCGGGCGATCAGCCGAGCGGCAGGCCCTTGACCGGGAGCTGGTCGGCGGCCGGCAGGCCGCCCTTGGTCAGGCCGTCGGTGGGCAGGCCGCCGTCGGTGGCCGTGCCCGCGGTGTCGCCGAGGACCTCGCCCGCGCTGCCCGCGACGTCGCCCGCGGCCTTCTGCGCGGCGGGGGTCGCGGTCTTGGCGCCCTTGCCGACGGCCTTGCCCGCGGTCGGCACGGCCTTCTTCACGGCCTTGCTGCCGGTGTCACCGGCGAGGTCGCTGACGTTCTGAGCGGCACCGTCGACGGTGTTGCCCAGGCCCGCACCGTCCACGGCGGTCAGCCCGCCCAGGTCGGGGGCGGCCGGGAGAGCCGCGGCGCTTGCGGAGCCGGCCGCACCGACCGCGGCAGCTGCACCCGCTGCGCCGAGCAGCGCGGCACGGGCGATCCGGCGGGTCAGGGGGAGGGACATGATGCTCCTTCAGACGGGAGAGAACGTTGGGTCGTCCGGCCGGATCGGCTCCGGCTTCCCGCCGGATGGGTTCCGGCGATCGGACGCAGTGACTACCGCTCGAAGTCCGGGAAGGTTGCGGCGGCCCAACGTAAAGAGTTGGCAATGCGTCGCATAATCGCCTGCGGTTAAAAGCGGACAAACGCGGCCCGTGCCGCCCCCTCGCCGATTGCCTGATCCCCAGTGCTCGCAAGGGATCCGAGGTTTACGGGCGAGCGGCACGGGAAAGCTGCGCGCGGCGTCGAGCCGACGCGCTCACCGTGCCCCCAACGAGTGATCCGCCGTACTACTGCCCGGTGACGATGCGGACCTCGTCCGCGGCCCCGCCCGGTCCCGCGGCGCCGTCCGACGCCGCCTTCCGCCACGCCCCCGAGCCGTCGGCGCGCCACTCCCTGCCGCCGTACGAGACCCGCTCGACGTGCAGCGCCGAGGACTGCGCCACCGCCCAGTGCGCCAGCTCCCAGCCGCGCTGCGGGGTCCGGCCGCCGGCCAGCGGGGCGGGCACGGGGACCGTCACCGTGCGCCCCCGCGCGGCGTCCGGGCGGACCTCGCGGCCGAAGTCGCGGACGAGGGCGGCCCGCACCTGCGCGGGGCCCGACGGGTCGGTGTCCGGGCGGCCCTCGCAGCTGAAGGTGGCGGGCGAACGGCCGGTGAGCGCGGCGGCGAGCAGCGCGGCGTCCGGCTCGTGCTTGGCGTAGGCCTGCGGATAGCCGCTGCGCTGCACGCGCTGCGCGGCCACCGTGAGGGGCAGGCGCGAATAGCCGGGTACCTCGGCCAGATGCGCGTAGAACCGGCCCGCCGAGTACGCCGGGTCCATGATCTGCCGCTCGTCGCCCCAGCCCTGCGAGGGCCGCTGCTGGAAGAGGCCGAGCGAGTCCCGGTCGCCGTGGCTGATGTTGCGCAGGCCCGACTCCTGGAGGGCCGTCGCGAGCGCGATGGTCACCGCGCGCTCGGGCATGCCGCGCGCGGTGCCGACCGCGGCCACCGTCGCGGCGTTCTGCGCCTGTTCGGCGGTGAACTCGTACGAGGCGCCGTCGCCGTTCCCCGACACCACCGTGCACCGCGGCGCGGGCTTGCCCCCGTACACGTACTGCACCGCCACATAGCCCGCGACGGCCAGCAGCACGGCGAACGCGGCCCCCAGACGGAGGCGACGGCCGCGCCGGACGCGGGTGGGGGGCTCAGGCACGCGTCCAAGGTACTGGAGTCCACCGACAGGTCGGCGCGCCGTCTGGCGTTAGGGTCTTCGGCATGCCTCACACACCGCTTGACCTCACGCTCGACGCCGCGAAGCTCACCGCGCAGCTGGTCGACTTCCCGTCCCCGAGCGGCGAGGAGAAGGCGCTCGCCGACGCCATCGAGACGGCGCTGCGGGCCCTGCCGCACCTCACCGTCGACCGGTACGGCAACAACGTGGTGGCCCGCACGAACCTCGGCCGCGCCGAGCGCGTCGTCCTCGCCGGGCACATCGACACCGTGCCGATCGCCGAGAACCCGCCCAACGTGCCCTCGCGCCTGGACGAGGACGGCATCCTGTGGGGCTGCGGCACCTGCGACATGAAGTCGGGCGTCGCCGTCCAGCTGCGTATCGCGCAGACGGTGACCGAGCCCACCCGCGACCTCACCTTCGTCTTCTACGACAACGAAGAGGTGGCTGCGCACCTCAACGGCCTCGGGCACGTGGCCGAGGCCCACCCCGACTGGCTCGCGGGCGACTTCGCGATCCTCCTGGAGCCGACCGACGGCCTCGTCGAGGGCGGCTGCCAGGGCACGCTGCGGGTCCTGCTGAAGACCAAGGGGGTGCGGGCGCACTCCGCGCGCGCCTGGATGGGCTCCAACGCCATCCACGCGGCCACCCCGATCCTGGAGCGGCTCGCCGCGTACGAGCCGCGCAGGCCGGTGGTCGAGGGGCTCCAGTTCCACGAGGGCCTCAACGCCGTCCGCATCGAGGGCGGCGTCGCCACCAACGTCATCCCCGACGAGTGCACCGTCACCGTCAACTTCCGCTATGCGCCGGACCGCACCGAGGAGGACGCCCTCGCCTTCGTGCGCGCGTACTTCGCGGACTGCGGCGTCGAGGAGTTCATCGTCGACGACCACACGGGCCCGGCCCGCCCCGGCCTCACCCACCCGGCCGCCGCGGCCTTCGTGGCGGCCGTCGGCGGCGAGCCCCGCCCCAAGTTCGGCTGGACGGACGTCTCCCGCTTCAGCGCGCTCGGGGTGCCCGCGGTCAACTTCAGCCCCGGCAATCCGCTGCTCGCGCACAAGATCGACGAGCGTGTCGAGGCGGCGCGGATCCCCGAGGCGGAGGAGACGCTGCGGGCCTGGCTCACCTCCTGACACACGGAGGTCCCTCTGTGGTAACCCGCGTAGACCTACGCTGTGAGTCACGTACGCATGGAGGGAGCAGACGATGAGCAACCCCGACGAGGTCAGGGCCGGGAAGCGTCCCGAGGAGCAGCGGCTCGGACCGGTGCTGCGCCGGCGCGACCAGGTCCAGCCCGGCACCACCGATCAGCGTCTCCTCGACTCCGACGGCCCCTCGGAGTGGGTGCACACGGACCCCTGGCGGGTCCTGCGCATCCAGTCCGAGTTCATCGAGGGCTTCGGCACGCTCGCCGAACTCCCGCCCGCGATCAGCGTCTTCGGCTCGGCGCGCACTCCGGAGGACTCACCGGACTACGCGGCGGGCGTCGCGATCGGCAAGGCCCTCGTGGACGCGGGCTTCGCGGTGATCACGGGCGGCGGGCCCGGCGCGATGCAGGCCGCCAACCAGGGCGCCGTCGAGGCGAAGGGCATCTCGGTCGGCCTCGGCATCGAGCTGCCCTTCGAGCAGGGGCTGAACCCCTACGTCGACATCGGCGTGAACTTCCGCTACTTCTTCGTCCGGAAGACGATGTTCGTGAAGTACGCGCAGGGCTTCGTGGTCCTGCCCGGCGGCCTCGGCACGCTGGACGAGCTGTTCGAGGCGCTCACGCTCGTCCAGACCCGCAAGGTCACGCGGTTCCCGATCGTCCTGTTCGGCTCGGAGTACTGGGGCGGCCTGGTCGACTGGCTGAAGAACACGGTCATCGCCCAGGGCAAGGCCTCGGACGCCGACCTGCTCCTCTTCCACGTCACGGACGACGTCGACGAGGCGATCGCCCTGGTGACGAAGGAAGTCGGCAAGTAGAACCCCCCGAAGGAGGGTTCACGCGAGCCCTCGGCGGGCGACCGCCGGGGGCCGGTGGCCGGCGATCGTCGCCACCATGTCCAGGACCTGCCGCGTCTCCGCCACCTCGTGGACGCGGTAGACCTGCGCGCCCAGCCACGCCGAGACCGCCGTCGTCGCCAGGGTGCCGATCACCCGCTCCTTGACCGGCTTGTCCAGGGTCTCGCCCACGAAGTCCTTGTTGGACAGCGAGACCAGCACCGGCCAGCCCGTGTCCACCATCTCGCCGAGCCTGCGGGTGGCCTCCAGGCTGTGCCGGGTGTTCTTGCCGAAGTCGTGCCCCGGGTCGATCAGCACGGACTCGCGCGCCACGCCCAGCTCCACCGCGCGCTCGGCCAGCCCCACCGTCACCCGCAGGATGTCCGCCATGACGTCCTCGTACGTGACCCGGTGCGGCCGCGTGCGCGGCTCGGCGCCGCCCGCGTGCGTGCACACCAGGCCGACCCGGTACCGCGCGGCGACCTCCGCGAGCTTCGGGTCGACGCCGCCCCAGGCGTCGTTGAGCACGTCGGCGCCCGCCTCGCAGACCGCCTCGCCGACGTCGTGCCGCCAGGTGTCGACGCTGATCACCACGTCGGGGAAGCGCCTGCGCACCTCGGCGACGAAGCCGACCGTGCGGCGCGCCTCCTCCTCGGCGGTCACCTCCTCGCCGGGCCCCGCCTTGACACCGCCGATGTCGATGATCGCGGCACCCTCGGCGACCGCCTGCTCCACGCGGGCGAGCGCGGGCTCGTCGCGGAACGTGGCGCCCTGGTCGTAGAAGGAGTCCGGGGTCCGGTTGACGATCGCCATGATCACCGGCTCGTGCGCGTCGAACTCGCGCCTGCCAAGCCTGAGCATCCCCTGTGGCCCTCCTGGGTCCTTGTCGCGGTTCGGCCGCCTGCGACCTTAACTGTCGGTGCCGCATGGCACGATCGGACCCTGACAGTTTCAGCACGGGCAGTCGAGCGTGGGGGCCTCACGATGGTCTTGTTCTTGTTCCTGGTCATCGCCCTCGTCGTGGTGGTCGGCGCGGTGACCCTCGCCGTGATCGGCGGCGGCGAGAGCGGCGCCCTGCCCGAGGCCGCGCCCGAGCAGTTCACCGACCCGCTGCCCCCGGACCGGCCGCTGCGCCGCGCCGACATCGAGGAGGTGCGCTTCCCGATGACGCTGCGCGGCTACCGCATGGCGGACGTGGACGACGTGCTCGGCCGCCTCGGCGCCGAGCTGGCCGAGCGGGACTCCCGCATCGCCGAGCTGGAGGCGGCCCTGGCCGGCGCCCAGGCCACGGCGGTCGCGGGCCCCGCCCTCTTCGAGGGGTACGCACCGCGCAAGGCCACCGAGGACGAGAAGGGCGACGACCAGTGAGCACCGAGACCGGCGCGATCCCCGGCCCGGACGGCGCGCTGCGCTGCCCCTGGGGCCTGTCCACCGAGGACTACGTCGCGTACCACGACGAGGAGTGGGGCCGCCCGGTCCACGGCGACGACGCGCTGTACGAGCGGCTGTGCCTGGAGGCCTTCCAGTCCGGCCTGTCCTGGATCACGATCCTGCGCCGCCGCGAGGGCTTCCGCGCGGCCTTCGCGGACTTCAAGATCGCCTCGGTGGCGGAGTTCACGGACGAGGACCGCGAGCGGCTCCTCGCCGACCCCGGGATCATCCGCAACCGCGCGAAGATCGACGCCACCCTCGCCAACGCGCGCGTGCTGGCCGACTGGCCCGAGGGCGAGCTCGACTCCCTGATCTGGTCGTTCGCGCCGGACCCCGCCGGGCGCGAGGTCCCGAGGACCCTGGCCGACGTCCCCGCGATCACGGACGAGTCCACGGCCCTGTCCAAGGCCCTCAAGAAGCGCGGCATCCGCTTCGTCGGCCCCACCACGGCGTACGCGCTGATGCAGGCCTGCGGACTGGTCGACGACCACCTCGCGGACTGTGTGGCCCGCGAGGCATCACCCGCCGTCTAGCGCCCCAGGTACTTCGGCTTCTCCTTGGCGATGAAGGCCTGCACGGCGATCGCGTGGTCCTCGGAGGCGCCCGCCCTGCCCTGCAGCTCGTCCTCCTTGTCCAGCGCCTCGTCCAGGGTGTGGGCCGCGGCGTAGGCGAGGGACTCCTTCAGCGCCGCGTAGGCGAGGGTCGGGCCCTCGGCCAGGGCGCGGGCCACCTGCGCGGCCTCGGCGGCGAGGTCGGCGGCGGGCACGACCTTGTTGGCGATGCCCAGGGCGTACGCCTCCTGCGCGTCGATGTTGCGCGGGAACAGCAGCAGGTCGGCGGCCCGGCCGGGGCCGATCACGCGCGGCAGCGTCCAGGAGACGCCCGAGTCGGCGGTCAGGGCGACCCCGGCGAAGGAAGTGTTGAACTTGGCGGTGTCCGCGACCACGCGGTAGTCGGCGGCGAGGGCGAAGCCGAGGCCGGCCCCGGCGGCGACGCCGTTCACGCCGGCCACGACCGGCTTCGGCATCCCGGCGAGCGCCCGCACGATCGGGTTGTAGTGCTCCTTGACCGTGCTCATCGTCTGCCCGGTGCCCGCCTCGCGGTCCGCGGCGAGGTTGCCGATGTGCTCCTTGAGGTCCTGGCCCACGCAGAAGGCGCGCCCGGTCGCGGTGAGCAGCACCGCGCGCACGGCCGCGTCGGCGGCGGCTGCCCGCGCGGCCTCCCGCAGGGCGACCTTGGCCTCGGTGTTCATGGCGTTCATCGCCTCGGGACGGTTGATCGTGATCGTCGCGAGTCCGTCGCTCACCTCGTAGAGCACGCTGTCGGCCATGGTGGCCCCCTCCGCTGGTCCAGTAGGTAGGAACTCAGCATGACGGAGATCATCGGGGTCGGGCACGAGGGCGGATATGTGACCTGCGTCAAAGAATTCCGGGCCTGTGGGGCGTATGGGGCGGCGAAGTATCGCAGCCGCATCGCCGAATTGGGTGGTTTTGCGGGCGCGCGTTGCGCAAGCGATGCCGACCGATGTTGGTCATCGGGTCCTGCCATGCGGGATAATGGCCTGGAAGCAATATGTTCGATGCCGGTGACACCTGGGTTGTCGGCTGCGATGAGCTGGTTTCAGGAAGGGGAACGAGCATGGCGGCCATGAAGCCGCGGACGGGCGACGGCCCGCTCGAGGTGACCAAGGAGGGGCGGGGCATCGTCATGCGCGTTCCGCTCGAAGGCGGCGGTCGACTTGTCGTCGAACTGACCCCGGACGAGGCCGACGCGCTCGGCGACGCCCTGAAGAAGGTCGTCGGCTGACGCGGAAACGCCCACACTTTTCCACTGCCCCGGCATCGTACGACGATCCGGGGCAGTGCTGTGCCCGGCCCCCGAGGACCCGAGGAAGGGGCGCCCCGCCAGGGGCGCGGGGAACGGCGCGAGCAAGCACGAGGGACCTGCTGGGGACAGCGGAGGGGCGCCCCGCCAGGGGCGCGGGGAACGGCGCGAGCAACCACGAGGGACCCGGTGGGGACGACGGAGGGGCGCCCCGCCAGGGGCGCGGGGAACGGCGCGAGCAAGCACGAGGGACCCGGTGGGGACGACGGAGGGGCGCCCCGCCAGGGGCGCGGGGAACGGCGCGAGCAAGCACGAGGGACCTGCTGGGGGCAGCGGAGGGGCGCCCGATAGGGGCGCGGGGAACGGCGCGAGCAAGCACGACGAACCCGCGGATCAGAACGGGCGGAGGGGCCGGGAGGACCACGGCACCGAGGAGAACCGCCCAACCCAGCGGAGCGCTACCGCTTCACGGCGCAGAGCAGCCCATCCCCCACAGGGAGCAGCGACGTCACAAGATCAGGACTCTCCCGCACGGTCCGCAGGAGATCCCGCACGTGCAGGACCTCGACCGGCTGGGGCCCCGAGTCCACGGTCCTGCCGTCCGCGAAGACGCCCTCGAAGCAGACGAGCCCGCCGGGCCGCAGCAGGCGCAACGATTCAGCGAGGTATTCGAGGGACTCCAGGCGGTCGCCGTCGCAGAAGACGAGGTCGTAGCCGCCGTCCGCGAGGCGCGGCAGGACGTCGAGGGCGCGCCCGGGAATGAACCGCGCGCGGTTGCCCGCGAAGCCGGCCGCGCGGAAGGCCTGCCGGGCGAACTGCTGGCGGTCCGGCTCGGGGTCGACGGTGGTCAGTACGCCGTCCGGCCGCATGCCGTGCAGCAGGTGGATGCCCGACACTCCCGTCCCCGTACCGATTTCGGCCACCGCTTTCGCGTCAACCGTGGCGGCGAGCAGGCGCAGCGCGGCGCCGGTGCCGGGCGACACCGAGGGCAGGCCTGCCTCCCGGGCCCGGTCGCGGGCCCAGCGCAGCGCCTCGTCCTCGGCGACAAAGGCGTCGGCGAACGCCCAGCTCGTCTGCCGGTTGGCGGTAATGGCCCTCTCCTGTCCCCGTGGTTGCCTGGCCGTGACTGTATCCGTTGGGGCCGGGAACCCGCAGATGGGACCGGGCGTTTATAGGGGGTGTGAGGACAGCGGGGGTAACGGATGGATCAAGACCGGAAGCGGGCGCGTCCCGGCGGCAGGACAGTCGCAGGGAAGTCCGTACCAAATTCACGTAAAAACGCTTATCCGGAGCTAACGGGCGAGGTGGTTATGGTAGGGGCTCCACTGGACACCACCAGAGCCGACAGGGGAGGTGCGGCTGCGTCCGCGGTTCGGGGAGGAGCGCTCCGGCGTTTTCTCGGGTTGGCGGGTGAGCCGAAATCCGTGACCGACACCGCTGACCGCATCCGTGCCAACGACTCCGCTCAGACCGCGACCTTTGCCGCTGACGCGGAATCGCAGGTGTGGACTCCGCCCACCTGGGAGGAGATCGTCAGCACGCACAGCGGCCGCGTGTACCGCCTGGCGTACCGCCTGACCGGCAACCAGCACGACGCCGAGGACCTCACGCAAGAGGTCTTCGTCCGTGTCTTCCGGTCCCTCTCGACGTACACCCCCGGCACCTTCGAGGGCTGGCTGCACCGCATCACCACGAACCTCTTCCTGGACATGGTGCGCCGCAAGCAGCGCATCCGCTTCGACGCGCTCGGGGACGACGCCGCCGAGCGGCTGCCGAGCCGCGAGCCGTCGCCGCAGCAGGTGTTCAACGACACGCACTTCGACGCCGACGTGCAGCAGGCGCTCGACACCCTCGCGCCCGAGTTCCGCGCCGCCGTGGTCCTCTGCGACATCGAGGGCCTCTCGTACGAGGAGATCGCCGCGACCCTCGGAGTCAAGCTCGGTACGGTCCGCAGCCGTATCCACCGGGGCCGCTCGCAGCTGCGCAAGGCCCTCCAGCACCGGTCGCCCGAGGCCCGTGCGGAGCGCCGTTCGCTCGCGGTCACCGGTGCCGTGGCGCTGGGAGGAGGGGGCGCGACCGCGTGAGTGGATCACGGTCGAATCCTGCCGATCGGCAACTGGCCGATGCCGAGCAGCATCTGGGGGACAGGCTCGCCGCCCTTGTGGACGGCGAGCTGGGACACGACGCGCGCGAGCGCGTCCTGGCACATCTGGCGACGTGCCCGATGTGCAAGACCGAGGCCGACGCCCAGCGTCGCCTGAAGAACGTCTTCGCGCAGGCGGCCCCGCCGCCGCCCACCGAGAGCTTCCTCGCCCGCCTTCAGGGCCTTCCGGCGGGCGGTGCCGAGCCGCCCGCGGGACCCGGTGACGGGGAGGGCTTCGCCATCGGGGGCACAGAATCCGCGGGACTGCCGCGGAGCGGCCTCTTCGGCGCGGGCCGTGAGCCCTTCGTGGGGTACCTCCCCTCCGGGGCCCACGCCGCGGTGCTCCCCAGTGAGCAGCGGGGCTTCCGCATCCATGACGTCGGCAGGCCCGAGCCGGAGCGCTCGCCCTGGCGCGGGCGCCGCTTCGCGTTCGCGGCGGCGGGCGCGGTGTCGCTGGCGGCCATCGCGCTCGGCGGGGTCACGGTCGGCGTCCCCGTCGACTCGGGCGACTCCCGCGCGGGCGGCTCCGGAAGCAATGTGACGCCGCAGCGCACCCAGGGCTCGGGCACCGCCGCGACCCCGGACTCCGTGCGCCGTCGTGGTGGCGGCAGTCCACTGGCGGCACACGGCCAGCGCCCCGGCGCCCTGTCGGCGCCCGTCGCGCCGACCGAGGTGACGGGACCGCTGCTGCCGGGCGCCCCCGCGCAGCCGCCCCGCTCGCGCGAGCGGGTGTACGAGCTGACGGCGCCGATGCTGGTGGGCGCCACCGCGGTGTCCCCGCTGATACGCCCGGTGATGCCGGGCCGCCGCGCGGCCGCGCCGCCGGGCATCGAGCGTCCCGCCTCGGATCCCTCCGGGGCGTCCGGGGGCACGAATGCCATGGGCACCGCGTCCGCTCCGCCCGGCTCGGGTCCGTTGCAGGGCACGTCGCAGATTCACTGACGTGACGCTGCCCTGCGCTTCGGCGGGGGAACCTGGTTGAATCCTCGGTGAGCCGTGCCGCCGGGGGACTTGGCGAGCGCGGGATCGAGCATCCAATCGGCGTCCGCCGCGGGCCAGTTGTGGGGAGAGCATGGACGAGGGGAAGCCCACGAAGGCGAAGTGGTGGAGCCGTCCACGGCCCGAGACGCCGGGTGCCGCCGACCCATCGGCCGCCCCCTCTCGGGAGCAGGCGCCCGCGCGGGCTCCGGAGAGCACGACGCAGGGCGTGCCCCAGGGCACGGCCCCGGGCGCGACGCAGGGCGCGGGCGTGCCGGCGCAGGGAGCGCCGACCCCGGCCTCCGGGACCCCGGTCGCAGGGGCCCACTCCGCGCCCGCCCCGGCCGACCCGTCGCCCGCCGCCCCGGTCTCGTACGGCGCGTCCGGCGCGTCCGGCGCCGCTCCGAGTGGGACCGCACCGGCCGCGGCCCCCGCCGACCGCCCCCGTCCCCTGCACGACCCGGATCCGTACAGCACCCCGCCGTACGGCGAGCCCGGTCCCTGGGCGCCCGCGCCTCCGGTGCAGCACCCCGTGGCCACCCCGGCCCACGGCACGCAGCTGCCCGCGGGGGCCCACGGCGCCACGCCCGCGCACGGCACGCCCGCCCACGGCACTCCGCCCCCGCAGCACGGCGGCACGCCCCCGCACGGCACCGTGCACGGTGCCCCCGGCCCCACCCCGCCCCCGCCCTCGTACAACGGCGCCTCGCAGCCGCAGCCCCTGGCCCAGCCGGTGCCGCCGCAGGCCGCGCACCCGCAGGCGGCGCCCCGGCAGCCGTACGACCCCTGGAACGCGCCCCTCCAGCAGACCGGCGCGCTGCCGCCGGAGGACAAGGAGAAGCGGCGCAGGCGCGGCAGGCGGGTCCTGTTCGTCGGGGTCGCCGTGATCGCCCTGGTCTCCGGTCTCATCGGCGGCGCCGTCGGCTCGTACGTGGAGCGCAACGGCGGCGTCGGCGACATCGAGCTCCCGCAGGCGGACACGGAGTCCAAGGACCGCCCCAAGGGCAGCGTGGCGGGCATCGCCGCGGCCGCCCTGCCCGGCGTCGTGACCCTGCACGTCAGCGGCGACTCCGCCCAGGGCACCGGCACCGGCTTCGTCCTCGACGGCAAGGGCCACATCCTCACCAACAACCACGTCGTCGAGCCCGCGGGCACCGGCGGCGAGATAACGGTGACCTTCAGCGGCGGCGAGACCGCAAAGGCCGAGGTCATCGGCCGCGACTCCGGCTACGACCTCGCGGTCGTCAAGGTCTCCGGCGTCCGCGGCCTGAAGCCCCTGCACCTGGGCAATTCCGAGAACGTGCAGGTCGGCGACCCCGTCGTGGCCATCGGCGCCCCCTTCGACCTCGCCAACACCGTGACCTCCGGGATCATCAGCGCCAAGGAGCGCCCGATCACGGCGGGCGGCGAGAAGGGCGACGGCAGCGACATCTCGTACGTGGACGCCCTGCAGACCGACGCGCCCATCAACCCCGGCAACTCCGGCGGGCCGCTGGTCGACTCCAAGGCCCGCGTGATCGGCATCAACAGCGCCATACGCTCCGCCGACGACGGCTCGGAACAGGGCGGCGGCCAGGCGGGCTCCATCGGCCTGGGCTTCGCCATCCCCATCAACCAGGGCAAGCGCGTCGCCGAGGAGCTGATCAACTTCGGCAGGGCCACACACCCCGTGATCGGCGTCACGCTCGACACCGAGTTCACGGGCGACGGCGCCCGCATCGCGGACAAGGGCAGGAACGGCGGCCCCTCGGTCAACCGGAACGGCCCCGGCGACAAGGCGGGCCTCAAGCCGGGCGACGTCATCACCGAGGTCGACGGGCACCCCGTGCACTCCAGCGACGAGCTGATCGTCAAGGTCCGCGCGCACCGGCCGAAGGACCGTCTGGAGCTGACGGTCGAGCGCGACGGCGCCGACCGCGAGGTGACCTTGGTGCTCGGCTCGGCCGGAGGGAACTGAGTAAAGGACTGACCAGGTCTGTTCCGGGTTGTCGTGCAGCGGCTACCGGACAGACATGAGCGGCGGGTACCGTGGTCACGGTCCAGACCTCGGACGACGACCTGTTGCGGGCTGAGGACATCGCAAGGAGCTCAAGGTGTTCAATGACATTGGCGCACTGGAGATAGTGACGCTGGTCGTCCTCGCCGTGCTCATTTTCGGCCCCGACAAGCTGCCGAAGGTCATTCAGGACGTCTCCCGCACGATCCGCAAGATCCGCGAGTTCTCCGACAGCGCGAAGGCGGACATCAGGGACGAGCTGGGCCCCGAGTTCAAGGACTTCGAGTTCGAGGACCTGAACCCCAAGAAGTTCATCCGCAAGCAGCTCGACAACGACGAGCTCGGGCTCAAGGAAATCCGCAACGGCTTCGACCTGAAGAAGGAGATGAACGAGGTCGCGGACGCCGTGCACGGCCGCGACAGCGACTCCTCCGACACCGCTTCCGGGACCACCGCGGCCTCCTCCGGCGGGGCCCGTGTGGACATGCAGAAGAAGTCCGCGGAGCCCAAGAAGCTCGACGCCGGCGACCGTCCGCCGTTCGACGCGGACGCCACCTGACCCCTTGCCTGATCCATGGCCGCCAACCGGTGTGGCTATCCTGCCTTGTTGTCCGGCGTGAGGACGCCCGAGGGGGGCGGGCCGCTCCGGACCGACGAGAGCGAGGAGGCGGCCGGGTACATGGAGACGACAAGTCGGGTGGGCGCGCAGGCGTCGGCCACGGACGGCACCGCACAAGCGGTGCCCTCCGCCCGGCGCACGGTCGACGGCTACCTGCTGGCGCCCTTCCCCTGGTACGGCCTTGACGAGGCCTACACGGGGCAGCGCTGGCTGATGCAGGTCGGCGCGGCGGCGGACGGTGCCGTGGAGCACGGTTCGATCGGGCACGGCGACGAGCCGTCGGTCCGTGGCGAGGGCACCCTCGGCAACAGCGACAAGGAGCGCTTCGCGGTCGTGGTGACCGTCGCGGCCAACCCGGTGCGGCGCAGCGCCGACGGCACGGGCGTCCTGGAGGCCACGTCGGTCTCCTCGGCGGCCTGGCTCGCCGGGGTCGGCCTGCTGTCCTTCACCTGGCCCGGCCAGATGGACCACACCCTGCGCGACGACTGGCTGGACCAGCAGACGGAGACCGCCTGGGTGCTCGCGGACGACCTGGAGGGCTCGGACTGGTCGACGCTCTCGCTGCCCGTGGACGGCGTGCCCACGCCGTTCCACTACCGCGAGTCCGAGTACGGCTGGGTCCTCGCCGGGTCGACGAAGGAAGGCGTGCACCTGGGCGCGTACGGGCGCGGCATGAGCGCGTACGGGCTCGGGTTCTCGGTCATCAAGGACGTCGCGGCGTACGCCTAGGCGGCGGGCCTACGCGGAAGGGGGCGCCGTCACTGTGACGGCGCCCCCTTTCCCGCTTCCCGTAGGGACGGTTCGTGGGCCTCTGCGGGGGCGTCGTTGTTGCTCGCGCAGTTCCCCGCGCCCCTTACGGGGCGCCCTGCCCGGGGTGGTCCTCAGAACTTGTTGCGCGGGGTGATTCCCAGGGACATGCCCGACAGGCCCCGCTGGCGGCCGCCCAGTTTGCCCGCGATGGTGCGCAGGGCCGAGCCCGCGGGGGAGTCCGGGTCGGTCAGGACGACCGGCCTGCCCTCGTCGCCGCCCTCGCGCAGGCGTACGTCGATCGGGATGGAGCCGAGCACCGGCACCGTCGCGCCCGTCGTCTTCGTGAGGCCCTCGGCGACCTTCTGGCCGCCGCCCGTGCCGAACACGTCGACCATCTCGCCGCAGTGCGGACAGGGCAGCCCGGACATGTTCTCGACGACGCCCACGATCTTCTGGTGGGTCTGGACGGCGATGGAGCCCGCGCGCTCGGCGACCTCGGCCGCGGCCTGCTGCGGCGTCGTCACGACCAGGATCTCGGCGTTCGGCACGAGCTGTGCCACGGAGATCGCGATGTCGCCCGTGCCCGGCGGCAGGTCGAGGAGCAGGACGTCCAGGTCGCCCCAGAAGACGTCCGCGAGGAACTGCTGGAGCGCGCGGTGCAGCATCGGGCCGCGCCACACGACCGGCGCGTTGCCCGGCGTGAACATGCCGATGGAGATGACCTTCACGCCGTTCGCCGACGGCGGCATGATCATGTTCTCGACCTGGGTGGGCCGGCCCTCGGCGCCCAGCATGCGCGGCACGGAGTGGCCGTAGATGTCCGCGTCCACGACGCCGACCTTCAGGCCGTCCGCGGCCATCGCCGCCGCGAGGTTCACCGTCACCGAGGACTTGCCGACGCCGCCCTTGCCGGACGCGACGGCGTAGACACGGGTCAGCGAGCCGGGCTTGGCGAAGGGGACCTCGCGCTCGGCGGTGCCGCCGCGCAGCGCGGCGGCCAGCTCCTTGCGCTGGTCGTCGCTCATCACGTCCAGGGTGACGTCGACGCGCGTGACGCCCTCGACCGCGGCGACCGCGTCCGTCACGTTCCGCGTGATGGTCTCGCGCATCGGGCAGCCGGAGACCGTGAGGTACACGGTGACCGCCACCACCCCGTCGGCGGAGATGTCCACCGATTTGACCATCCCCAGCTCGGTGATGGGTCGCTGGATCTCGGGGTCGTTCACCGTCGCCAGTGCTTCGCGCACCGCGTCTTCCGTAGCCATGGAACCGATAGTACGGCGCGGTAACCCCGCCCCGGAAAGGGCTGTCAGCGGTCGCCTACGTCACTTCCCCGCCCGCCCTCCGACGGGAATACGACACGGCCGTCGGAGTGATGCCCGATCCGCTGCTCCTCCAGTTCCTTGACCAGGTCCTGGAGCTCGGAGCGGATCCAGTCGCGGGTCGCCACCTCGCCCAGGCCCATGCGCAGCGCGGCGATCTCGCGGGTGAGGTACTCGGTGTCCGCGATCGACCGCTCGTTCTGCTTCCGGTCCTGTTCGAGGTTGACGCGGTCGCGGTCGTCCTGACGGTTCTGCGCGAGGAGGATCAGCGGGGCCGCGTAGGACGCCTGGAGCGACAGCATCAGGGTGAGGAAGATGAACGGGTACTGGTCGAAGCGCAGATGGTCGGGCGCCGCGATGTTCCACACCACCCACAGGATGATGACGACCGTCATCCAGACGATGAACCTGCCCGTGCCCAGGAACCGCGCGATGCGCTCCGAGAGCCGCCCGAAGGCCTCCGGGTCGTAGTCGGGCAGGAGCTTGCTGCGCGGGACGCGCGGCTGGTCGAGGCGGAACCGGGGGGCCCTGGGCTCGGCGCGGTTCTCGCGCTCACGGTCACGGTCGGCTGCCATGGCCCGCTTCCTCCTCCAGATGGAACTCCGTCTCGCGCCAGTCGTCGGGGAGCATGTGGTCGAGCACGTCGTCGACGGTGACCGCGCCGAGCAGCGAGCCGCCCTCGTCGACGACGGGCGCCGCGACCATGTCGTACGTCGCGAAGAACCCGGCGACGGCCGGCAGCGTGGCGTCCGGCGCGAGCGGCTGGAGATCGTCGTCGAGGATCGAGCCGACCAGCGTGTACGGCGGATCGCGCAGGAGACGCTGGAAGTGCACGGTGCCCAGGTACTTGCCGGTGGGCGTCTCGTCCGGCGGGCGGCACACGTACACCTGCGCGGCGAGCGCGGGGGAGAGGTCCTCCATGCGCACCCGCGCGAGGGCGTCGGCGACGGTGGCGTCCGGCCGCAGCACGATCGGCTCGGTCGTCATCAGGCCGCCCGCCGTGCGCTCCTCGTACGCCATCAGGCGCCGCACGTCGGCCGCGTCGTCCGGCTGCATGAGCGTGAGCAGCCGCTCCTTGTCCTCCTCGGGCAGCTCGGCGAGCAGGTCGGCGGCGTCGTCGGGGTCCATGGCCTCCAGGACGTCGGCCGCGCGCTCCTCCTTGAGCTTGCCGAGGATCTCGATCTGGTCGTCCTCGGGGAGCTCTTCGAGGACGTCCGCGAGACGGTCGTCGTCGAGCGCGGCCGCGACCTCGGCACGCCGTTTGGGCGACAGGTGGTGCAGGACGTTGGCGAGGTCGGCGGGGCGCAGCTGTTCGAAGGTGGCGAGGAGGTTCTCTGCGCCCTGCCCGTGCTCCTCGAGGGAGAAGCCCGCGACCGCCGACCAGTCGACCGTCAGCGTCTCGCCCTTGCGCCGGAACGTTCCCGCCTTGCCCTTGCGCACGAAGACCCGGTCGATCTCCCAGTCGCGGCGGGCCGGCAGCTGCTGGACGGAGATGTCGAGGACCGTCACCTCCTCGTCGGTCTCGACGAGCCGCACCCGTCGGTCCAGCATCTCGCCGAGCACGAGCCGCTCGGTGGGCCGCTGTTCGAAGCGGCGCACGTTCAGGACGCCGGTGGTGATGACCTGGCCGGACTCGATGCCGGTGACGCGGGTCATCGGCAGGAAGATCCGGCGCCGGGTCGAGAGCTCGACGACGAGCCCGAGCAGCCGGGGCGGCCGCTTGCCGACCCTGAGCATCGCCACCAGGTCGCGCACCCGGCCGACCTGGTCGCCGTTCGGGTCGAAGACGGGGGTGCCGGAGAGATGGGAGACGAAGACCCTGGGGGCGCCAGCCGCCATGCGTGCGCCTCCTTCTCCCGGTTCGTTCGCCGATTCATGCCGTTTCGTCCGGCCATACGGGCTTCAGGCTAGCCCGTCCCGGTCGGATGCGCCCCGGCGGAGGGTCCGGACGGACTGGCTCCGATCTTCTCGGCCGACACAGGTACGCTGCCGTACTGCCGAAGCCGTAGAGGTCGTCCGCACGAGAGGCAGCGCCACCTGTGACCGCTCTTCCCCTGGCCAGCCGAGCCCGCAGGGCAGCGTTCGTGAGCGCGATGTGCGCGGGTCTGGTCGTGGGGGGCATGAGTCTGACGGGGTGCAGCAGCGAGGACCCGGACGCCGGCACGAACGGCGTCGGCAAGCTCTCCGCGTCGAAGATCCAGAGCAAGGCGGGCCAGGCGGCCGCGTCGGCGTCCGCGGTCCGCCTCTCCGGGACGCTGGTGAGCAACAAGCACACGTACAGCCTCGACATGCGCCTCAAGGGGGAGGGCGGCACCGGCTCGGTCACCTCGAAGGGGCAGACCTTCCAGCTCCTTCGGGTGGGCGAGGAGCTGTACCTGAAGGCCGACTCGGAGTTCTGGACGCACGACGGCACGACCGACGGCAAGGCGGCGAAGTCGGACGACACGGCCGCGGCCAAGCTCGACGGCAAGTACGTGAAGGTCCCGAAGGGCGACCCCTCCTACAAGCAGCTGAGCGGCTTCACGGACAAGGACCTGCTCCTGGACGGCATGCTCACGCTCCACGGCGAACTGGCCAAGGGCGAACGCGGCACGACGGCGTCGAAGCGCACCATCGAGATCAGCGGCGACGACGGCGCGGGCGGCACGCTGGACGTCTCCCTGGAGGGCAAGCCGTACCCCCTGCGTCTGGAGCGCGGCGGCCAAGCGGGCACGCTCAAACTCACCGACTGGAACAAGGACTTCCCGCTCCAGGAGCCGGAGAAGGACGAGATGGTCGACTACGGCAAGCAACTGCCGACGTCGTGACGCGAGCCCCGTGAGGGGCACGGGCCTCAGCGGCGCTTGCGCTTGAACAGCAGCCGGGGCAGCCCCGCGGGCACCGGCATCCGCGTGGTCGCCGCACTGGGCAACGGCGCGGCGGCCAAGGACCCCTCGGGGAGATCCGTCAGCGCGTCGAGCGGGGCGAGCCGAAGGACCCGGCACTGCTCGGCCCACCGCTCGGTGACCCGCTCCGCGTCCACCGCGTTCAACCGCTTCCCCTTGAGCTCGGCGACCGCCGCCTCCCACTCCTCGGAGCGGGGCGCCAGCTCGCTCACCACGGCGGTCCAGGCGACCACACGGCCGCCCTTGTCCTTGCTGCGCACGGTGACCTCGGCGCGCTCCCCGTCGACGAGCCCCGGCAGGGGCTGCTCGCCGGGGCCGTCGCCGACGAGATGCGCGGCGCCCTCGTGCCAGACGTGCCACAGCGCCCGCGCGGGCCCGGTGCCCTCGACCCAGATGAGGCCGGACTTCTTGGT
Source organism: Streptomyces sp. NPDC052114 (assembly GCF_040680155.1). Lineage (NCBI taxonomy): Bacteria > Bacillati > Actinomycetota > Actinomycetes > Kitasatosporales > Streptomycetaceae > Streptomyces > Streptomyces sp. NPDC052114. Next base: position 83,568 of record NZ_JBFAWC010000005.1, on the reverse strand, counting down.
GGCCTCCTCGATGAGGGCGCGGCCGAGCAGCGAGTCAGCAGTCATGCGGGCAGCCTACCGAGTGGGGTGACGGCCGACGCGGGGTCACTGCCGACGGGTGGTCACAGCCAGCCGTTGCGCTTCAGGGTCCGGTGGATCGCGAAGCAGACGCCGCCGATGAGGGCGAGCACCATCGGGTAGCCGTACCGCCAGTGCAGCTCGGGCATGTGGTCGAAGTTCATGCCGTACACGCCGCAGACGGCCGTCGGCACGGCGATGATCGCCGCCCACGAGGTGATCTTGCGCATGTCCTCGTTCTGCGCGACGGCGGCCTGCGCGAGGTTGGCCTGGAGGATCGAGTTGAGCAGCTCGTCGAAGCCGATGACCTGCTCCTGGACGCGCGTGAGGTGGTCGGCGACGTCACGGAAGTACTTCTGGATGTCGGGGTCGACCAGGCGCATCGGCCGCTCGCTGAGCAGCAGCATCGGGCGGAGCAGCGGCGAGACGGCCCGCTTGAACTCCAGGACCTCGCGCTTGAGCTGGTAGATCCGTCCGGCGTCGACGCCGCGCGCGGAGCCCTTGCCCTTGCTCGGCGCGGAGAACACCTCGCTCTCCACGTCGTCGATGTCGTCCTGCATCGCGTCGGCGACCGCGAGGTACCCGTCGACGACGTGGTCGGCGATGGTGTGCAGGACGGCGGAGGGGCCCTTGCCGAGCAGCTCGGGGTCCTCCTGGAGGCGGCGGCGCAGGGCGCGCAGCGAGCCGTGCCCGCCGTGCCGCACGGTGATGAAGAAGTCCCGGCCGGTGAAGCACATCACCTCGCCGGTCTCCACGATCTCGCTGGTGGCGGTGAGTTCGTCGTGCTCGACGTAGTGGATGGTCTTGAAGACGGTGAAGAGGGTGTCGTCGTACCGCTCCAGCTTGGGCCGCTGGTGCGCGTGCACCGCGTCCTCGACGGCGAGGGGGTGCAGCCCGAACTCGGCCGCGATACCGGCGAATTCGGCCTCGGTCGGCTCGTGCAGGCCGATCCAGGCGAAGCCGCCCTCGCGGCGCACTTCGAGCATCGCCTCGTGCGGGGTGAGGGCGTCGGCGCACTCCATGCGGCGCCCGTCGCGGTAGACGGCGCAGTCGACGACGGCGGACGCGGCGTCGCGGGTCGCGTCGTAGGTGTCGTACGAGGAGGAGGGGTACGGGGCGCCGTCCTTGCGGAGCGAGGGGCGGACGGCGGCACGAAGGTCACGGATCATCGACATGGGCAGGCTCCTTCGCGGGCGTGAAGCCACCGTGACCGAACCGGATTCGGCGCTGCCCGGAATGAGGACGTCCTGACTGCGGGACCTCTGCACGTCCACAAAGCGGGGAGCACCGCACCGTCGCGGGGCGACTTCACTGCTGATACAGATCAGACAGATCAGGCGGAAATGAAGCGCTCTTCCGTCGTGCGGCTGTGCGGGAAGCGGAGCTGCGGCTCAGCTGCCGGAAGAGCGGGTGGTACTGCACGGTCGACTTCGGTCCATTGCAGCCCCACCTCCTCCGGCCGGTCCCCCGTAAGGGACGTCTCATCCCCGCTGTGGGGGACGGTCTCGCGGTCAGGGGCTCGAAAGCGACGCTTGGCGTGCTGCCCCGACCAGCGGCCAAGACTATCAGTCGAACTGAAGAAGCGACCTCACCCCTTACCCGTTCCCTTCGGGTTCTATGCTCGCGCCATGGGAGAAGTTCTTGCTCTGGTCGAGGCCCGCCTCCGCACTGGCCTGGGGGAACCGGACGCGCGCGCCGCGGTGACCTTCCTCGGCACCGACCGTTTCGAAGTGCTGCGTTTCACGGACGGCGACGTGGTGCGCTACGCCACCCTCGGTATGTCGGCCCAGCCGATGACGGACCCGACCGCGGCGCTCGCCGACCCGGTCAAGGGCCCGCGCGCGGAACTGGTGTTGTCGGTACGAGGGGGTCTCGCCGACACGGACAAGGTGCTGCGCCCGCTCGCCGTCCTGGCCGCCGCACCTCAGGTCGAGGGCCTGATCGTGGCGCCCGGCGCCTCGCTGGACGTGGGCGAACCGCTGTGGCCCGGCGCGCCGTTCACCTCGGTCCTGGTCGCGGAGTCCGGCGGCCTGGTCGAGGACCTGGACCTGGACGCGCCGATGGAGCCCGTGCGGTTCCTGCCGCTGCTCCCCATGACGCCGAACGAGGCGGCGTGGAAGCGGGTGCACGGCGCGGCGGCCCTCCAGGAGCGCTGGCTGAACAGCGGCACGGACCTGCGCGATCCGCTGCGCAAGTCCGTGTCCCTGGACTGAAGTCCCTTACGGGCCGCTTCAGTTGGCGAAGACGGCGACGCCGTCCTCCGTGGCGTGCCGCGGCTCCAGCTCCTCGGCGTCGTGCGTGAGTGCGCTCCTGCGGACCCAGACGACGGCGGCGCCGAGCACCGCGGTGACGGCCGCGACCACGAACGGGATGTGGATGTTGCTCCACTCCTCGATCTTCGGCGCGAAGAACGGCGCGGCGGCCGCGGCGAACCAGCGCACGAAGTTGTAGCCGGCGCTGGCCACCGGGCGCGGCGCGTCGGAGACCCCGAGGGCGAGCTCGGTGTAGACGGTGTTGTTCACGCCGATGAAGGCGCCGGACAGGATGGTGCAGACGACGGCCGCGGTGTGGTTGCCGTACCCGAGCACCAGGACGTCCACGGCGAGCAGCACCAGCGAGCCGCCCAGCACCTTCAGCGAGCCGAACCGCTCCTGAAGCCGCGGCGCGACGAGCACCGAGAAGACGGCGAGCAGCACGCCCCAGGCGAAGAAGACCGCGCCCGACTTGTAGGGCGTCATGTCCAGCACGAACGGCGTGAAGGCCAGCACGGTGAAGAACGTGTAGTTGTAGAAGAACGCCGAGGCGGCGGCGGAGGCGAGTCCGCCGTGGCCGAGCGCCTTGATCGGGTCGAGCAGCGAGGTCTTCTTCGCGGGCCTGGGCTGTTCCTTGAGGAACGCCGTGATGCAGAGGAAGCCGATCGCCATCAGCGCAGCGGTGCCGAAGAAGGGGTAGCGCCAGCTGGCGTCGCCGAGCAGTGCGCCGACCAGCGGGCCGCACGCCATGCCGAGGCCGAGTGCCGACTCGTACAGCAGGATCGCGGCGGCGCTGCCGCCGGCCGCGGCGCCGACGATGACGGCGAGGGCGGTCGAGACGAAGAGCGCGTTGCCGAGCCCCCAGCCGGCCCGGAACCCGACGAGCTCGCCGACCGAGCCCGAGGTGCCGGACAGGCCGGCGAAGACCACGACGAGCGCGAGCCCGAGCAGCAGCGTCTTCTTGCCGCCGATGCGGCTGGAGACGAACCCGGTCACCAGCATCGCGACGGCGGTGATCAGGAAGTACGAGGTGAAGAGGAGGGAGACCTGGCTGGCGCTCGCGTCCAGGCCCTTGGCGATGGAGGGCAGGATCGGGTCGACGAGTCCGATGCCCATGAAGGCGACGACGGACGCGCCCGCCGTGGCCCACACGGCCTTGGGCTGACGCAGGATGCTGCCCGCTCCCGCGTCGAACGGGTCCCCTTCGGAGGGGCCTCCTGTGCTGCTGCTGTTCATACAGCCGCTCCTTCACTGCTTCCACAGAGGTCGTTGACGTATACACATATTAAGTTAGGAAGCCTAAAAGATGCAAGCTACACGTAGTTTTGCCTGGTGACAGCGCCACCGGACGGGTGATCGTCCTTGACGGGGCGGCGACCAGGGAGGACCGTTGGGCGCTATGAGGGGCGAACCCAGTTGCCCGAAGTGTGGTGGCCGGGTCAGGGCTCCCGGCCTCTTTGCCGACTCCTGGCAGTGCGACGTGCACGGCACCGTGCACCCGCTGCAACCCGTGATCCCGCCCAGCGTCGAGGCCCTCCAGGTCGTGGTGCACCGCGCGCAGGTTCCGGTGTGGATGCCGTGGCCCCTGCCGGTGGGCTGGCTGTTCACGGGCGTGGCCTGTGCGGGCGACGACCGGAGCGGCGGACGCGCGACCGCGGTGGCCTGCTCCGGGCCCGCGCCGCTCGGCGGCGGCGGTGAGCTGGTGCTCGTCGCCGAGGAGCTGGGCGTCGGCCTCGGCGCGCGGTACGCCGGCATCGACGGCCCCGACCCGGGCCCGCACATGAGCGTCGAGAAGCCGCCGCAGGCCAAGGTCCTCGCCGCCGGGCGGCCGACGCCGATGTGGCACGTCTCCGGGGCGCCGGACGACCGGGCCGTCTTCGCGGGCGAGGCGCGCGGCCTGTGGCTGTGGGCCATCGCGTGGCCGGAGCAGTCGGGGCTTCTCATGTACGACGAGCTGGTCCTCACCGACCTGCGGGACGCGGGCGCGGAGGTGGACCTGCTGCCGTGCGGCGCGCTGTCGCCGCGGCTGCTCACGCCGTGACGGCCGCCGGTGGCCTCCGACGCGGCCCCGCGCCCGTGCGGGGCCGGGCTCGTTCGCGGGTGCCGCCTTGCCGGTGAGTGACGCCGGGGCCGTGAGCGACGCCTCGTCCGTGGCGGCCGGGGGAGCGTTCGAGTCCCGTTATCCTTGAGCGTCCCCTTATGTCGCCCCGTCAGAGCCTGGAGTACGCAGCGTGCGCATCGATCTGCACACCCACTCCACCGCCTCCGACGGCACGGACACCCCGGCCGAGCTGGTGCGCAACGCCGCCGCCGCCGGACTCGACGTCGTCGCGCTGACCGACCACGACACCACCCGGGGATACGCGGAGGCCATCGACGCCCTGCCCGCCGGACTGACCCTCGTCACCGGCGCCGAGCTCTCCTGCCGCCTCGACGGCGTGGGCCTGCACATGCTGGCGTATCTCTTCGACCCCGAGGAGCCGGAGCTCGCCCGCGAGCGCGAGCTGGTGCGCGACGACCGCGTGCCGCGCGCCAAGACGATGGTCGGCAAGCTGCGGGCACTGGGCGTGCCGGTGACCTGGGAGCAGGTCGCGCGCATCGCCGGCGACGGCTCGGTCGGCCGTCCGCACATCGCCGAGGCGCTCGTCGAGCTGGGCGTCGTGCCCACCGTCTCCGACGCCTTCACGCCCGAGTGGCTCGCCGACGGCGGCCGCGCATACGCCGAGAAGCACGAGCTCGACCCCTTCGACGCGATCCGCCTGGTCAAGGCGGCCGGCGGCGTGACCGTCTTCGCGCACCCCGCCGCCGTCAAGCGCGGCCAGGTCGTGCCCGAGGCCGCGATAGCCGCGCTCGCCGCCGCGGGTCTCGACGGCATCGAGGCCGACCACATGGACCACGCGCCCGAGACCCGTGCCCGGCTGCGCGGACTGGCGGCCGACCTCGGCCTCCTGGCCACCGGGTCCAGCGACTACCACGGCAGCCGCAAGACGTGCGGGCTCGGCGAGTTCACCACCGACCCCGAGATCTACGGCGAGATCACGCGCCGGGCGACCGGGGCGTTCCCCGTGCCCGGGGCGGGCGGAAGCCCGGCCGCCTGACGGCCCGCGCCGTCCCGCGCCCCCTCCCACTTCACCTCACCACTCCACGGTCGCGTGGCGGTGGCCGCCGTGCCGCGTGCCCGGCGCCGCCCGCCGCGCCGCCTTCGTACGACTCTCTGCAAGGCCATCACTGTGTTCGACGTCGCCGTCTTCGGATCCCTCTTTCTCACCCTTTTCGTGATCATGGACCCCCCCGGGATCACGCCGATCTTCCTCGGCCTGACCGCGGGCCGCCCCGCCAAGGTGCAGCAGCGCATGGCCTTCCAGGCCGTCTGTGTCGCCTTCGGCGTGATCTCGGTCTTCGGTCTGGTGGGCCACCAGATCCTCAACTACCTGCACGTGTCCGTGCCCGCGCTGATGATCGCGGGCGGGCTCCTGCTGCTGCTCATCGCGCTCGACCTGCTGACCGGCAAGACGGACGAGCCGAAGCAGACCAAGGACGTCAACGTCGCGCTCGTGCCGCTCGGCATGCCGCTGCTCGCCGGGCCCGGCGCGATCGTCTCCGTCATCCTGGCCGTCCAGGACGCCGACAGCGTCGGTACGCAGATCTCCGTGTGGTCGGCGATCGTCGCGATGCACGTGGTGCTGTGGCTGGTGATGCGCTACTCGCTGCTGATCATCCGCGTCATCAAGGACGGCGGCGTGGTGCTCGTGACGCGGCTCGCGGGCATGATGCTGTCCGCCATCGCGGTGCAGCAGATCATCAACGGCGTGACGCAGGTGATCAAGGGCGGCTGAGCCGCGCCGGTCCGCACCGCGCACACGAAGGGCCCCCGTACGGATGCGTACGGGGGCCCTTCGACGTGTGCGTTACGAGGCCGTGGCTTCGGCCGGGCGGATGTAGATGCGCTGGCCGATCGCTGCGGCCTGCTGCACGATCCGGTTGACGGAGGCGGCGTCCACGACGGTGCTGTCCACGGCGGTGCCGTCGACGTCGTCGAGTCGCATGATTTCGAAGCGCATGAGGCTTCTCCCTTCGTCTGGTCATCCTCCTGAAGGAGAACTGCTGTGGTTCCGAACAACTTCTGTGGTTCCGATGGGTACAACGAGTTGCCCCCTGCAAACATTCCCTACGCTAAAGAAATTTTTCGAGTACCTAATTACTCGTGGGTAGCGGGACCGGTTGTGTTCGCTGCGTGACCGGCGGGACACTGGGTTCCCTATGAATGACGCCGATCACAGCCCGGTCGACCCCGGCACCGCCGACCCCAGCGCAGCCGACATCAGCGCACAGCTGGAGCGCGCCAACGGCCTGCTCGAACGCGTGCTCGCCGAGGTGGCGAAGACACCGTCCACCCACGCGATCTTCGTCGACGCCGGGTACCTGTACGCGGCCGCGGGCCGGCTCGCCGCCGGCACCGAGGACCGGCGGGCCTTCGACCTCGACGCCGAGGGCCTGATCGAGGCGCTCATCGACAAGGCCCGCACGATCTTCGCGGACAGCAGGCTGCTGCGCGTCTACTGGTACGACGGGGCCAGGCGGCGCATCCACACCACCGAACAGCAGTCGATCGCCGAGCTGCCCGACGTCAAGGTCAGGCTCGGCAACCTCAACGCCAACAACCAGCAGAAGGGCGTCGACTCGCTGATCCGCAGCGACCTGGAGTCCCTGGCCAGACACCGCGCCATCAGCGACGCGGCGCTCATCGGCGGCGACGAGGACCTGGTCTCGGCGGTCGAGGCCGCGCAGGGGTACGGCGCGCGGGTCCACCTGTGGGGCATCGAGGCGGCCGAGGGCCGCAACCAGGCGGAGCCGCTGCTGTGGGAGGTCGACAGCCAGCGCACGTTCGACCTGGAGTTCTTCAAGCCGTACGTCACGCGCCGCGCCGTCACGACGTACGAGGCGGGCGCGACCGCGCAGCGCCCCTCCCGCGAGGACGTCCGGTTCGTCGGCGCGCAGATCGCCGCGAAGTGGCTCTCGGCGCGCGGACGCGAGGCGCTGGTGGGGCTGCTGCCCGGCCATCCGTACCTGCCCGGCTCCGTGGACCAGGAGCTGCTGGTGGAGGCGGAGCGCCTGTTGCAGTACTCGCTGCGGGGGCAGTCGGACCTGCGCAGGGCGCTGCGGGACGGGTTCTGGGACCACCTCCAGGCGCAGTACTGAGCCGCGGGGCCTGATCCCGTCCTGGGCTCAGTGGCGGTCCCAGAAGTCGATCAGGGCCGCGGCCGTCGTGGCGGGGCGGTCGGTGTTGGGGGAGTGCTCGGCGCCGGGGATCACCGTGCGGTGGGCGCGCAGCCGTACCGCCATGTCGTCCAGGAGCGGCAGCGGCCAGGTGTCGTCGCGCTCGCCCGAGACGACGTGCTTGGGCAGGGGCAGCGCGGCGAGCTCGGCCACGCGGTCCGGCTCCGTGGAGAGCTGCCTGCCGGTGGCGGTGAGCTGGGCCGGGCTGTGCTTCAGCCAGCGGGCGCGCAGGGCCTCGGCGTCGTCGGCGTCCCCGTCGGCTCCCGTCGCCGCCTCCTGCGGGGGCGGCGGCTCCATCGCCTGCATCGCCTGCCACACCTCGTCCATCGAGAGCACCGCGAGGGCGTCCGCCAGCATTGTGGCGCGGGCCTGCTGGGCGGGGGTGATCGCGGCGGGGCCCGAGGACATGAGGGTGAGCGTGGCGAAGGGGCGGGGGTCGACGAGGAGGGCGGCGCGGGCGATCTGGCCGCCGAGCGAGTGGCCCAGGAGGTGGAGGCGCGGGCCCGCGCCGGGCTCCCCGGTCAGCGCCTCGGCCTGGGCGAGCACGTCTCGCGCCAACTCCCCCTGGGCGTAGGCCGATTCGTCGTCCGGCCCCGCCGTCTCGTACTGCCCGCGCCCGTCCACGGTGACCGCGCGGTAGCCCGCACGCGTCAACGGTTCCAGGAGGGCGATGAAGTCCTCCTTGCTGCCGGTGAACCCGGGCAGCAGCAGAACGGTCCCGCGCCCGGCGACCCCGCCGTCCGGGACCGCGTCGAGCACGGCGAAGTCGCCACGGGCGGTACGGAGGGTGCGCGCGGTGGCGCACGCGGGCGGCACGAACGTCGGAGGCCTGCTCATGAGCCGAGGCTAACGGACGGCCGGGCGGTGTCCGCGGCGGTGTGCTCCCTGAGGGCCCACCCCGGGTGGGAGTGGCCTTCTGGGAGAGCGGGTTGTCCGGGTGGGCGGTGTCCGGGCCGTGTACTGCCCGGGGGTCTCGCTCTGGGGGAGGGCGGTGCTTCTGGGCGCGGCGAGAAGGCGGTGTGCTGCCTGGAGGCTCGCCCCGGGTGGGGCGGGCCTTCTGTGGTGGGGGCGACGGACAGCCGTACGACGCGCGAAGGCCCGCTCCCGAGGGGGAGCGGGCCTTCGACGGACGTGGCGGGCCGGAGGATCAGGCCTCCGTGGTCTCCACGGGCTCCGCCTTCTTGCGCGTGCGGCGACGCGGCGCCGGGGCCTCGGCCTCGGCCGTGTCCGCCGGGGCGGCCGCGGCCTTGCGCGTACGACGGCGGGGCTTCGGCTCCTCCGTCGACTGCGCCGGGATCTCGGCCTCGGCGACGGCCTTCTTGCGCGTACGGCGCTTCGGCTTCTCGGCGTCCGCCTCGGGGGCGTCGGCTTCGACGGCCTTCGTCGCCGCGGTCTTGCGGGTGCGGCGCTTCGGCTTCTCGGCCTCGGCGTCGGCCGCGACGTCCGGCACGGCGGCCTCGGCGACCTTGGCCGCCGCGGTCTTGCGCGTACGGCGCTTGGGCTTCTCCGCCTCGGCGTCCACCGGCGCGTCCGGCACGGCGGCCTCGGCGACCTTGGCCGCGGCCGTCTTGCGGGTGCGGCGCTTCGGCTTCTCCGCCTCGGCGTCGGGCGCGACGTCCGGCACGGCCGCCTCGGCGGTCTCGACCGCGGCGACGGCCTTCTTGCGGGTGCGGCGCTTGGGCTTCTCGGCCTCTGCCGTCTCCGGCGTGCCCTCCGCCGTCGCGACGGCGGCCTCGGCGGCCTCGGCGGGCTTGCGGGTGCGGCGGCGCGGCTTGGCGGCCGGGGCCTCCGCGTCGGCCTCCGGAGCGGCGGCCTCGGGCGCGGTGGCCTCGGGGGTCGCGGCCTCGGCGACCGTCTCCGCGGCCTTGCGGGTGCGGCGACGCGGCTTCTTGACCGGAGCCTCGGCCTCGGCCTCGGCGGCGGCCGGAGCGGGAGCCTCGGTCTCGACCGTCGTGCCCTCGGCCGTGGCCAGGGCCTCCGACGCTCCACCACGGGTGCGACGGCGACGACGCGGCGTGCGCGGCTCACTCACCTCGGCGACGGGCGCGGCGGCAGCGGCCTCCGGAGCGGTGGTCTCGGCCGGTGCGGCCGGGGTCGTCGCGGTGGAGTCCAGCGGGCTGCCGGCCCGCGTGCGGCGACGACGGCGCGGCGTGCGCGCGGGACGCTCGCGCTCGGCGGAGGCGGCGCCCCCGCGCGAACGGTCACGGTCCTGGCCACGACCGCCGGAGCGGCCGCCACGGCCGCGCCCACCGGTCTCGCCGAGGTCCTCGATCTCCTCCGCGCCCAGACCCGCACGGGTCCGCTCGGCGCGCGGCAGGACACCCTTGGTGCCCACCGGGATGTCCAGCTCCTCGTAGAGGTGCGGCGAGCTGGAGTAGGTCTCGGCCGGGTCGTTGAAGCCCAGGTCCAGCGCCTTGTTGATCAGCTGCCAGCGCGGGATGTCGTCCCAGTCGACCAGCGTGATCGCCGTACCCGAGGCGCCCGCGCGGCCGGTGCGGCCGATGCGGTGCAGGTACGTCTTCTCGTCCTCGGGGGACTGGTAGTTGATGACGTGCGTGACGCCGCCGACGTCGATGCCGCGCGCGGCGACGTCGGTGCAGACGAGCACGTCCACCTTGCCGTTGCGGAACGCGCGCAGCGCCTGCTCGCGCGCGCCCTGGCCGAGGTCGCCGTGCACGGCGCCCGAGGCGAAGCCCCGGCGCTCCAGCTGCTCGGCGATGTCGGCCGCCGTGCGCTTCGTACGGCAGAAGATCATGGCCAGGCCACGGCCCTCCGCCTGGAGGATGCGCGCGACCATCTCCGGCTTGTCCATGGAGTGCGCGCGGTACACGTGCTGCTTGATGTTGGCGACGGTCGCGCCCTCGTCGTCCGGCGCGGTGGCGCGGATGTGCGTGGGCTGCGACATGTAGCGGCGGGCGAGGCCGATGACGGCGCCCGGCATGGTCGCCGAGAACAGCATCGTCTGGCGCTTCGCCGGAAGCATGTTGATGATCTTCTCGACGTCGGGCAGGAAGCCCAGGTCGAGCATCTCGTCGGCCTCGTCGAGGACCAGGCACTTGACGTGCTTGAGGTCCAGCTTGCGCTGGCCCGCGAGGTCGAGCAGCCGGCCCGGGGTGCCGACGACGACGTCGACGCCCTTCTTGAGCGCCTCGACCTGCGGCTCGTAGGCACGGCCGCCGTATATGGCGAGGACGCGGACATTGCGCGCCTTGCCGGCGGTCAGGAGGTCGTTCGTCACCTGCTGGCAGAGCTCGCGGGTGGGCACGACGACGAGGGCCTGCGGCGCCTCGGTCAGCTGCTCGGGCTTGGCGCGGCCCGCCTCCACGTCGGCGGGGACGGTGACGCGCTCGAGGATCGGGAGCCCGAAGCCGAGGGTCTTGCCGGTGCCGGTCTTGGCCTGGCCGATGACGTCCGTGCCGGAAAGGGCGACGGGGAGCGTCATCTCCTGGATGGGGAAGGGGTTGATGATGCCGACGGCCTCAAGGGCCTCGGCCGTCTCGGAAAGGATTCCGAGCTCTCGGAAAGTCGTAGTCAGGGCAGTGCCTCTTCTGTGAGACGCGGCGCGAGGCGAACGCTGGGGGTCGTGACCGTGCCGGGACCGCCGGCCGCTTGGGGGGCGGGCCGGGGGCGCGGGACCACTGCCGGCGCTCGAGCGCTCGTACCGCTGAGGTTCCCTCCTCATGCCGCACGCACCTGTGCGTGCCGCCTGGAGGGCTGTCGGGTCGGAGCCGATCGGGCCACCGACCGGGCATCCTCATTCGTACGGCCCGTCGAATACTCGGCGGGCGCATTACCACTGTACCCCGGAATCTCGCATACGTGTCCGGCGAACTCGTCACATGGCCGTCGTCACAGTGACTGACCAGGGACTTACGCCTTACGGCAGGCGGGCTATTGTGCGCTTCATGGAGACGCCTGACACTTCCGCTGAATCCACCCCCGAGCCCACCGGGGTCGCCGCCCAGGACTGGGCGAAAGCTTCCGCCGAGCCCCACTACCGCGCCGCCGTCGTCGACCTGCTCGGCGCGCTCGCCTACGGGGAGCTCGCGGCGTTCGAGCGGCTCGCGGAGGACGCGAAGCTGGCGCCGACGCTCGGCGACAAGGCGGAGCTGGCGAAGATGGCGTCGGCGGAGTTCCACCACTTCGAGCAGCTCAGGGACCGGCTGTCCGCGATCGGCGCGGAGCCGACCGAGGCCATGGAGCCGTTCGTCGCCGCGCTCGACGGCTTCCACCGCCAGACCGCGCCGTCCGACTGGCTGGAGGGCCTGGTCAAGGCGTACGTCGGCGACTCGATCGCCAGTGACTTCTACCGCGAGGTCGCGGCCCGGCTCGACGCCGATACGCGCGAGCTGGTGCTCGGCGTCCTCGACGACACCGGGCACGCCAGCTTCGCCGTGGAGAAGGTGCGGGCCGCGATCGACGCGGACCCGCGCGTGGGCGGGCGGCTCGCGCTGTGGGCGCGGCGGCTGATGGGCGAGGCCCTTTCGCAGTCGCAGCGGGTGGTCGCCGACCGGGACGCGCTGTCGACCATGCTGGTCGGGGGCGTCGCCGACGGGTTCGACCTCGCGGAGGTCGGGCGGATGTTCTCGCGGATCACCGAGGCGCACACCAAGCGGATGGCTGCGTTGGGCCTGGCGGCCTGATTCGGGGGCGCCCTTTGTGTGAGGGTGCCTTCCGCGCGGGGGCGTCCGCGGGTGCGTCGTGGCTTGTCGCGCAGTTCCCCGCGCCCCTTATGGGGCGCTCCCGTCGTCGATCGGGTGCGCGCCCGCGCGGCGGAGCCGCAGGTGTCACAGCCCCGCGCCCCTTCGGGGTGCTACGCCGGTGCCGAGCGGTGGATTCTGCGGCGGGTGGGGCGGAGCAGGAGGGACAGCAGGGCCACGGAGACGGCCAGGGCTCCCGCGAGGGTCGCGGGGGCGTGGCCGGGGCCGAGTGCCATGTGTGTGATGAACGCGCCGACGAGCGCGCCCGCGGTGCCCGTCGACAGGACGAGGCTGCGCGCGGGCAGCCGGTGCCCCAGTCGGTGCGCGGCGGCCCAGGCCAGGGCGAGGCCGAGCAGTGTGGCGCCGAGCGCTTCCAGAATCACGGTGGTGCCCTCCCTCGCGGCCAGGTGCAAATCGGTCGTAGCCGGTCTACCCCAGGCGGCCGGAACGCAACCCTCCATGATCCGGCGGCACCGGCCCCGCTCCGTACAACGCACAAGAACGGCCCGGTGGTTGAGGTCAACCACCGGGCCGTTCTGCACGATCCGGGCAGAGCGTCCTACAGGGCGCTGAAGCCCACCTTGCGGGCGGTCGGCTCCCCGAGCTCCACGTACGCGAGGCGGTCGGCCGGAACCAGGACCTTGCGGCCGTGCTCGTCCACGAGGCTCAGCAGCGGCGACTTGCCGGACAGCGCCTCGGACACCGCCTGCTCGATCTCCGCGGGGCTCTGCCCGCTCTCCAGCACGATCTCGCGGGGCGCGTACTGCACGCCGATCTTGACCTCCACGGCTATGTCCCTCCGACGGTCAGTCTGTGCGCGGCCGTCCGCGCCGTACCAGCACACATTAGCCCGGTGAGGGGACGCCGACGGCCGCGGCCGTGCACGCCGTCAGCGAACACCGGACGGGAACAAAAGCGCGAGGGCTCAGTGTCCTTCGGTGCCGTGCAGCGGGAAGCCCGCGATGCCGCGCCAGGCGAGCGACGTGAGCAGCTGCACCGCCGTGTCGCGCGGCACGGTGCTGCCGCTGGCGAGCCAGTACCGCGCGACCACCTGCGAGTACCCGCCGAGGCCGACGGCCAGGAGCATCGCCTCGTCCCTGGGCAGGCCGGTGTCCTCGGCGATGACCTCGCAGATCGCCTCCGCGCACTGGAGCGTGACGCGCTCCACGCGCTCGCGGACCGCGGGCTCGTTCGTCAGGTCGGACTCGAAGACCAGGCGGAAGGCGCCGCCCTCGTCCTCGACGTACGCGAAGTAGGCGTCCATCGTCGCCGCGACGCGGAGCTTGTTGTCCGAGGTGGACGCGAGCGCCGTGCGCACGGACTGGAGGAGCGACTCGCAGTGCTGGTCGAGCAGGGCCAGGTACAGGTCGAGCTTGCCCGGGAAGTGCTGGTAGAGCACGGGCTTGCTGACGCCGGCGCGCTCGGCGATGTCGTCCATCGCCGCCGCGTGGTACCCCTGCGCGACGAATACCTCCTGGGCCGCCCCGAGGAGCTGGTTGCGTCGGGCACGGCGCGGCAGGCGTGTGCCCCGCGGGCGTGCCGCCTCTGTCTGCTCGATGGCTGTCACGCCGCCTCCCAAATCGTCCGATGTGCGGTGTGCGCCGCGCCGCCATCGTACTTTTCGGTAACAGTGATGTGCGCGGTGCGAGCGCAGAATTTCACGGACTGGACCGGCGCAGAAGGGCTCCGCGACGGCGCGTAGCAGGGCAAATACGGTCAGGGCGGGGCCGGTGCTCCCCGGTTGTCCCGCGGATGCTCGGCGGGCTCCCGGTGCCGGGTGCCCGCCGATGCTCAGCGGTAGTCGTCCTCGTCGAGGCTGACGACGCGGGCCTGCTCCGCGAGATCGCCCTCGGCGGCGGCGTCGCGGTCGGCGTCGGCCAGGGAGTCGTCCCTGCTGGGGGCGAGGTCGGCGTGCTGCTCCGCCGCGTCCGCCTCCGGGGCCTCGACGTCGGCCTCGGCCGCGGGCTCTTCCGGGTCGAAGGTGTCGGGATCGGTCGGATCGACGCTCATGTATTCGAGCGTAGGAGACGTACGGGCGCGGCGCTACGTGGTCCGCCTGCGATGGTCCGGGATTCATGTGTCATCTGTGACGGCGAACACGTGAACTAGCGCGTGATCGTCTCGTAACATTGCCGCATGTCTTCGACCGAGCTGCCGAACCCGCCGGCCATCGCTGTCGCGCCCAGGCCGGGTGCCGTGGCGGTCGCGGAGGGGGAGCGGCTCGACTCGGTCGGCCTGCCCGGACTCACGCTGAGCGTGCGGTCCCGGCCGCCGGCCCGCCCCGGACTTCCGCCCGCCCTGTACGTGCACGGGCTCGGCGGCTCCTCGCAGAACTGGTCGGCCCTGATGCCGCTCCTGGAGGACGTCGTCGACGGCGAGGCGCTCGACCTGCCCGGCTTCGGGGACTCCCCACCGCCGGACGACGGCGACTACTCCGTCACCGGGCACGCCCGCGCCGTCATCCGCCATCTCGACGCGCGCTCCCGCGGGCCCGTCCACCTCTTCGGCAACTCCCTGGGCGGCGCCGTCACCACGCGCGTCGCCGCGGTCCGCCCCGACCTCGTGCGGACGCTGACGCTGGTCTCGCCCGCGCTGCCGGAGCTGCGGGTGCAGCGCACCGCGGTGCCGACGGGGCTGCTCGCGGTGCCGGGCGTCGCCGCCCTCTTCACGCGGCTCAGCAAGGACTGGACGGCCGAGCAGCGGGTGCGCGGCGTCATGGGGCTCTGTTACGGCGACCCGGGCCGGGTGACGCCGGAGGGGTTCCGCGCGGCCGTGCGGGAGATGGAGCGCAGGCTCCAGCTCCCCTACTTCTGGGACGCGATGGCCCGCTCGGCCCGCGGGATCGTGAACGCGTACACGCTCGGCGGCCAGCACGGGCTGTGGCGGCAGGCCGAGCGGGTGCTCGCGCCGACCCTGCTCGTCTACGGCGGGCGCGATCTGCTCGTCTCGTACCGCATGGCGCACAAGGCCGCCGCCGCGTTCCGCGACTCGCGGCTGCTCACGCTGCCCGACGCCGGGCACGTGGCGATGATGGAGTATCCGGAGAGCGTGGCCACGGCCTTCCGTGAACTGCTCGTGGACACCGCCGGTTCGAGCGCCTCCGGCGCGCGCACGGCCGTGGGGAGCTGAGTCGGGGAGTGGGACGTCACAGCCGCCGTGGTCCGGCGGAGACACCTGACAACAGCAGCACCTCGGGGACACCGCTTTCGCACGGTGTGGGACCGCAGCCGGGCCCCGGCAGCGGCCGTCGCAGACGCGCCCCGGGGGCGGGCGGGACTCCCGCGCACGGGACCCCCGCACAGGGCACTCCCGCGGCCGGTACCCCCGCGCACGGCATACCCCGGGCGACTCCGCCGCACGGTGTGCCGCACGTCCGCGGCGGGCATCCCGAGCAGCGGGAGCCCGGTGGCGGCTGGGGCGAGGTCACCGGGACCGGTGGCGGTCCGCGCGCGGGCGCCGGGTACGGCATTCCCGGGCCCCGCCAGGAGTACATGGCGGCCTTCCCCGACGAGGGGCGGTCCTCCGCCGAGGGCGCGCCGAAGCCGGGCGCGCAGCCCCCGCCGCCCCGCGATCCGTACGCCTCCGTCACCGACTGGGACGACGCCGACGCGCACGAACTCGACCCCGATGACGGCGAGTTCACGGCGGACGACGAGCGCGAGGGCGGCCGGAAGAACGGTCGCGGCCGTGCCTTCACCGGCATCGCGGCCGCCGCCGTGACCACCGTGCTCGCCGTGGTCGTGGCGGGCCAGGTCGCCGACGGGCCGGACGACCCGGACGAGCAGACCCGCGCCGCCCCCGGCGGCGGCGTGCGCGACACCGAGGACCCCGCCTCGCGCTCGGACCGCCGGCCGACGCCGGCCGACGGGCAGGACGCGAAGCCGGCGACGTACGACCAGAAGATGGGCGAGAAATACCCGCTGGACCCGAAGCTGAAGGCGTCCGGCGATTTCGAGGCGATATCCGGATTCGACAAGGCGCCCGGCAAGGGGCGGAAATTCCGCTATCGCGTCGACGTCGAGAAGGGGCTCGGCCTGGACGGCAAGCTCTTCGCGGAGGCCGTGCAGAAGACCCTGAACGACGACCGGAGTTGGGCCCACGCGAAGGCCCGCACTTTTGAGCGGATATCGTCGGGGCAACCCGATTTCGTCATTACGCTCGCGAGTCCGGGAACCACCGCGGTCTGGTGCGCGAAATCCGGACTCGACACGACCCAGGACAATGTGTCGTGCGATTCCGCGGCGACGGAACGCGTGATGGTCAACGCCTATCGGTGGGCGCAGGGCGCGAAGACCTACGGCGACGCCGTCCAGAAGGAGTTCGGCAACGCCATCCACCCCTACCGTCAGATGTTGATCAACCACGAGGTCGGGCACCGGCTCGGCTTCAACCACACGGACTGCACCAAGGACGGCGACCTCGCGCCCGTCATGCAGCAGCAGACCAAGTTCCTCGACCACGACGGGATCAAGTGCAAGGCCAACCCCTGGGCCTTCCCCAAGAGTTGAGGCAGGGGGCCGGGCGGGCCGTGCGGTCACCGCGGTGACCGCTTTGACATCCGTCGGAAGTTCGTTCATATTTCTGCGCATGTCGAACCGTCACGCCCCGTCGAGCGCCGCCATTGAGCTGGCGCTGTTCGGCGTGACCGCGCTCTGCGTGGCCGACATCCACTGTTGCTGACGCCCGCCCCGGCGAGTGCGTCGCTCTTTCCTCAGCCGCTGCTGCCCCCGGCCGCCCCTTTCCGCTGCCGGTAGCCGTCCGCCGCTGCCCTTTCCGCGCCTTCTCCGGGGCGAGCCCTCCGCTCGATTCCTGCTGATCCGCTGCCGCATGCGCAGCGTTCCCCCGAGAGGTCTCCTTCCGATGCGTCGATCGTCCGTCATAGCCCGCCGTGTGGCAGCGGCATCCGTCAGCCTGGTCCTGGCCTCGGGCGCCGCCGCCTGCGCGGGCCCGAAGGACAACGACGCCGGCGGCGACGGCAAGCCCGCCAAGGGCGGCACCCTGACCGTCCTCAACCGCGACCCGCAGACCGACTTCGACCCCGCGCGGCTCTACACCTCCGGCGGCGGCAACGTGCCGAGCCTCGTCTTCCGCACGCTCACCACCCGCAACCGCGAGGACGGCGCCCAGGGCGCCGAGGTCGTCCCCGACCTCGCCACGGACCTCGGCAAGCCGAGCAAGAACGCCACCGTGTGGACGTACACCCTGAAGAAGGGCCTCAAGTACGAGGACGGCTCGCCGATCACCTCGGCGGACGTGAAGTACGGCATCGAGCGGTCCTTCGCCGCCGAACTCAGCGGTGGCGCGCCCTACTTGAGGGACTGGCTCATCGGCGGCGACAAGTACCAGGGCCCCTACAAGGACAAGAGCGGCAAGGGTCTGGAGTCGATCGAGACGCCCGACGAGCGCACCCTCGTCTTCCACCTGAACAAGCCCGAGGGCGAGTTCCCCTACCTCGCGACGCAGACCCAGTTCACGCCGGTGCCCAAGGCCAAGGACAAGGGAACCAAGTACGAGGAGCACCCGGTCTCGTCGGGCCCGTACAAGGTCGTCGAGAACGAGAACGACGGCGAGCGGCTGCGCCTGGAGCGCAACCCGCACTGGTCCCCGAAGCTCGACGAGGAGCGCAAGGCCTACCCGGACGTCATCGACGTGCGCTCCGGCCTCGACTCCTCCGTCATCAACCAGCGGCTCTCCGCGAGCCAGGGCGACGACGCGGCCGCCGTCACCACCGACACCAACCTCGGCCCGGCCGAGCTCGCCCGGCTCGGCGGCAAGGACGACACGTCCGCCCACGTCGGCACCGGCCACTTCGGCTACACCAACTACCTGGCCTTCAACCCGAAGGTGAAGCCCTTCGACGACCCGAAGGTGCGCCAGGCGATCTCGTACGCCGTGGACCGCTCCTCGGTGATCAACGCCGCCGGCGGTTCCTCGCTCGCCGAGCCCGCCACGACCTATCTGCCCAACCAGAAGTCCTTCGGCTACACGAAGTACGACCACTTCCCGGCGGGCGAGAACGGCAACCCGAAGAAGGCCGAGGAGCTCCTGAAGGAGGCCGGGTACAAGGACGGGCTCACCGTCACCCTGGTGCACTCCAACGCCAAGGACTTCGAGACCAGCCCGGAGATCGCCACCGCCCTCCAGGACGCCCTGAAGAAGGCCGGCATCACCGTCAAGCTCAAGGGACTCGAAGACAACGACTACAAGGACACCGTCCACAGCGCCAAGAAGGAGCCCGGTCTCTTCCTGTCGCACTGGGGTGCCGACTGGCCCTCCGGCGGTCCCTTCCTCGCGCCCATCTTCGACGGACGCCAGATCGTCGAGGACGGCTACAACTTCAACTCCGGCTTCCTGAACGACAAGTCCGTCAACGACGAGATCGACGAGATCAACAAGCTCACCGACCTCAAGGCCGCCGCCGCGCGCTGGGGCGCCCTCGACAAGAAGATCGGCGAGAAGGCGCTGACCGTGCCGCTGTTCCACCCCGTCTACAAGCGCCTGTACGGCAAGGACGTCAAGAACATCGTCATCAGCGACTGGACCGGTGTCCTCGACGTCTCGCAGGTCGCGGTGAAGTCGTCGTGACGTTCGGCTCCGTCTTCCGGGGGCGGCTGCGCGAGCAGCGCGCCGCCCTCGTCGCGGCGGGCGTCGTCGCCCTGCTCGTCCTCGTGGCGCTCGCCGCCCCGCTGCTCACCGCCCTGGAGGGGCAGGACCCCACCACGTACCACCCGGATCTGATCGACTCGGCGCGCGGCGGCGTGCCGATCGGCTCCTTCGGCGGGATCAGCGGCGAGCACTGGCTGGGCGTCGAGCCGCAGACCGGGCGCGACCTCTTCGCCCGCCTCGTGTACGGCGCCCGGGTCTCGCTCGGCGTCGCGCTCGCCGCGACCGCCGTGCAGGTCTTCATCGGTGTCGCCGTCGGCATCGCGGCCGGGCTCGGCAACCGCTGGGTGGACCAGGCGCTCAGCCGCGCCACCGACGTCATCATCGCCCTGCCGCTGGTGGTCCTCGCGCTCGCCCTGATGGCGGTCGTGCCCAGCGGCTTCCCGCGGCCGGTGCTCGTCGCCCTGGTCATCGGGCTCGTCGCCTGGGGCAACATGGCCAAGATCGTGCGCGCCCAGACGGTCACGCTCAAGGAGCTCGACCACGTCGCCGCCGCCCGGCTCAGCGGCTGGAGCACCCTGCGCATCGCCCGGCGCGAACTGCTGCCCGCGCTCGCCGCGCCCGTCATCACCTACGCGGCGCTGCTCGTCCCCATGAACATCACCGTCGAGGCCGCCCTGTCCTTCCTCGGCGTGGGCGTCCAGCCGCCCACCCCTTCATGGGGACAGATGCTCACGGCCGCGGACGTCTGGTACCAGGCGGCGCCGCAGTACCTGCTGTTCCCGGCGGGCGCGCTGTTCGTCACCGTGTTCGCGCTCACCGTCCTCGGCGACGGCGTGCGCACCGCGCTCGACCCGCGGGCCGCCTCGCGGCTGAGGATCGGCACGGGACGCAAGCGGGAGGCCCGCGCATGACCGGCTTCCTGCTGCGGCGCCTGGTGGGCGCCGTCGTCACCCTCCTCGCCATCTCGGTGATCGTCTACGCGGTGTTCTACGCCGCGCCCGGCGACGTCGCCCAGATCACCTGCGGCCCGCGCTGCTCGCCCGCCCAGGTCCAGCAGGTCGCCGAGCAACTGCGCCTCGACGACCCGCTGTACGTCCGCTACTGGGACTTCCTCCAGGGCATCGTCGCCGGCCACGACTACTCCACCGGCACGGGCACCGAGCACTGCTCCGCCCCCTGCCTCGGCGTCTCCTACCAGAGCGACCAGCAGGTCACCGCGCTGATCGTGGCGAAGCTGCCGGTCACCGCTTCGCTGGCGCTCGGCGCGATGGTCATGTGGCTGATCCTCGGGGTCGGCGGCGGGGTCCTCTCCGCCTGGCGGCGCGGCCGGCTCAGCGAGCGCGTGGTCACCGCCGTCACGCTCGCCGGCACCGCCACGCCCGTCTTCGTCATCGGCCTGCTGCTGATGATCGTGGTCTGCGGCCAGCTCCAGTGGCTGCCCTTCCCGCAGTACGTGCCCTTCACGGACGACCCGACGCAGTGGGCGTGGAACCTCCTGCTGCCGTGGCTGTCGCTCGCGCTGATCGAGGCCGCCAAGTACGCGCGCCTGACCCGCTCCTCGATGCTGGAGACGCTCGCCGACGACCACGTGCGGACCTTCCGCGCGTACGGCGTGGGGGAGCGGTCGATCGTCGGGAAGCACGCGCTGCGCGGCGCCGTCGCACCCGTCATCGCGCTCACCGCCAACGACTT
This sequence comes from Streptomyces sp. NPDC052114, assembly GCF_040680155.1. Classification (NCBI taxonomy): domain Bacteria; kingdom Bacillati; phylum Actinomycetota; class Actinomycetes; order Kitasatosporales; family Streptomycetaceae; genus Streptomyces; species Streptomyces sp. NPDC052114. The sequence continues at coordinate 62,984 of NZ_JBFAWC010000005.1, read as the reverse complement.
CGGGTCGATGTTCGGGGGCGCCGTGCTCAGCGAGACGCTGTTCGGGCTGCCCGGCATCGGGCGCGAACTCGTGCACGCCGTCAAGGTCGTCGACCTGCCGGTGGTGGTCGGCCTCGTCATGGTCACCGGCTTCTTCGTGGTGCTCGCCAATGCCGTCGCGGACGTGCTGTACGCGCTGGCCGACCGACGGGTGGTCCTGACGTGAGTCTCGTACAAGTCACCGATCTCTCCGTGGAGTTCGCCTCCGGGGTGAAGGCCGTGGACGGGCTCTCGTTCACGCTGGCGCCGGGCGGCGCGCTCGCCCTGGTCGGCGAGTCGGGGTCCGGCAAGTCGACCGTGGCCTCCGCGCTGCTCGGACTCCACCGGGGCACCGGCGCGCGGGTCGACGGATCGGTCCTGGTCGACGGCGTCGACGTACAGGAGGCGTCCGACGTCGAGCTGCGGCGGCTGCGCGGCGGCAAGGCCGCGATGGTCTTCCAGGACCCGCTGTCCTCCCTCGACCCGTACTACGGCGTCGGCGACCAGATCGCCGAGGTGCACCGCGTGCACACCGGGGCGTCCCGGCGGGCGGCACGCGCGCGTGCCGTGGAGGTGCTCGACCGGGTCGGCATCCCCGACGCCGCCCGGCGCGCCCGCTCGCGCCCGCACGAGTTCAGCGGCGGCATGCGCCAACGCGCCCTGATCGCCATGGCGCTGGCGTGCGAGCCCGCGCTGCTGATCGCCGACGAGCCGACCACCGCGCTCGACGTCACCGTCCAGGCCCAGATCCTCGACCTGCTGCACACGCTGCGGGACGAGACCGGCATGGGCCTGCTCCTGGTCACCCACGACGTGGGCGTCGCGGCGGAGAGCGCCGACGAGGTCCTGGTCATGCGGGGCGGCCGTGCCGTGGAGCGCGGGACGGTCGGCGAGGTACTCGGGTCGCCGCGCGAGACGTACACGCGCGAACTCCTGAGCGCCGTGCCGCGCGTGGACGCGCCGCTGGTCCGGTCCGCGAAGGAGACGGGCGACGTCGTCCTCGAAGCCACCGGACTGCGCAGGGAGTTCGGGCGCGGCCGGCGCGCGGTCACCGCCGTCGACGACGTCTCGCTCACCGTCCGCCGCGGGGAGACCCTCGGCGTCGTGGGCGAGAGCGGCAGCGGCAAGACCACGCTCGGGCGGATGCTCGTGGGTCTGCTGGCGCCGACCGCCGGGCAACTCCGGTACGGGGGTACGGAGATGCCCGGCGGCAAGGTGGTCCCCGGCGTGCAGATGGTGTTCCAGGACCCCGTCTCCTCGCTCAACCCGCGCCGCTCCATCGGCGAGTCCATCGCCGACCCGCTGCGCGCGCGGGGCGAGGACGACGCCTCCGTACGGGGGCGTGCGCGCGAGCTCCTGGAGCGCGTGGGGCTCGAACCGGCGCACTACGACCGCTTTCCGCACGAGTTCAGCGGCGGTCAGCGCCAGCGCGTCGGCATCGCGCGGGCACTCGCCGCCGAGCCGCGGCTCATCGTGTGCGACGAGCCGGTCTCGGCGCTGGACGTGACGACGCAGGCCCAGGTGACCGCGCTCCTCGCCGAGTTGCAGCGGGAGCTGGGGCTCGCCCTGGTGTTCGTCGCGCACGACCTCGCGGTGGTACGACAGGTCAGCGACCGGGTCGCCGTGATGCGGCAGGGCCGGATCGTGGAGTCGGGACCGGTGGCCGAGGTCTACGGATCGCCGCGGGACCCGTACACGCGACGGCTGCTCGCCGCCGTGCCCGCGCTGGATCCGCGGACGGCCGCGCGGCGGCGGGAGGCCCGCGGGGAGCCCGCCGCGGCCTGACGCACCCGGACGGTACTTCCGCCGCTCCGTCTTCCGCACGCTCCGTACTCCCCACGCTCCGTACTCTCCGTGGCGAAAGAGCGCCCCTGAGGCGCCATAGCGCGACGGAACGCTACCGGTGCGGGAAAGTTACGGCCGTTCACCCCTTCTGGTGGCGCGACGGACAACCGTCCATCGCGCCACCGGCATGACCGCATACGTTCGTCCCGCTGCGAGCCGCCGGTCCAACGGCGGCTCCCCAGAAGGGAGATCGGGGGTGCGTTCGTGCGCGTCGGACTGCTTACGGAGGGTGGCTATCCGTATGTGAGCGGTGAGGCGAGGCTCTGGTGCGACCGGCTCGTGCGCGGGCTCGGGCAGCACGAGTTCGACGTCTACGCCCTCAGCCGCAGCGCGCGGCAGGAGGCGCGGGGACGCGTCGAACTGCCGCCCCAGGTCATCCGGGTGCGCACCGCTCCGCTGTGGACCGTCGACGACGAGGCGCTCTGCGGCGCCGGACCCCGCGGCGGGCGCGGACGGCGGGCGCGGCGGCGGTTCGCGGAGTGCTTCGGGGAGCTGGCGGACGCGGTCTGCCGGGGCGGGTCCGCGGGGGCCGGCGGGGGATGCGGCGGTGGCGCGGTGGGCGCGGGGCCCGCGGCCGGCGCTTCGGCCGGGCTCTCCATGGCCTCCTCGCCCGGGGTCCCGCCCGCCTCCGAGCCGGGCCGCGGCGCCGTGGCGGACCGTTTCGGCAGCGCGCTGTACGGCCTCGCCGAACTCGCCCGCGACGAGGGCGGACTGGTCGGCGCGCTGCGCTCCGAGTCCGCCGTCCGCGCACTGGAGCGGGCCTGTCGCGCGCCCGGCGCGCTGCGGTCCGCCCGCGGCGCCCGCGTGCCCGACCTGCTCGCCGCCGCGGGCCTGATCGAGCGGGCGCTGCGCCCGCTCTCCCTCGACTGGTACGAGGACGACGGACTCGGCGCGGTCGACCTGTGCCACGCCACATCCGGCGGGCCCGCGGCGCTGCCCGGCCTGCTCGCCAAGCACTTCGCCGGGGTGCCGCTGCTCGTGACCGAGTACGGCGTGCAGCTGCGGGCCCACTACCTCGCCGCGGGCGGCACAGCCCTGAGTGCGCCGGCGCGTGCGCTGCTCGCCTCCTTCCACGGCCTCCTCGCCGCCGAGGTGTACCACCAGGCCGCTGTCATCACCCCCGGCAACACCCATGCCCGCCGCTGGCAGGAACGGTGCGGCGCCGACCGCGCCAAGCTGCGCACGGTCTACCCGGGCATGGCCGCGGGCCACTTCTCGGAGGTCGGTGAAGGGGGGTACGACGCCTTCGCCGCCGACCCCGCCACGCTCCTGTGGGTCGGCCGCATCGAGCCCGCCAAGGACCTGATCTCGCTGCTCCACGCCTTCGCGGAGGTCCGCAAGGAGGAGCCGGGGGCGCGGCTGCGGATCGTCGGGGCGCCGGGGGAGGGGCCCGAGGCCGCGGAGTACCTCGCGCACTGCCGGGCGCTGGCCGCGCAGCTCTTCCCCGACGAGGCCGACGGGGTGCACGCCGTCGGCGACAACCCCGTCTCCTTCGAGGAGATCGGCGGGCCCGAGGTGCCCGAGCTCGCCGACGCGTACGCCGCGGGCGGCGTCGTGGTGCTCTCCAGCATCGTCGAGGGCTTCCCGATCAGCCTGGTCGAGGCCATGTTCTGCGGGCGCGCGACGGTCTCGACGGACGTCGGCGCGGTGGTGGAGGTCATCGGCGGCACCGGGCTCGTCGTGCCGCCGCGCAATCCGCGGGCGCTCGCGGAGGCGTGCGTGGCGCTGCTGCGCGACCCGGAGCGCTGCGAGCGCCTGGGCGCGGCGGCGCGGGCGCGGGCCCTCGAACTCTTCACCGTCGAGCAGAACGTCGAGGCATTTCGGGGCATTTACCTGGAGATCGTCTCGCACTGTCCCGTGCGGCGGGACGCGGTGGACGAGGCGGGCGAGCCGGTTCCGTTCGCCCACCCGGCGGAGGCCCATGTGCCGGGCCGCTGGGCGGTCGCTGCGGGACCCACGGCGGGACCGGAGGGCGGCGGGGTGCCGGGCGGGGTACCGAGCTGGGCGGTGCCGCAGGACTTCCAGGACTCCCGGGGCACGCAGGACTCCCGGGCTGCCCTGGACTCCCAGATTTCCCGAGAGCCTCACGAACCTCGGGGGCTTCAAGAAGACGACGAGCGAGCCGAGCGAGCCGAGCGGGCAGAGCAGGACGAGCACGACGAGTTGAAGGGGGCCGCCGTATGAGGCGACAGCAGGGTGCGGTGGATGCGACGGACACCGTGGACGCGCCGAGGACTCCGGGGGGCGGGGTCGGCTGGGACTCCCGCTCGGAGGAACTGCTGGCGTCGACGGCGTTGGCACCGGACGGGGCGGGAGTGCCGGGGGTGCCCGGGTCGCCGGGGCTTCCCGGCGCGCCGGGGGTCGGAGTGGCGGGTCCCGGGGGCGCCGGTCTCCTGGGGGCCGCCGGTCGCTCGATCCCCGCCTTCGGGGACGACGGACTCGGTGCCGGGCCCGGCGATGACGAGGACGACAGCGGGTGGAACGCGCGGGGTGAGTCGGACAGCGGCTGGAACGCCCGCGGCGCGGCGGACAGCGGCTGGGACGCCCGGGGAGCGTGCGACAGCGGCTGGGACAGGCGTGGCGGGGGAGGAAGCAGTGGCGGAGAGGGTGACGGGGGAGGCAGTGGCGGGGGAGGCGGCGGTACGGGAGGCAGTGGTGCGGGAGGCGGCGGTGGCTCGGGCGGAGCGAGTGCGGGTGGACTGAGCCGGGGCGCCACCGGTGGCGCGGTCCTCGTCGGGGCACCACGGAGCGCCCTGGCCCATGCGGACCGCGCCACGGCGGCCACGTGCGCCACGGCGACCACACACGTGACCGAGGCCCCTCACGTGACCGAGGCCCCTCGCCTCACCGAGACCCCTCGCCTCACCGAGGCCCCCCGCACCACCGCACCCCTGCGAACCGCCGAGGCCACCCGCACCCCCAAGCCCGCACGGCGCGGCGGCGCCGACCCCGTCAAGGCCCTCATGCACCGCCACCGCGACCTGTGCGCGCGGGCCATCGATCCGTTGGAGATCGCGGCGGGTCTTGAGGCGCACGGGGTGACCGACCGGACGGCCGCCCGGTTCCGGCACCGCGACGTGTTCGCCCTGGCCGAGGAGATGTACGCGCGCGTACCGCGCGGAGACGACACCGCCGAGCACGCCGACCTCGGCTTACAGGCGGGCGACGCCACCCGCGACGTATCCCAAGTGCGCCCAGGAAGCGCTCTGTTCGCGCTGCTGCCCGGCGGGGCGTGCGCGGCGGCCGTGGCGGCGCTCGGCCCGACCGGGGGCGGCACCCGCGTCGCGGTCGGCCTCGGCGGCGCCCTCGCCGTGGGCGCAGCCCTGCGGATCGCCCTGCGGTACGGGCCGCTGCGCGCCGTCACCCGCCCGCCGGCGGCCACGCGCGCGTGGATGTGCTGGCTCCTCGCGTACGCCCTGTGCGGCGACGCCCTGTTGAGGGCGGCGGTCGCGGGCGGCCCCGACGGGCCGGGTGACCTCTGGGAACCCGCCGTCGGCCCGTTCCTCGGGCTCGCCCTCGCCGTCGCGCCCGCCGTCTGGTGCGCCCGCCTCTTCGCCGTACGGGCGAGGGGACGGCTCGGCGCCAGCCGTGGCCTCGATGAATTCGCCTCCTCCGTAAGGCCGTTGCTGTTCGGTGTGTTCGCGCTGTTCCTCGGTGCGCTCGCGGCGCTGCTCGTCGTGTCGGACGCCCTGATCGGCCGCGTGGGCGGCGGTCCTGCCGCCCACGGCGGCCCGTCGGCGCTCGTCGGGGCGGGCGCGCTCGGCGCCCTGCTGCTGCTCGCGCGCCTGCTCGGCGCCTACGGCTTCACCCGGTCCCCGGCCCTGCTCCTCGGAGCCGCCGGAGCGGCCGAACTGGCCGCGCTCGCCCTGGTGTTCGCGGGCCGCCTGCCGGGGTGCGACGCACTGGTCGCACCCGTCACGGCCGCCGTCGACGCCTGGGGCCCCGGCGCCGTGCCCGCCGTCGCGTGCGGTGCCGCCGCGCTCGCCCTCCTGGTCCACGCGGCCAGGACGCTGACCCTGGCCTCGGCCCACGCGGTCCCCGGCGAGGCGCCGTGAGCCGCCCGTCCGCGGACCGACGAGACCACTCTCCCGCGGGGCCGACACCGCGGGCCTTACCCCGTGCCCCACGCAACACCCTGAAGGAGAACGACAGATGACCACCCGCCCCCGCCGTCGAGAGGCCACCCCGGGAGGCGCCCGATGAGGGTGCTGCTGATCGGAGCCAACGGATATCTCGGCCGGTTCGTCGCCGACCGGCTGCTCGCCGACCCGGCCGTCCAGCTCACCGCGCTCGGCCGCGGCGACGACTCGGACGTGCGGTTCGACCTCGCCAACGGCAGTCCCGGCGCGCTCACCCGCTTCCTGGACGCCGTGCACCCGGGCGTCGTCATCAACTGCGCGGGCGCCACGCGGGGCGGTGCCCGCGAGCTGACCCGGCACAACACCGTCGCCGTCGCCACCGTCTGCGAGGCCCTGCGCCGCAGCGGCTGCGGCGCCCGGCTCGTACAACTGGGCTGCGGCGCCGAGTACGGACCGAGCCAGCCCGGCTCGTCCACCGCCGAGGACGCCGTGCCGCGGCCCGGCGGGCCCTACGGCGTCAGCAAGCTGGCCGCCACGGAACTGGTGCTCGGCTCCGGGCTCGACGCCGTCGTGCTGCGCGTCTTCTCGCCCGCGGGGCCCGGTACGCCCGCCGGATCGCCGCTCGGCCGGCTCGCGGAGGCCATGCGGCGCGCGATGCAGGCGGGCGACGGTGAGCTGAAGCTCGGCGGGCTCGGCGTGCAGCGCGACTTCGTCGACGTGCGCGACGTGGCGCGCGCCGTGCACGCCGCCTCGCTCTCCGCGGCCCAGGGCATCGTGAACATCGGCTCGGGCCGTGCCGTGCGCCTGCGGGACGCGGCCGCCGTCCTGGCCCGCGTCGCCGGGTTCGGCGGCGCCCTGCACGAACTGGACCAGGTGCCCGTACGGCCATCCATCGGGCACCCCCGCGGCGAATCAGAGCACGGGGCCCCGGCCGCGTACCCGTACCCGGACGGCTGTGGCAGCTGGCAGCAGGCGGACGTGCGCACCGCGCGCGACCGGCTCGGCTGGCGGCCCCGGATCAACCTCGAAGAGTCACTAGCCGACATCTGGATGGAGGCCGCATGCCGCATCTGACCAGGACCACGAGGGGTGCCGCCGGCACCGACGTACGCATGGGATTCGGCATCCCGGGCTTCGCGCACCCGCTCGTCGCCCCCGCCGAGTGGGCCGAACTCACCCGCCCCGGTGCCCCTTTGAACTGGGTTGTCCTCAATGTCGCGAACGGGCCCGGTGAACGGCCCGATCCGCACTGCCTGGAAGCCGCGGGCCGCCTGCGGAACGCGGGCATCCGGGTGCTCGGGCACCTCGACACGATGTACGGCGCCCGCCCCTTCGGCGAGCTGATCTCCGAGGCGCACCGCTACCTCGACTGGTACCAGGTCGACGGCTTCTCCCTGGACCGCTGTCCCACGGAGCGGGCCGCGCTCCCCGAGGTGCGCAGGACCGTCACGACCCTGCGCGCCATGATCGACGACGCGCACGTCGTGCTCGGCCACGGCACCCACCCGTACCCCGGATACGCCGAGACCGGCGACCAGTTGGTGACCTTCACGGGGCCGTGGAGCGACTACCGCTGGTCGCAGGTGGCCGAGTGGACCGCCGACTACCCGCCCGACCGCTTCTGCCACTTCGTGCACGGCATGCCGCTCGGGCACCTGGAGGAGGCGCTGCGCATCGCGCGCTGGCAGGGGGCTTCGACGATCTTCTTCACCGACCGCGTCGAGCGGGGCGGCCACGGGGACCCCTGGGAGGCCATGCCCGGGTACTGGGACGAAATCGTCTCGCGTATCGGAACAGGTGTCTCGGAATGAAGAAGGGCGTGGCAGTGTTACGGAAAGAACAACCGTACGTAGGAACCGACCAACGGAGTCCCCGTGTCGCTGCCACCCCTGGTCGAGCCCGCATCTGAGCTCACCGTCGACGAGGTCCGCAGGTACTCCCGCCACCTGATCATCCCGGATGTCGGGATGGACGGGCAGAAGCGGCTGAAGAACGCCAAGGTGCTCTGTGTGGGCGCCGGCGGTCTCGGGTCGCCGGCGCTGATGTACCTGGCCGCCGCCGGTGTCGGCACCCTCGGCATCGTCGAGTTCGACGAGGTCGACGAGTCCAATCTGCAGCGCCAGATCATCCACAGCCAGTCGGACATCGGCCGCTCCAAGGCGGAGTCCGCGAAGGACTCGGTCCTCGGCATCAACCCGTACGTGAACGTGGTCCTGCACGAAGAGCGGCTCGAGGCCGACAACGTGATGGACATCTTCGCCCAGTACGACCTGATCGTGGACGGCACGGACAACTTCGCGACCCGTTACCTGGTCAACGACGCGTGCGTGCTCCTGAACAAGCCCTACGTCTGGGGCTCGATCTACCGCTTCGACGGCCAGGCGTCCGTCTTCTGGAGCGAGCACGGCCCGTGCTACCGCTGCCTCTACCCGGAGCCCCCGCCGCCGGGCATGGTCCCCTCCTGCGCCGAGGGCGGCGTCCTCGGCGTGCTGTGCGCGTCGATCGGCTCCATCCAGGTCAACGAGGCCATCAAGCTCCTCGCGGGCATCGGCGAGCCGCTGGTCGGCCGCCTGATGATCTACGACGCCCTGGAGATGCAGTACCGCCAGGTCAAGGTCCGCAAGGACCCGGACTGCGCGGTCTGCGGCGAGAACCCCACCGTCACCGAGCTCATCGACTACGAGGCCTTCTGCGGCGTCGTGTCCGAGGAGGCCCAGGAGGCGGCGGCCGGTTCGACGATCACTCCCAAGCAGCTCAAGGAGTGGATCGACGACGGCGAGAACATCGAGATCATCGACGTCCGCGAGGTCAACGAGTACGAGATCGTCTCGATCCCCGGCGCCAAGCTGATCCCGAAGAACGAGTTCCTCATGGGCAACGCCCTCCAGGACCTCCCGCAGGACAAGAAGATCGTCCTGCACTGCAAGACGGGTGTCCGCAGTGCGGAAGTCCTCGCGGTGCTGAAGTCCGCGGGCTTCGCGGACGCGGTCCACGTGGGCGGCGGCGTGATCGGCTGGGTCCACCAGATCGAGCCCGACAAGCCGGTCTACTAGGCACAGCGCCCGAACGGATGTGGGGCCCGCACCCTCCGCGGAGGGTGCGGGCCCCGTCGTCGTTCCGTACCGGAGGGCGGGCCGCCTCAGGACGCGCAGACCTTGCCGTCCTTTGGGACCTTCCCGTCCAGCAGGTAGTCGTTGATCGTGCCGTCGACGCAGGAGCTGCCGTTGCCGTACGCGCCGTGGCCCTCGCCCTTCCACGTCAGGTGGACGCCGACGTCCTTGCCGAGCTCGTCCGCCATCTTGCGGGCGCCCTCGTAGGGGGTCGCGGGGTCGCCGGTGTTGCCGACGACCAGGATCGGGGCGGCGCCCGGCGCGCTCACCTCGGGGGAGTCGTGCAGCCCGGCCACCGGCCAGTCGTGGCACCAGCCCGCCGTGTCCCAGCCCAGGAACTCGCCGAAGACCGGCGATATCTTCCGGAAGCGGTCCATGTTCTTCTTCGCCGTCTCCGGAGTGGGCCGCCCCTTGGCGTCCAGGCAGGAGATCGCCCGCTGCGCGTGGCTCTGCGTGCTGTAGTGCCCCGAGGGGTCGCGTTCGTTGTAGGCGTCGGCGAGCTGGAGCAGCGAGGAGCCGTCGCCCCGCTCGGCCTCGTCCAGGGCGCGGGCGAGCGTGGGCCAGGACTGCTTGCTGTAGAGCGTGACCAGGATGCCGGTGCTCGCCAGGGACTCGGTCAGCTTCCGGTCGCCCGAGGTCCGCATCGGCTCGGCGTCCAGCTTCTTCAGCAGCTTCGCGACCTTCGCGGTGCCCTCATCGGGGGCCACGCCGCGGGAGGTGAAGTAGTTGTCGAGGGCGCGCTGGAAGCCCCGCGCCTGGTTCTCCGCGTGGCCGACCGAGTCGGCGGTCGGGTCGACGACCGCGTCGAACGTGAGGCGGCCGACGCGCTCGGGGAACAAGTGGGCGTACGTCCCGCCCAGTTCGGTGCCGTACGAGACGCCGAAGTAGTGCAGCTTCTCGTCGCCGAGGACCTGGCGCAGGAGGTCCATGTCACGGGCGGCCTCGGCCGTCGAGATGTGCCCGATGAGCTTCTTCGCGCCCTTCGCGCAGCCCGCGCCGAAGTCCGCGGCGTCCTCGAAGTACGCCTTCTCCTCGGCCGGGGTGTCCGGGGTGAGGTCGACGCGCTGCTCGGCGGCCTGCGTCGCCTTGTCGTCGCGGCAGCGCACGCCCTGGCTGCCCGCGACCCCGCGCGGGTCGAAGCTCACCAGGTCGTACCGCTCGCGCAGCTTGGCGTACGAGTCGCCGAAGGCGGGGAGTCCGGAGACGCCCGAGCCGCCGGGCCCGCCGAAGTTGAAGACGAGGGAGCCGATGCGGTCGCCCTTGCCGGTGCTCTTGGCGCGTATCAGGGAGATCCCGATCGTCTCGCCGTCCGGCTTCGCGTGGTCCAGCGGCACCCTGAGCGTCGAGCACTGCCACTGGCCGCCCGGCGCGGTGCCGCCCTCGGGGGCCTTGCAGCGGGCCCAGTCCAGCTTCTGGGCGGCGAGGCCCTTGCCGCCCTTGCCGGCGCCCCGCCCGTCCCCGCCGCCGGAGCCGCCCTTGTCGTCGCCCCCGTCGTCGGACGAGCCGCCGCAGCCGACGGCCAGGCCCGCCACCAGGACTCCTGCGGCGGCCAGGGCCGCGGACCGTACGAAACGCTGCATGAAGACGCTTCCCCCCTCGGAAGACAGTCAGGCCATAGTAGGCGGGGGCACCGACAGCGGAGTGATCAGCCGCAGACCGTCCCGGCCTTCGGGACCGTGCCCTTGAGCAGGTAGTCGTCCACGTTCTGCCGCACGCACCGGTTCTTGCTGTCGTACGCCCCGTGCCCCTGGCCCTTGTACGTCAGCTCGACGCCGACGCCCTTGCCGAGCGCCTGTGCCATCTTGCGGGCGCCCTCGTAGGGGGTCGCCGGGTCGCCGGTGTTGCCGATGACGACGATGGGCGGGGCGCCCTCGGCGGCGACGTCGGGGTGGTCCGCCTGGCCCTCGACCGCCCAGTCGGTGCAGCCGACCATGCCCCACGCCAGATAGTCGCCGAACAGCGGCGAGGCCTCGCGGAAACCGGGGAGCTTCTCCTCGACATAGTCGGTGGTGTAACGCGCCTTGTCGTCGGCGCAGTTGATGGAGATGTTGGCGGCCTGCATGTTGCTGTACTCGCCGTTCTCGCCGCGCCCGTTCATCGAGTCGGAGAGCAGCATCAGGATCTTGCCGTCGCCCTCGTACGCCTCTTCGAGCCCCTGGGTGAGGTAGGGCCAGAAGTCCTGGGAGTACAGGGACTGCGCGATGCCGTTGGTGGCGGCGGTCTGGGTGAGCTTCCGGGGCGGCAGGCCGGTGATCGGCTTGGCGTCCAGGTCCTCCAGGAACTTCGCGATCCGGTCCTTGACGTCCTGCTCCGTGTCGCCGACGGGGCACTCCTCCGTCTTGGACGCGCAGTCCTTGGCGAAGTTGTCGAGCGCGAGCTGGAAGCCCTTGGCCTGGCCGAGGGAGCCCTCCTCGGCGGTCTGGGTGGGGTCGACGACCGCGTCGAAGACGGCTCGGCCCACCTTCTTGGGGAACAAGTGTGCGTATACGCCACCGAGTTCCGTGCCGTACGAGATGCCGAAGTAGTGCAGCTTGTCGTCGCCGAGCACCTGGCGCATCAGGTCCATGTCGCGGGCCGCGTCGGTGGTCCGCACGTGCGGCAGGGTCGTGCCGGAGTTCTTCTCGCAGGCACCGTTGAACGCCTTCACGTTCTCGACGAGCTTCTCCTTCTCGGCGTCGTCGTCGGGCGTGGAGTCCTGCTGGAAGTACGTGTCCAGCTCTTCGTCGTCCTCGCACTCGATGCCCGCGCTGCGGCCGACGCCCCGCGGGTCGAAGCTCACCAGGTCGTAGCGGGTGCGCAGCTTCGCGTAGTCCTCCCCGAAGGCGGGCAGCGTGGTGACGCCCGAGCCGCCGGGGCCGCCGAAGTTGAAGATCAGCGAGCCGATGCGGTCGTCCTCGTCGCCGCTCGCCGCGGCCTTGATCAGCGCGACGTCGATCGTGTCGCCCTTCGGCTTCGTCCAGTCGAGGGGCGCCTTCATCGTGGCGCACTGCCACTCGGCGCCGCCGGGCAGCGGGGAGGGGGCGCCGCCGCCTCCCTCGGCGGCCGACGGCGCCGGGCACTCCTCCCAGGAGAGCTTCTGGGCCGTCAGGTCCGCGTCCTTGCCGGACTTGGTGTCGTTGTCGCCGCACGCTGCGAGGGCGGCGGCGAGCAGGACGGCGGTGGCGGCCGCGACAGTGGTGCGCGACGGGGACTTTTTGGGCATGTCCCCATCCTGCGCGGGGTCCTGACGGAGCGCTCGGGGCGCGGTCCGTGCGGGTGAGAGCACGGCCGCGCGGGCCGGTGCCCCGGCCCGGGTCAGCCCTCGCCGACCTGCCGGGCTGCGGCCGTCCCCGTCGCCACGCACGCGGCGACGCCCACGCCCTCGTACGCCGCCCCGCACAGCGCGAGCCCCGGCAGCTTGCCGACGGCCTCGCGGACGCGGGCCACCCGGTCGACGTGCCCCACGCCGTACTGCGGAAGGCCCCGCTCCCAGCGGGTGACCCGCGCGGCGACGGGCTCGCCGATCGAGCCCACGGCCCGGTGCAGCTCGTCGACCGAGGACCGGATCAGATGGCGGTCGGGGACGGCGAGCAGCTGCTCCTCGGCGACCCGGCCGATCGAGGTGCGCAGCAGGAAGAGGCCGGGTGCGGACTCGCTCTGCCAGTGCCACTTGTTGGTGAGGAAGGTGGCGGCCTTGATGGTGCGCCCTTCGACGGCCGGCACCAGGAAGCCGTTGCCCTCGGGGAGTGCCCGCACGCGTGCGTGCCCGTGCGGTGCCGCCTGGGCGGGTGCCTTCGTCCGCGGGAACGCCATCGTCACCACGGCGGTGCTCGCGTGCTGGATCGCCCCGAGGTCGGCGTCGGCGAGCGGCGCGTGCGGGCGCAGCAGCTCCGCCGCCTCGTACGCGGGCACGGCGAGGATCACCGCGTCGGCCTCCAGGAGCAGCGGGCCGTCGCCGGTCACCGCGAGCACCCGCCACCGTCCGGAGACGGTGCGCTGCAGCTCCCGCGCGCGTGTGCCGGTGAGCACGCGCGCGCCGGCGGCCTCGGCGACGGCGAGCGGGAGCCGCCCGGCGCCGCCGCGCAGGCCCTGGACGGGGACGACGCGCGGGGCACCCGCGCGCGGGGCGGCGCCCGGGGACGTACGCATCCGGCGCAGCGCTTCGAGCAGCGGCTCGCCGCGTTCGGCGACGGCCGCCACGCGCGGCAGCGCGGCCCGCAGCGAGAGCCGGTCGGGGCGGCCCGCGTAGACCCCGCCGAGCAGTGGTTCCACGAGCCGGTCCACGGCCTCCTGGCCGAGCCGCCCGGCGAGGTACTCGGCCACGGACACGTCGTCGGCCTGCGCCTCGACGGGCAGCGCCTCCTCGTGGCGCAGCCGGGCCACGCCCTCCTCGGAGAGCAGTCCGGTGCCGGTCAGCGCGTCGGGGTCGGTCGGGATGCCCATGACGTGGCCCGGCGGCAGCGGGCGCAGCGCGCCGTTCGACCACAGGGTGGTCGGCGCCGGGGCCGGGTCGCACAGGTCGTCCCCGAGCCCCACCTCCTCGGCCAGGCGCACGGCCTCGGGGCGCAGCGCCATCAGCGACTCGGCGCCCTCGTCGACGGGGACGCCCGCCAGGGTGCCGGTGCGCAGCTTGCCGCCGATCCGCGGGGCGCCTTCGAGGACGGTCACCTCCGCGTCGCCGCGCAGCCGCCAGGCGGCCGTCAGACCGCTGATGCCGCCGCCGACGACGATCACTGAACGCGTCATGCCGTGCTTCCTTCTGTGCGGGTCGTTTCTGTGGGGACCGCTTCCGGGTGGGGGGCCGTGCGGGGCGTCGTCTCCGCGAGCAGTTCCCGCAACTCGTCCTGGTACGGGAAGCTCCCGGGCTCGTACGCGCACCAGGGGTCGGCGGCGAGCACCCGCCCCGTCGCCCCGTACGCGCGCGAACGGGAGCCGCCGCACACGGTGTTGAACTCGCAGCGCCCGCACGCGCCGCCGAGCAGTGCGGGCTCGCGCAGCGTGGTGAACAGCGCGGAGCCGCGGTAGATGTCGACGAGCGGATGGTGCTTCACGTTGCCCGCCGACAGCGGCAGGAAGCCGCTGGGGTGGACCTCGCCGGTGTGCGACACGAAGACGAAGCCGCGCCCGGAGCCGACGTCCATGGGTGGCCTGCGCACCGCGCGCCGCTCCCCGTCGTGGAGACCGAGCGCACGCGCGCGTGCCGTCAGACGCCCGTACAGGGGGCCGAGGTCGGGCCGCTCGCCGTGCCGCTCCAGGAGGGTCCGCTGGAGCGCGACACGGCGGAAGTGGTGGCCCTCCGTGGTCTTGGTGGCGAGCACCGCGCCGGTGTCGTACAGGAAGTGCAGGACGTCCTCGACCTCGTCGGCGGTGAGCGCGGAGAGCTGTTCGCCGCGGCCCGTCGGCACCAGCACGAAGCCGCTCCACAGCATCGCGCCCTCGCGTCGCACCAGCGCCGCGATGTCCGCGAGGTCCTCCAGGCTGTCGCGGGTGACGGTGGTGTTGACCTGCACCTTCAGGCCGAGCTCACGGGCCGTGCGCCAGCCGTCGAGGGTCCACTCGAAGACCCCGGGCACGCCCCGGAACGCGTCGTGCCGCTCGGCCGTGGAGCCGTCGAGGCTCAGCGAGAGGGCGACGGCGCCCGCGTCGCGCACCGCCGTCAGGTTCGCCCGGTCCAGCGTCGGCGTGCCGGAGGGGGAGACCGCGACCCGCAGCCCGAGCCCGGTTCCGTAGGCGATGAGGTCGGTGAGGTCGGGGCGCTGGAAGGGGTCGCCGCCCGTGATGACGAAGAGCGGGCTCGGCCTCCCGAAGGCCGCGATCTGGTCCATCAGCCGGCGGGCGTCCGCGCCGTCCAGCTCGTGGGGGTCCCGCACGGGCTGCGCCTCGGCCCGGCAGTGCAGACAGGCCAGCGGGCACGCGCGCGTGGTCTCCCAGATGACGATGAAGGGGCGCTCGGCGACGTCGTGCCGGGGGCGCCGCACGACCCGGCTCACGACACCCGCTCCCAGCCGCGCTTCGGGTCCCTGTTCGCGAGCTGCTTCGGGTCCCGGCGCCGGTAGACCACGTACGGCCTGAAGAGGTACGCGAAGGGGGCGCTGAAGATGTGCGCGAGCCGCGAGAAGGGGATCAGCGCGAACAGCGCGAAACCGAAGACGACGTGCAGCTTGAAGGCGAGCGGTGCCGCGCCC
This sequence comes from Streptomyces sp. NPDC052114, assembly GCF_040680155.1. Lineage (NCBI taxonomy): Bacteria > Bacillati > Actinomycetota > Actinomycetes > Kitasatosporales > Streptomycetaceae > Streptomyces > Streptomyces sp. NPDC052114. Next base: position 47,768 of record NZ_JBFAWC010000005.1, on the reverse strand, counting down.
ATCAGGTGGTAGTCGGGCCGGAGGGTGAACAGGCTCCGGAACCAGACGGAGATGCCCTCGCGGTAGTTGTAGTCGACCGCTCCGGAGGAGTTGAGCACGGTCGCGACCAGGCCGAGCAGCATCGCGCCGAGCAGCACCGTGTACATCAGGTGGTCGCTGCGGAGGGTGGCCTTGCGGACGGCGGGGACGGTGAGGCGCCGGTAGACGAGGATGCCGATGCCGACGGCCGCGGCTACTCCCGCGACGGCGCCCGTGGAGACGGCCATCAGGTGGTACGTGTGGTCGCTGACGCCCACCGCGTCGGTCCAGCTGTCCGGGATCAGGAGTCCCACGACATGGCCGAGCACCACGAACGCCATGCCGAAGTGGAAGAGCGGCGAGCCGATGCGCAGCAGACGCGACTCCCGCAGCTGCGAGGAGTGCGTGGTCCAGCCGAACCGGTCGTAGCGGGCCCGCCAGCACAGGCCGGCGATCAGGAGGGTGACGGCGACGTAGGGCATGACGCCCCACAGGAGGAGGTCCATTACGCCGGGGTCCTTTCCGGGGCGGCGGGGACGGTGGGCCAGGGGAGGTCCACTCCGGGGCCGAAGGGTTCGAGTCCGACGCTCTCGCGGGGCGGCCCGTTGCGGGCGAGCGCCTTCGCCTCGGCGCGCGTCTTCGGAGAGGGACCCGGGAGCGTCCCGCAGACCGCTTCGAGCACGCGCGCGTAGGGGCTGCCCAGATCGGTGACGGCGAGCCGCAGCAGTTCGAGTCCGGCCCGGTGCTCCTCCAGGAGGGCGGTGCCCGCGGCCTCCTCACGGGCGGCGAACTCCAGGAGCACCGGCAGGAAGTCGGGCAGTTCCTCGGAGTCGAACTCCAGGCCGTGCTCGCGGTACACCTGCTTGACGCGCACCAGGGAGAGGCCGCGGTTGCGGGTGTCGCCGTCCGACCACCAGGTGAGGTAGAGGCAGCGGCGGTTGCGGGTGTCGAAGACGTCCGTGTAGTGCGCGGCGAGATCCAGGGGGCGGTGCACGCGCGCGTGGGCGACGAATTCGCGCAGCCGCGGATGGCCGGCCGCCTCGTCGAGGCGGTCGAGGTCCGCGTACAGCCGCTCGTCGGGGTACTGCAGGAGCCGCCCGGCGACCAGGCGTACGACAGCTTCGGGGGTCATGCGCTCTTCCTCCGGCCGATGTTGAGGAGCGGCTTGGAGTCGTACGTCTCGTATCCGACGGGACAGCCGGACTGCCGGGGGTCGTCCAGCGGGTGACTCCCGGAGAGGGCGTCCGCGTCCGCGCGCGCGGCCGTGGGGATCACGTACCGGTCCTCGTACTTGGCGACGGCGAGGAGGCGGAACATGTCCTGGAGCTCCTGCCCGGTCAGCCCGACCGCCCGCGCGATCGACTCGTCGGGCTCCTGGCCGAGGTTGATGCCCCGCATGTAGGAGCGCATCGCGGCCATCCGGCGCAGCACCGCGTCGACCGCGAACACGTCCCCCGCGGTGAGCAGTTCGGCGAGGTACTCGACGGGGATGCGCAGCGCGTCGATGGCTCCGAAGAGGTTGCCCGCGTCCTCCCCGTCACGGCCCGCCGCGGCGACCGCCTCGACCACCGGGGACAGCGGCGGCACGTACCAGACCATCGGCATCGTGCGGTACTCCGGATGGAGCGGCAGGGCCACCTGGTAGGTGCGGATCAGGTCGAAGACGGGGGAGCGGCGGGCCGCGTCGAGCCACTCCTCGGTGATGCCGCAGGCGCGCGCGGCGGCCGCGACGGCCGGGTCGCGCGGATCGAGGAAGGCCTCCAACTGCGCAGGGTAGAGATCGTGTTCGTCCTCCACGGAGGCCGCATCGGTGACCTTGTCGGCGTCGTAGAGCATCACGCCGAGATAGCGCATGCGTCCCACGCAGGTCTCCGAGCAGATCGTCGGCATCCCCGCCTCCACGCGCGGGAAGCAGAAGGTGCACTTCTCCGCCTTGCCGGTGCCGTGGTTGAAGTAGACCTTCTTGTAGGGGCAGCCGGTCACGCACATCCGCCAGCCGCGGCACTGGTCCTGGTCGACGAGGACGATGCCGTCCTCCTCGCGCTTGTACATCGCTCCGGAGGGACACGACGAGACGCACGCGGGGTTGAGGCAGTGCTCGCAGATCCGCGGCAGATAGAACATGAAGCTCTGCTCGAACTCGAAGCGGATCTTCTCGCCGACCTCGTCGCGGACCTTCTCCACCAGGGGGTCCCTGGGGCCGTGCTCCGGGGCGCCGCCGAGGTTGTCGTCCCAGTTCGGGCCCCACTCGATCGTGCCGATGGGCTCGCCCGTGATCTGCGAGACGGGCTTGGCGACCGGCATGTCGTCCCCGGCCGGGGCGTCGGTGAGGTTGCGGTACTCGTACGTCCAGGGCTGGTAGTAGTCCGAGAGCTCCGGCAGCTCGGGGTTGGCGAAGATCTGCCCGAGCCGCTTGAGGCGCCCTCCGGCCCGCAGCCGGAGCCGGCCGGACCTGGTGCGCTCCCAGCCGCCCTTCCACCGCTCCTGGTCCTCCCAGCGGCGCGGATAGCCCTGTCCGGGAAGCGTCTCGACGTTGTTGAACCAGACGTACTCGGTGCCCTTGCGGTTCGTCCACGCCTGCTTGCAGGTGACCGAACAGGTGTGGCAGCCGATGCACTTGTCGAGGTTCATGACCATGGCTACTTGGGCCATCACGCGCATGGGATCAGTACTCCACGGTCTGCGAGCGGCGACGGATGACCGTCACCTCGTCGCGCTGGTTGCCGGTCGGGCCGAGATAGTTGAACGCCCACGTCAACTGGGCGTAGCCGCCCACGAGATGGGTGGGCTTGAGCATGATCCGGGTCAGGGAGTTGTGGATGCCGCCGCGCCGCCCCGTCTTCTCGGTCTTCGGGACGCCGACGGTCCGCTCCTGGGCGTGGTTCATGTAGACCGTCCCCGGGGGCATCTTGTGGGACACGATCGCGCGGGCCGTGATCACGCCGTTGCGGTTGACGGCCTCGATCCACTCGTTGTCCGCGACCCCGATGGCCTCGGCGTCCTGCGGGGACATCCACACGGTCTGTCCGCCGCGGCCGAGCGTCATCATGTAGAGGTTGTCCTGGTACTGGGAGTGGATCGCCCACTTGTTGTGCGGGGTCAGGAACCGCACGGCCACTTCCTTGGCACCCGTCGTGCCGCCCTCGGTCCGGGAACCCAACTCGGGCTCTCCGTAGAGGCGGTGCATGTTCAGCGGCGGCTTGTAGACGGGCAGTGCCTCGCCGACCTCGTGGATCCAGTCGTGGTCGATGAAGAAGTGCTGGCGCCCGGTGAGCGTGTGCCAGGGCTTGAGGTGCTCGGTGTTGACGGTGAACGCGGTGTAGCGGCGCCCGCCGGACTCGCTGCCCGACCACTCCGGAGACGTGATGACCGGCACCGGACGGGCCTGGGTGTCCGCGAACGTGATCCGCTTGCCCTCGGCCTCCGCCGCCAGATGCGCCAGCTCCGTGCCGACGCGCTTCTCCAGCATCTCGAAGCCCTGCGTGGCCAGACGGCCGTTGGAGGTCCCGGAGAGCGACAGGATCGCCTCACAGGCCCGCTGGGCGGTGTCCAGGCGGGGCCTGCCGTCGGCGACGCCGCCGCGCACCCTGCCGTTCTTCTCCTTCAGGTACGCGACCTCCTCGGCGACGTCGAAGGTGACCGCCTTCGTGGTGACGCCGAGCGTGTCGACCAGCGGGCCGAGCGCCGCGAACTTCTCGCCGACCGCTCCGTAGTCGCGCTCCACGACCGCGAGGTTGTACATGGTGCGTCCCGGGACGGGCTCGCACTCGCCCTTCGACCAGTCGAGCGCGACACCGCCGGGCTGCGCCATCTCGCCGCCGGGGGTGTCGTGCTGCAGCGCGGTGGCGACGAGATCGCGGCGCACCCCCAGGTGCTCGCCCGCCAGCTCGCTGAAGCGCCGGGCCACGGCGAGGAACGCGTCGTAGTCGGTGCGCGCCTGCCACGGCGGGTCCACGGCGGGCGTGAAGGCGTGCAGGAAGGGATGCATGTCGGTGGACGACAGGTCGTGCTTCTCGTACCAGGTCGCGGCCGGCAGGACGACGTCGGAGAGCAGCGTCGTGGACGTCATCCGGAAGTCCAGGCACAGCAGCAGGTCGAGCTTGCCCTCGACGTCCTCGGGGTGCCACTTCACGTCGCGCGGCGCACAACGCGGCCCGTCATCGGGCAGGTTGGAGTGCGTGCCGAGCAGATGCTTGAGGAAGTACTCGTTGCCCTTGGAGGACGAGCCGAGCAGGTTCGCGCGCCATACGTTGAGCACGCGCGGCCAGTTGCCGGGCGCGTCCGGGTCCTCGCCCGCGAAGCCCAGTGTGCCGTCCTTGAGCTCCGCGACGGCGCGCGCGACGGGGTCCTCGCCCTCGCCGAGCTCCAGGGGGTTGCGGTCGAACGTCGGGTAGGACGGCATCCAGCCCATGCGCGCGGACGCGGCCAGGCAGTCGGCGCCCGTCATCCCCTCGAACCGCCCGTCGCCCAGGGGCGAGGCGAGCGACTCGGCGGGCAGCGTGTCGTAACGCCACTGGTCGGTGTGCAGATAGAACCAGCCCGCGCCGATCATGTGCCGGGGCGGGCGCCCCCAGTCGGACGCGCTCGCGAGCGTCGCCCAGCCGGTCACCGGACGGCACTTCTCCTGCCCTACGTAGTGCCCCCATCCGCCTCCGTTGCGCCCCTGGCAGCCCGTGAGGGTGAGCAGCGCGAGGAACGCGCGGTAGATGGTCTCCGAGTGGAACCAGTGGTTGGTGCCGGCGCCCATGAGGATCATGCAGCGGCCCTGTGAGGCCTCCGCCGTCTCGGCGAACTCCCGTGCCACGCGCGTGGCCTGCGCCGCCGGCACGGAGGTGAGCGTCTCCTGCCAGGCGGGGGTGCCGGGCTGGGAGGCGTCTTCGTAGGAGGTGGGCCACTCGCCGGGCAGCCCCGCGCGCGGGACGCCGTACTGGGCGAGCATCAGATCGTGGACGGTGGTGACGAGCCGGTCGCCGATGCGGCGGACCGGGACGCCACGGCGTACGACACCGTTGTCGCCGTCGGCGTTCGAGGCGTCCTCGAAGCGGGGCAGGACGATCTCCGCGGTGTCCTCTCCGTAGAGGGTCAGCCGGGGCACGGTGTCGCCGAGGTCGAGGTTCCAGTCGGGCTGTTCCGAAGAGCCCCAGCGGTGGCCGAGCGTGCCGTTCGGGACCGTCGGCTCGCCCGTCGTGTCGTCGATCAGAACGGTCTTCCACTGGGCGTTCTCGGTCCCCGCGTACGCGTCCCCGAGATCGGCCGCGGTGAGGAACTTGTGCGGTACCAGGCCCTTTTCGGTCTCATGGAGCGTGACCAGGAACGGCAGATCCGTATAACGGCGCACGTAATCCCGGAAGAACGGCGTCTGCCGTTCGACGAAGAACTCCTTGAGGATCACATGGCCCATCGCGAGGGCGAGTGCGCCGTCCGTTCCGGGGTGCGGATGCATCCACTCGTCGGCGAACTTCGTGTTGTCCGCGAAGTCCGGCGAAACGGTGACGACTTTCTGCCCCCGATAACGCGCCTCCGTCATCCAGTGCGCGTCCGGAGTCCGCGTCACCGGAACATTGGAACCCCACATCATCAAATAGGCGGCGTCCCACCAGTCGCCCGATTCCGGTACGTCGGTCTGGTCGCCGAACACCTGCGGAGAGGCGACCGGAAGATCCGCGTACCAGTCGTAGAAGGACAGCATCGGGGCGCCGATGAGGGAATGGAAACGGGCGCCCGCGGCGTGCGACGCCATCGACATCGCGGGAATGGGGGAGAAGCCGGCGACCCGGTCCGGGCCGTGCTCCTTGATCGTGTGGACGTGCGCGGCCGCCACGATCTCCACGGCCTCGTCCCAACTCGCCCGCACCAGGCCGCCCTTGCCGCGCGCCCGCTGGTAGCGCCGACGGCGCTCGGGGTCGCCCTGGATGTCGGCCCAGGCGAGCACCGGGTCCTTCAGCCGGGCCTTCGCCTCCCGGTACATCTCCAGAAGGGCGCCGCGCACATGCGGATGGCGGACGCGGGTGGGCGAATACGTGTACCAGGAGAAAGAGGCGCCGCGCGGGCAGCCGCGGGGTTCGTACTCGGGGCGGTCGGGGCCCACCGACGGATAGTCCGTGGCCTGCGTCTCCCACGTGATGATGCCGTCCTTGACGTACACCTTCCAGCGGCACGAGCCGGTGCAATTCACGCCGTGCGTGGAATGCACGACCTTGTCGTGGCTCCAGCGGTCGCGGTAGAACGCCTCGCCGTCCCGGCCCCCGATGTGCTGCACGCGGTGCAGATCCTCGGATGTCTCGGCGGCACGGAAGAAACTCCCGGCCTTCACGAGCGTCTCAGCGATGTCTTTCCTCTGCTGCAACGTCACATCTCCCGGCCGTCACGAAGAAATGGAGCACGGCACGTGCTGCCTGCAACGACCCTAAGCCTGGCGGTGGTTGGGACCCCGGGGACTTAGGTCCCGTGAGGGGGTGACCTCTTTCCGGAATATTCCGGGCCCTGTGCTGAGATGCTGAACGCATGGGCAGGAAGAAGAAGGGCGCGCCGCGCTCGTGGCTGCCGAACCAGCACGGCGCGTGGGCGATGCTCGCGGTGCCCTTCACGGCGGGCGTGTTCCTCGCCGACGGGCCGGGCGCGGGTCCCCGCTGGGCCCATCTGCCGCTGCTCGTCGCATGGCTGGCCGGGTACGTCGCCGCCTTCCACGGCCAGCAGTGGCTCCGCCTGCGCCGCCTCTCGCGCAACCCCAGGGCCCCGCGCCGCCATGTGCGGCCCGCCCTGGTGTCGGCGGCGGTGTGCGCGGTCTGCGGGGTGCCGCTGCTGTTCGCGTACCCCTGGCTGCTGCTCGCGGCCTGCTGCGCCGCGCCCTTCGTCGCCGTGAACACGTACTACGCCCGGCGGAACAGGGAGCGGGCCCTCGTGAACGGCCTGGCCGCGGTGGTCCCCGCCTGCGGCATGCTCCTGGTCACGCTCTCCGTAGGGGGCGGCGCCCTCGCCGACGGCGTGCGGCCCGCCCTCGCCTGCCTGCTGTTCTTCGCGGGCACGGTGCCGTACGTGAAGACGATGATCCGCGAGCGCGACTCATGGTCCCACTACTGGGCGTCGGTGGCGTACCACGCGCTCGCCGTCCCGGTGGCGTACGCGCTCAGCCCCTGGCTCGCGGTCCTCTTCGCGGCCTATCTGGCCCGCGCGGCGCTGCTGCCGGGCAAGGGCGTCAAGGTGCCGGTGGTCGGCGCCGTGGAGGTCGTCGGAGCGGTGCTGCTTCTGGTGGCGCTCCTGGCGCTGTTCTGAGCGCGCGGCCGACTCCGGGCCCGCCCCGGGGCCTGCGGCCCCCTCCCCGCGACCGAAGGCGTCCTCTCCGGAACCGAAGGCATCCTCTCCGGAGAGGACGCCCTCAGAGCCAGCCCTTCCTGGTGAGGTGGTTGAAGAACAGCCACCCCGGAAGCACCGGAAGCCACAGCGTCAGGAGCCGGTAGAGCAGCACCGCCGGCGCCGCCACGTCCTTGGGCACGCCCACCGCGATCAGGCCGAAGGTCAGCGTCGCCTCGACCGCGCCCACACCGCCCGGTGTCGGCGCCGCCGACCCCAGCGCGTTGCCCGCGAGGAAGACCACCGCGACGCTCGCCAGGCTCAGCGACGACAGCTGGCCGTTGCCGAAGGCCCGTACCGACGCGTCCAGGCAGAGCACGAACATCAGGGTGAGCAGCAGCATGCCGCCGATGCCGGTGAGCAGCTTCTGCGGCCGTTGCAGCACGTCCAGCATGCGCGGCACGACACCCGCGAAGAGCGAGCGCACGCGCGTGACGACGAACTTCCGCAGGAACGGGATCGCGGTCACCACCAGGACGAGCACCGCGACCGACAGCAGCCCCGCGATGACCGTGCGGGACGGCGTGAAGGACGGCGTCTTCTCCGTGCCCGTCAGATAGCCGAAGACGAGCAGCAGCATGATGTGCGAGCCGAGGCCGAAGAGCTGCGAGGCGCCGACGCTCGCCACCGCGAGCCCCGAACGCACTCCCGAGCGCTGCAGGAACCGCGTGTTCAGCGCGACACCGCCGACCGCCGCGGGCGCCACGATCTTCACGAACGACCCGGCGACCTGCGCCGCCACCGCCCGCAGGAACGGCACCCGCTCCGGCACGAAGCCGAGCAGGCTCATCGCGGCGGCGAAGTAGCTCAGCGCGGAGAATCCCACCGCGGCGGCCACCCACCCCCACTGGGCCTCCTGGAAGAGCGTGCCGAACTCGACGTGCGTGAGCTGCGACAGCAGGAAGTACGCGCCGATCGCGCCGGCGATGAAGCTGATCAGCGTGCGCGGCCTGATCCGCTCCAGCTGCGCCGGCTCGACCGGCGCCGTCGGGCGGATGAGCAGTACCTGGTGGCGGATCTGGGTGAGCAGGTCCTCCTCGCGGGCCTGCTCCAGGGCGTCGTCTATGGCCTGCTTCTCGGCCTGCCGCTCCTGCTTGGCCGCCTGCTTCTCCTGCTTCTGGGCCTGCTTGCCCGCGCGCGCGTCCGTGGCGGTGTCGACGTGCGCCTGGACGCCCTCTCCCTCGACGGAGGCGGCGACGGCGTCCGCTGCCTCCGCTTCCTCTGCGCGGGCCTGCTTGGCCCTGCGGGAGGCCTCCAGGACCGCCTCGCGCTCGCGCTGCGAGCGCTCGCGGGCCAGCTTGCGCAGCGTGGCGCGGGTGGAGCGGGTGAGGGCGATCGGCTGGAGCAGCGGCAGACAGTCGGCCACCGCGTCCGGGCCGAGGATCTCGACGGCCGACGCGACCGCGCGCTCGGCGCCCACACGAAGGCCGAGCGCCGTGAGGAGCTGCGCGATGTCCATGCGCAGGACCAGGTCGCCCGCGGCGATCTCGCCGCCGCGCAGATCCGTGAGGATCACGGTGCCGGAACGATCCACCAGAATCGCGTCACCCGCGAGCCTGCGGTGCGCGATCCGGCGGGACTGCAGGGCCTTGACCTGCCGCCAGGTCTCGCACATCAGCTCGTCGGTGACGGCGTCGTCCGGGAGCGAGTCCAGGGAACGGCCGCCCATGTGCTCGTAGACGAGCATCACGGCGTCGGGGCCGAGCTCGGAGGTGGCGATCAGCTTGGGCGCGTTCGCCCCGGCCGCGATGGCCGCGTACGCGAGAAGGGCCTCCTGCTCCAGCGCCTGCCGCAGGGACTGGAGGCTGCGCCGCTGGGTGATGCCGCGCAGCGTGAGCCTGCGCCAGGCGCGGTAGAAGAAGCCCTGTGCCTGCTGCTCACGGTCGATGACCGTGACGTCCAGGGGCGGACCGTCCTCCAGCGTGACGAAGTACCTGCGTCCGCGGTCGCCGTGCTCGCTGTCGGGGGAGTCCTCGCGGGCGGCGCTCACGGGGTGGAAGCCGACGTGCCGCAGGCCCGCGAGCAGCGTCTGCCCGGTGGGCCGCACGTTCGGCGAGCCGACCGCGTAGAGCGTCCCGTACGCCACGGCCCAGCCGATCAGCACGGTCAGGATGATCGAGAACGGCGTCGTGTAGCCGGTGACGAGCATCGTGAACGCGTCGAGCAGCAGCACCACGAACAGCACCAGGCGCCAGCGTGGTCTGCGCGACATGCCGACGGCCGTCATGTACGCGATCACGGGCGCGAGATAGCCGTGCACCGGATCGGTGAACGCGTGGACGTCGGCGGGGGACGGCTTGGTGAGCGCGTCCTGGATGGAACCGGGGGCGGCCTTGGCGACCCAGAGGTCGGTGGCCAGCGTCACGCCGTGCGCGAGGACGGCGGCCAGGACGCCGTCGGCGATGCGCAGCCCGTCCCGTTTGATCAGCCGTTCGATGGCGAACGCGACGGGGACGAGCAGCACGCCGATGCTGGCGACCAGCCCTGCCACCTTGATCAGCAGGTCGGGCGCCTGGTCCGTGCCCTTGTCGATGTCCTGTTCGAGCCCGGACGTGGTGCCGTGCGCGAACGCGGCGATCGCCAGGAGCACGGCGATGGCGAGGATGCCGACGAGCAGGCGCATGAGGTCGGACGGGCGGTGCACGCGCGCGGAGAGGAGCGGTTCGTCGCGCTCCACGCGGTCCGTGTGCGCGTCGTCGCCCTCGGCGCAGCCGTCGTGCGCGGCGGTCCCCTCGTGCTCGGCGTCGTGCTCGGCGGTCCCGTCGTGTGCGGCAGGGCCGTCCGCCCGCTCGGCAGGGCCGTCCGCCCGCTCCGACTGCTCGGTCTTCTCGGTCTTCAGGGCGCGCTCACCGGTGTCCAGGTGCGACTCGGACGCAGAGGTGCCCGCCTTGTCATCGGGATGCACGCCCTGCCGCTCCGTCGTCTCTTCTTGATCTCGTATCACCAGTCACCGCCCGCACGATGGTGGCACGTCCCGCCCTCAGAGGGGGGCATCAGGGGGCAACGCAAGGCTGCGAAGTGGTCACGAAACGACACTTTGCGCCCCCTCGTCCGCCCTTCCGCCCGCCCCGGGGCACGCTCCGTGCCGGGCCGGACACGGTGTCGGTGGCGTGCGGCAGGATGGACCGGATGAGCGAGGCGAGCCGACAGGAGAGCCGGATGGGACAGGTGCCGCCCGACCCCGCGGAGCAGGCGCTGCCGGAGTACGCGGAACGGGTCCTCGACGTCGCGGAACTGATCCCGCCTGGGCGGGTCATGACGTACGGAGACGTCGCCGAATGGCTGGAGGAGGGCGGCCCCCGACAGGTCGGACGCGTGATGGCCCTCTACGGAGGAGGCGTTCCGTGGTGGCGTGTCGTGCGCTCGGACGGCGTGCTGCTGCCGGGCCACGAACTGCGTGCCCTGGAGCAGTACCGCGCGGAGGGCACCCCGCTGCGGGAGGCCTCGCGCGCCGCCCAGGGGCATCTGCCGAAGCTCGACATGCGGCGGGCGCGCTGGGACGGCGGCGCGCTGGGCGACGCCGCGGACGGGGCTCGACCGCAGGCTCCGGAGGCTCACAACTGACAGCTTCCGGCATCCGGCGGCCCGATGGGGGACCGGTGGCCCGTACGGGGGAAGCCACGCGTCCTCCACGCCCACTGGCGTAGCGTCGACAGCACGCATCTCCCTCACCCCGCGGCCACCGCGCAGCCGCTCTTCGACCAGCACAACCACCAGGACCGGCGACCCACGTGAGTTCCCCTTCTTCCGCCCGGCACCTCCGGAACCCGTCGAACCACCAGGTACGGCAGGCGACCTCGGGTGCCTACCGGCTGGTGCGTACGCCGCGGGACCCGTCGGATCCCCCTCGCTTGGACGCAGGTCAGCGCGCGGTGGTTGACCACAAGGGGGGACCGCTGCTGGTCCTCGCCGGGCCCGGCACGGGAAAGACCACCACCTTGGTGGAGGCCGTCGCCGCGCGGGTCGCGCAGGGCGGCGACCCCGCGCGGATCCTGGTGCTCACCTTCAGCCGCAAGGCCGCGGTGGAGCTGCGCGACCGCATGGCGCTGCGCATCGGGGCGGCGCGCGCCCCGCAGGCCACCACGTTCCACTCCTTCTGCTACGCCCTCGTCCGCGCCCACCAGGACGCCGACCTGTTCGTGGAGCCCCTGCGGCTCCTGTCGGGACCCGAGCAGGACGTGGCGGTGCGCGAGCTGCTCGCGGGCCATCTCGACCTCGCCCGGGAGGGCCGCGGCCACATCCGCTGGCCGGACGAGCTGCGGGCCTGCCTCACCACCCGCGGCTTCGCCGACGAGGTGCGCGCGGTGCTCGCCCGCAGCCGTGAGCTCGGCCTCGGCCCCGAAGCCCTGGACGCCTTCGCCCACCGCATCGGCCGGCCCGACTGGGGCGCCGCGGCGGCCTTCCTCGCCGAGTACCTGGACGTGCTCGACCTCCAGGGCGTGCTCGACTACGCGGAGCTGGTTCACCGCGCCGTGCTGCTCGCGCGCCGCCCCGAGGTGGCGCGGGCGCTCGGCGCGCAGTACGACGCGGTCTTCGTCGACGAGTACCAGGACACCGACCCGGCGCAGGTGCGGCTGCTGGACGCGCTCGCGGGCGGCGGCAGGACGCTGGTCGCCTTCGGCGACCCCGACCAGTCGATCTACACCTTCCGGGGTGCCGACGTGAACGGCATCCTGGAGTTCCCGTACGCCTTCCCGCGCGCGGACGGCACCCCGGCGCGGGTCGAGGTCCTGACGACGTCCCGCAGGTCGGGCGCGGGGCTCCTCGCCGCCACCCGGCTGCTCACCGGCCGCATGCCGCTGACCAGGCTGCCCGCGGAGAAGGTGCGGGCCCACCGGGACCTGACGCCGGTCAGGGACGGCGGCCGGGTCGAGGTGTACACGTACCCGACGGCCGGCACGGAGCTCGACAACATCGCGGACATCCTGCGCCGCGCGCACCTGGAGGACGGCGTTCCCTGGGGCGACATGGCGGTCCTGGTCCGTGCGGGCGCCCGCACGATCCCCGCGGTCCGCCGCAGCCTCAGCGCGGCGGGCGTCCCCCTGGAGATCGACGGCGACGACATCGCCCTGCGCCACGAGCCCGCGGTGACGCCGCTGCTGACGGCGCTGCGGGTGGTGGCGATGGCGGTGGACGCGGAGGCGGGTGCTTCGGAGACGGCTGCTTCGGAGACGGGGCCTTCTGAGGCGGGCGTTTCCGAGGGGGGTACCTCCGGGGGGAACGCCTCTGTAGGCGATGTCTCGGAAGCCGCTGCCTCCAAAGACGACGGTGTCGACATCGAGGGAGTCGACGTCGAGGGCGCCGCTCCGGAGGGAGCTGTTGCCTCTGGCAGGGACGTGCCCGTGGTCGACGGCCGTGAAGAAGCCACCTCCGAGAAGGGGGCCGTCCTCGAAGAGGAACCTGCGCCTGGGGGTGAGGCTGCGCCCGAGGGTGAGGTCGTGCCCGGGAGCGGGGCCGTGACCGGGAGCGGGGCCGTGCCCGAGGAAGAGGCCACTGCTGAGGAAGAGCCCACTTCCGAGTCGGAGGCCACCTCCGAGGCGGAGCCCACCTCCGAGGCGGAGCCCACCTCCGAGGCGGAGCCCACTTCCGAGTCGGAGGCCACCTCCGAAGGGGAACCCACCCCCGAGCCGGAGCCCACCCCCTCCACCACCACCGCCCCCTCCTGGCTCGACACCGAGACCGCGCTCACCCTCCTCACCTCACCCTTGGCCGGGATGGACGCCGCCGACCTGCGGCGGCTCGGGCGTGCCCTGCGCGAGGAGGAACGCGCGGCGGGCAACCACCTGCCGCCGCCCTCCGACGTACTGCTGGCCCGCGCCCTCGCCGAGCCGGAGCGGCTCGTCGCCCACGACCCCACGTACGCCCGTGGCGCCCAGCGGCTCGGCGCGCTGCTGCGCAAGGCCCGTGAGCGCCTCGCGGGCGGCGGCACCGCCGAAGAGGCGCTGTGGGACCTGTGGGACGGCACGCCCTGGCCCAAGCGCCTGGAGCGCACCGCGCGGCGCGGCGGCGCGGCCGGCCGCAACGCCGACCGCGACCTCGACGCGGTGTGCGCGCTGTTCGCCGCGGCGGCCCGCGCGGAGGAGCGCACGGGCGGTCGCGGCGCCCTGAACTTCCTGGAGGAGACCGAGGCGCAGGACATCGCCGCGGACACGCTCACGCGCAGAGCGGTGCGCCCCGACGCCGTCCGCCTGATGACGGCGCACCGTTCCAAGGGCCTGGAGTGGCGCCTCGTCGTGGTCGCGGGCGTCCAGGAAGGGCTCTGGCCCGACCTGCGCCGCCGCGGCTCCCTCCTGGAGGCCGACCGCATCGGCCGCGACGGGCTCGCCGAGCCGCTCACACCCGGAGCGCTCCTCTCCGAAGAGCGCCGGTTGTTCTACGTCGCCGCCACGCGCGCGCGCGAACGCCTCGTCGTCACCGCGGTGAAGGCGCCCGCGGACGACGGCGACCAGCCCTCCCGCTTCCTCACCGAACTCGGCGTCGAGCCCAAGGACATAACGGGCCGCCCGCGCCGCCCCCTGTCCGTCGCCGCGCTCGTCGCCGAGCTGCGCGCCACCACCGTCGACCCGCGCGCCTCCGCCACCCTGCGCGAGGCCGCGGCCTCGCGCCTGGCCCGCCTCGCCGCGCTCAGTGACTCCGACGGCCGCCCCCTCGTGCCGTCCGCGCACCCGTACCGCTGGTGGGGCATGTACGAACCGACGGCGAGCGAGATCCCCCTGCGGGACCGCGACAAGCCCGTCGTGCTCTCCGGGAGCGCCCTGGACCAGCTCGCCAACACCTGCGCCCTCCAGTGGTTCCTGGGCCGCGAGGTGAAGGCCGACGCCCCGGCGACGGCCGCCCAGGGCTTCGGCAACGTGGTGCACGTGCTGGCCGACGAGGTCGCCTCCGGACGCACCCCCGCCGACCTCGCCGTCCTCATGGAGCGCCTCGACTCGGTGTGGGACGCCCTCGCCTTCGACGCCCCCTGGAAGTCGGCCCAGGAGAAGGAGCACGCGCGCGTGGCGCTCGAACGCTTCCTCCAGTGGCACGTGATGGACCGCGCGAGCCGCACCCCTCTCGCCAGCGAGCACGGCTTCGACGTCACGCTGGAGGCGGGACCCTACGAAGTACGCGTCCGGGGCTCCATGGACCGCGTCGAACAGGATGCGGAAAACCGTGCCTACGTAGTCGACTTCAAGACCGGCAAGCAGGCGCCGACCGCGGCCGAGGTGGCCCGCCACCCGCAGCTCGCCGTCTATCAGCTGGCGGTCCGCGAGGGCGCGGCCGACGAGCTCTTCGGAGGCGTACGTCCCGAACCGGGCGGCGCCGAGCTGGTGCAGCTGCGCCAGGGTGCCGCCAAGAAGAACGGCGGCGACGCCTTCCCCAAGGTGCAGGCCCAGGAGCCCCTCTCCGGAGAGTGGGTCGGCGACCTGTTGGCGACGGCCGCGGGCAAGGTCCTCGACGAACGCTTCACGCCCACCGCGGGCCAGCACTGCACGCACTGCGCCTTCCGCGCCTCCTGCAGCGCACGCCCCGAGGGCCGCCACGTCGTGGAGTGACCCGGCACCCCCACCCGTGGGGATTGTCACGTCCTGTCGCTCGGGGGCATAGCACCCCCTGGAGCAATCTAAAGTCTCCGTAAAGACATGCTGTGCACCGGCTGGTGGTGCACCTTTTTGAGGAGATGCGCGTATATGGCAGCCAACCGGAAGCTCCTGGCAGTGGCCGTCGTCTGTGCCGCCGCCGTCATCGGCGTCACCGGCTGCAGCAGCGACGGGGACAAGGACCCCTTCGACGGCATGAGCGCCGACAAGATCGCCGACAAGGCCTCCAAGGCCTCCAAGGACGCCGGTTCCTTCGCGATGAAGGGCCAGATGAAGCAGAGCGGCGAGACGAGCAACATCGAGTTCGCCGTCGCCGAGTCCGGCGACTGCAAGGGCACGATGGGCTCGCAGAAGTCGGGCACCGCCCAGTTCCTCTCCATCGGCAAGTCCTCGTACGTCAAGGCCGACGACAAGTTCTGGGAGGGCCAGGGCGGCGGCTCCACCGCCGAGCTCCTCAAGGGCCGCTGGGTGAAGTCGTCCGAGAAGGAGAGCAGCGTCTGCAACCGGGACGACATGTTCAAGTCCGACAAGCTCAAGAACCTGAAGCGTGAGGACGACGCCGAGGTCGACGGCAAGAAGGCCGCCGTCCTCACCCAGAAGAAGGGCAAGGAGACCACCACCTTCTACGTCGCCATGGAGGGCAAGCCCTACTTCCTGAAGGTCGAGAACAAGAACAGCAACGAGCCGGGCTCGGTGACCTTCAGCGACTACGGCAAGCCCGTCGACGTGAAGGCGCCGCCGGCCAGCGAGGTCGTCGACCCTGAGAAGCTCGCCTCCGGTTCCTGATCCCGGACGCTCCACGAAGCGGCGGTGGCCGCCGCCGTCCGGGTCCGCCCCGGTTGTCGGTGGCCACCGCTAGCCTCTCTGACGTGCCACCTCGCATCACCGACCCCGAGCAGCTCAAGGAGCTCCTCGGCATCCCGTTCACCCCGGAGCAGACGGCCTGCATCATCGCGCCGCCCGCCCCGCAGGTGATCGTGGCCGGAGCGGGGTCGGGCAAGACGACGGTGATGGCGGCCCGTGTGGTGTGGCTCGTCGGCACCGGCCAGGTCGCCCCCGAGCAGGTCCTCGGCCTCACCTTCACGAACAAGGCGGCCGGCGAGCTCGCCGAGCGCGTGCGCCAGGCGCTGATCAAGGCCGGCGTCACCGACCCCGAGCCCCTCGCCCCGGCAGGCCCCTCGCCCGACCACCACCCCTCGACGACGACGCCGCGCGCGGACCCGGACTACTCTCCGGGCGAGCCGGTCATCTCCACGTACCACGCCTTCGCGGGCCGCCTCCTGACCGACCACGGCCTGCGCATCGGACTGGAGCCGACCTCCCGCCTCCTGGCGGACGCCACCCGCTTCCAGCTCGCCGCACGCGTGCTGCGCGAGGCGCCGGGACCCTACCCCGCGCTGACCCGCTCCTTCCCCGACCTCGTCAGCGACCTGCTCGCCCTCGACAGCGAGCTCGCCGAGCACCTGGTGCGGCCCGACAGGCTCCGGGCGTACGACACCGAACTGCTCGGTGCCCTGGAGGGTGCCAAGCTGAGCAACGCCGACCTGCGCAAGGTCCCCGAGACGGCGGCGGCCCGCCTCGAACTGGCCGACCTCGTGGCGCACTACCGCGCGGCCAAGCGCTCGCGCGACCTCCTCGACTTCGGCGACCAGATCGCCCTCTCCGCCACGCTCGCCCGCACCCGCGCGGAGGTCGGCGAGATCCTGCGCGAGGAGTTCCGCGTCGTGCTCCTGGACGAGTACCAGGACACCTCGGTGGCCCAGCGCATCCTCCTGTCCGGCCTCTTCGGCGGCGGCACGGGCCACCCGGTGACCGCGGTCGGCGACCCCTGCCAGGCGATCTACGGCTGGCGCGGCGCGTCCGTGGCCAACCTCGACGACTTCCCCGAGCACTTCGCGCACGCCGACGGCCGCCCCGCGGCCCGCCACGCGCTCAGCGAGAACCGCCGCAGCGGCGGCCGCCTCCTGGACCTCGCCAACGGCCTGGCGGAGCCCCTGCGGGCCATGCACGCGGGCGTGGAGGCCCTGCGGCCCGCCCCCGGCGCCGAGCGCGACGGCGTGGTGCGCTGCGCCCTGCTGCGCACGCACGCCGAGGAGATCGACTGGCTCGGCGACTCGATCGCCCACCTCGTGCGCACGGGCAAGGAACCCGGCGAGATCGCCGTCCTGTGCCGCACGGCCACGGACTTCGCCGAGATCCAGGCCGCGCTCGTCGCCCGCGACATCCCCGTGGAGGTCGTCGGCCTCTCCGGACTCCTCCACCTGCCGGAGGTCGCCGACCTCGTCGCCGTCTGCGAGGTCCTCCAGGACCCGGGCGCGAACGCCTCCCTGGTGCGCCTGCTGACCGGCCCGCGCTGGCGCGTCGGCGCCCGCGACCTGGCCCTTCTGGGCCGCCGCGCCCGCCTTCTCGTACGCCCCGGGCACACGGCGCCCGACGACCCGGACCGGCGTCTGGCCGAGGCCGTCGAGGGGGTCGACCCGGCCGAGGTGATATCGCTCGCGGACGCCCTGGACACGTTCCTGGAGTCGCCCCTCGACCCGGACGACGCCTCCGGAGGCGACGACGGGCTGCCCTTCTCCGCGGACGCCAGGGTCCGCTTCGCCCGGCTCGCCGCCGAACTGCGCGAGCTGCGCCGGTCGCTGTCCGACCCGCTGATGGACGTGCTGCACCGCGTGCTCGCGGTGACCGGCCTTGAGGTGGAGCTGTCCGCGTCCCCGGGCGCCCTCGCGGCCCGCCGCCGCGAGACCCTCTCCAACTTCCTGGACGTCGCCGCCTCCTTCGCCGCGAACGACAACGGCGCGACCCTGCTGGCCTTCCTCGGCTTCCTGCGCACCGCGGCCCAGTACGAGAAGGGCCTCGACAACGCCCTGCCCGGCGGCGAGAACACCGTCAAGGTGCTCACCGCCCACAAGTCCAAGGGCCTGGAGTGGGACGTCGTCGCCGTGCCCGGTCTGGTCAGCGGCACCTTCCCGAGCGCGCAGGGCCGCGAGAAGTGGACGGCCCAGGCCAAGGTCGTCCCGCACGAACTGCGCGGCGACGCGGCCACGCTGCCCGACGTCGACGCGTGGGACGCCAAGGGCATGAAGGCCTTCCACGAGGCCATGAAGGACCACCAGCGCACCGAGGAACTGCGCCTCGGGTACGTGACGTTCACCCGTCCCCGCTCGCTGCTCCTGGGGTCGGGCCACTGGTGGGGCCCCTCCCAGAAGAAGCCCCGCGGCCCCTCGGACTTCCTCCTGGCCCTGCACGACCACTGCGCGGCGGGCCACGGCGAGATCGAGGCCTGGGCGGACGAGCCGGCCGAGGACGAGGAGAACCCCGCGCTGCACGAGGCGCGGGCCGACCAGGCCTGGCCGCTCCCGCTGGACGACGACTCCCTGGCCCGCCGCCGCGCCGCCGCGGCGACGGTCCTCGCCCACCTGGACCGGCTCACGGGACAGGGCACACCGGAGACCGGCCGCACCCACGAGGAGGCCCACCCCTCGGCGCACGACGACGTGCCCCCGGCCGACGACCCGGAGTGGCCACCCCCGCCGGACGAAGAGGACGGCCTCTACGGAGACATCGACTTCCCCGGGACCGACCCGGCCGACTGGGACTCCCTGCCGACGGAGCGCCCGACGGAGCGCCCGACGGTCCCGCACCCCGCGGACGCCCCGGCCGCCGAATCCGCCCACCCCGGAGCACCCGCCGAGGGCGGCCACGCGCGCGTGCCGCTGCCCGCACCCGCCCCCGACGCCCGCCCGCACCCCGCCGAGCCCGCCCCGGACACCCACCCGGACGAGCCGCCCGCGCACTCCCCGGACGAGCCGCCCGCCCGTCTCACGCCGGAGGAGGCCCGCACCCTCGCCTCCTGGGACCGCGACCTGGATGCCCTCACCGGCGAGCTCCTGCGCGCCCGCGAAGCCGTCAGGGACGTCCCCGTGCCGCCGTCGCTCACCGCGTCCGAGCTGCTGCGCCTGGCCGCCGACCCGGACGGCTTCGCCCAGGACCTGGCCCGGCCCATGCCCCGCCCGCCGCAGCCCGCCGCGCGCCGCGGCACCCGCTTCCACGCCTGGGTCGAGTCCCGGTTCGAGGAGCTTCCGCTGCCGATGCTCGGCCCGGAGGACCTGCCGGGCGGCGGGCTCGACGAGGCCGAGATCGCCGACGAGCGCGACCTCGACGCCCTCAAGGAGGCCTTCGAGCGCACCGAGTACGCCCGCCGCACGCCCCACCGCGTGGAGGTCCCCTTCCAGTTCGTCCTCGCGGGCCGCGTCGTGCGCGGACGCATCGACGCCGTCTACAAGGAGGGCGACGGCGCCGACGCCACGTACGAGATCGTCGACTGGAAGACCAGCCGCACCCGCACCGCCGACCCCCTGCAGCTCGCGGTCTACCGCCTCGCCTGGGCCGAGCTGCAGGGCGTCCCCCTGGAATCGGTGCAGGCCGCCTTCCTCTACGTACGCAGCGGGGAGACCGCCCGCCCCAGGAACCTCCCGGGCCGGGCCGAGCTCGAACGCCTCCTGCTCGAAGAGCCGGCCGGTGCGCCGCCGGGCGGTCCGCCGGACGAGCCCGCCCCGGATGGCGGATAGGCTCGTGACCATGAGCGAGACACCGGACAGCGCCGTCCGCACGTACATCGAGAACCACCGCGCCGCCTTCCTCGACGACCTCGCCGAGTGGCTTCGCATCCCGTCCGTGTCGGCCCAGCCCGACCACGCCGGGGACGTGCGCCGCAGCGCGGAGTGGCTCGCCGCCCGGCTCAAGGAGACCGGCTTCCCGGTCACGGAGATCTGGGAGACCCCCGGGGCGCCCGCCGTCTTCGCCGAGTGGCCCTCCGACGACCCCCAGGCGCCCACGGTCCTCGTCTACGGCCACCACGACGTGCAGCCCGCCGCCCGCGAGGACGGCTGGGACACCGACCCCTTCGAGCCCGTCGTCCTGGGGAACCGCCTCCACGCGCGCGGGGCGGCCGACGACAAGGGCCAGGTGTTCTTCCACACCCTCGGCGTCCGTGCCCACCTCGCCGCCACCGGCCGCACCGCTCCCGGGGTGCACCTGAAGCTGCTCGTCGAGGGCGAGGAGGAGTCCGGTTCCCCGCACTTCCGCGCGCTCGTCGAGGCCCACAAGGACCGCCTCGCCGCCGACGCGGTGATCGTCTCGGACACCGGCATGTGGTCCGAGGACACCCCGACCGTCTGCACGGGCATGCGCGGCCTCGCGGAGTGCGAGATCGAACTGCACGGCCCCGACCAGGACATCCACTCCGGTTCCTTCGGCGGCGCCGTGCCGAACCCCGCCACCGAGGTCGCCCGCCTCGTCGCCGCCCTGCACGACGAGCACGCGCGCGTGGCGATCCCGGGCTTCTACGAAGGCATCACGGAACTCACCGACCGCGAGCGCGAACTCTTCGCCGAGCTGCCCTTCGACGAGGAGAGCTGGCAGCGTACGGCCAAGTCGCACGGCCTGCGCGGCGAGGCCGGGTACTCCACCCTGGAGCGCATCTGGGCCCGCCCCACCGCCGAGGTCAACGGCATCGGCGGCGGCTACCAGGGCGCGGGCAGCAAGACGATCATCCCGTCGTCCGCCCTGGTCAAGCTCTCCTTCCGGCTCGTCGCGGGCCAGGACCCGGACCGCGTCGAGGAGGCCGTGCGCGCCTGGGCCGCCGACCGCGTCCCGGCCGGCATCCGCCACACGGTCACCTTCGGCGCCGCCACGCGCCCGTGCCTGACCCCGCTCGACCACCCGGCGCTGCAGTCCGTCGTGCGCGCGATGGGCCGCGCCTTCGGGCAGAAGATCCGCTTCACGCGCGAGGGCGGCTCGGGACCGGCCGCCGACCTCCAGGACGTCCTCGCCGCGCCCGTGCTCTTCCTGGGCATCTCCGTGCCCTCGGACGGCTGGCACGCGCCGAACGAGAAGGTCGAGATCGACCTGCTGCTCAAGGGCGTCGAGACGGCCGCCCACCTGTGGGGCGACCTCGCGGAGAACTGGCGCGATGCACACTGAGAGCCCCCGGAGCACCGAGCACGTCCTGCCGCACGCCCTGCTGAACCACCCATTCCATCGGGGGAGTTGGAAGCACCTGTGACCACCTGGACCGACCGCACCGCAGACCGGCCCGTCTCGCTGACCGCGCCGAGCGGCATCGACCGCGCGGCCCACCACCGCATGGACGAGGCGTGGCTCGCCGCCGCCTGGAGCCACCCGACGACCCGGGTCTTCGTGGTATCCGGCGGTCAGGTGCTCATCGACGAGACGTCCGACGGCCGCACCGAACTGGTGATGACGCCGTCCTTCGAAGCGCCCCTCACCGATCAGCACCGCTACTTCCTCGGCACGGACGACGACGGCGTCAGCTACTTCGCGCTCCAGAAGGACGCCCTGCCGGGCCGCATGGACCAGTCGGCGCGCCCCGCGGGGCTGCGCGAGGCGGGACTGCTGCTCTCGCCCCGGGACGCGGGCCTGATGGTGCACGCCGTCGCCCTGGAGAACTGGCAGCGCCTGCACCGCTTCTGCTCGCGCTGCGGCGAGCGCACCGTCATCGCGGCGGCGGGCCACATCCGCCGCTGCCAGGCCTGCGGCGCCGAGCACTACCCGCGCACCGACCCGGCCGTGATCATGGCGGTCAGGGACAGCGAGGACCGCATCCTGCTCGGCCGCCAGGTGCACTGGCCCGAGGGCCGCTTCTCCACGCTCGCGGGCTTCGTGGAGCCCGGGGAGTCCATCGAGCAGTCGGTGCGGCGCGAGGTCTTCGAGGAGGCCGGGGTCACGGTCGGCGACGTCGAGTACGTCGCGAGCCAGCCCTGGCCCTTCCCCTCCAGCCTGATGCTGGGCTTCATGGCCGACGCCACCTCTTCGGAGATCAACGTCGACGGCGAGGAGATCCACGAGGCGCGCTGGTTCTCCCGCGAAGAGCTGCGGGCCGCATTCGAGTCCGGGGAGGTCATGCCTCCCTACGGCATCTCGATTGCGGCCCG
The DNA here is from genome assembly GCF_040680155.1 of Streptomyces sp. NPDC052114. Classification (NCBI taxonomy): domain Bacteria; kingdom Bacillati; phylum Actinomycetota; class Actinomycetes; order Kitasatosporales; family Streptomycetaceae; genus Streptomyces; species Streptomyces sp. NPDC052114. Next base: position 25,864 of record NZ_JBFAWC010000005.1, on the reverse strand, counting down.
GCTGATCGAGCTCTGGTACGGAAAGCCCCTGCCGAAGCCGGGGACCGTGGGCTGAGCCCCGCCCGGGACCGGTCATCTGCGGACCGGTCCCACGGCTTCGCTCAGGCGGCCAGCTTCTGCTTGACCTGCGCCAGCGAGGGGTTCGTGAGGGTCGAGCCGTCCGGGAAGAGGACGGTGGGAACGGTCTGGTTTCCGCCGTTCGCCGTCTCGACGAAGGTCGCCGACTCCGGGTCCTGCTCGATGTTGATCTCCTTGTACGCGATGCCCTCGCGGTCCATCTGGCCCTTGAGGCGGCGGCAGTAGCCGCACCACGTGGTGCTGTACATCGTCACAGTGCCCGGCATGTCTCGTGTGCTCCTTCGTTGCTCGGGGTGCGTCTTCGCAATCAATCGAACGTACGCGACCCGGCCACCATTCCCGCATTAGTACGACCGGCGCCCGCCGCCTGTGGACAACCGGCTCACCCGCCCCCGGCGACCTGGCAGCATGGCGGGGTGACATCAGCAACGCACTCCACCCTCTTCCCGCAGGTCCCGGACTCGGCCGACGCGGTGCTCGACGGGCTCGACCCGGAGCAGCGCGAGGTGGCCACCGCCCTGCACGGGCCGGTGTGTGTCCTCGCGGGAGCCGGCACGGGCAAGACACGGGCGATCACGCACCGGATCGCCTATGGGGTGCGCGCCGGGATCCTCCAGCCCGCCAGCGTCCTCGCCGTCACGTTCACCAACCGCGCCGCGGGCGAGATGCGCGGCCGACTGCGCCAGCTCGGCGCCTCCGGCGTCCAGGCCCGCACCTTCCACTCGGCGGCCCTGCGCCAGCTCCAGTTCTTCTGGCCGAAGGCGGTCGGCGGGCAGCTGCCCCGGATCGTCGACCGCAAGATCAAGCTCGTCGCGGACGCGGCCGCCGCCTGCCGCATCCGCCTGGACCGCAATGAGCTGCGCGACCTCACCGGCGAGATCGAGTGGTCGAAGGTCACCCAGACGGTCCCCGCGGACTATGCGGCCGCCGCCGCCAAGTCCGGCCGCGACGTCCCGCGCGACCCCGCCGAGATCGCCCAGCTCTACGCGGCCTACGAGGACCTCAAGCGCGACCGCGCCGTCATCGACTTCGAGGACGTCCTGCTGCTCGCCGTCGGCATCCTCCAGGACCGGCACGACATCGCCGACCAGGTCCGCGCCCAGTACCAGCACTTCGTGGTGGACGAGTACCAGGACGTGAGCCCCCTGCAGCAGCGCCTCCTGGAGCTGTGGCTGGGGGACCGCGACAGCCTCTGTGTCGTCGGCGACGCGAGCCAGACGATCTACTCGTTCACCGGCGCGACCCCCGACCACCTCCTGAACTTCCGCACCCGCCACCCGGGGGCCACGGTCGTCAAGCTGGTCCGCGACTACCGCTCCACCCCCCAGGTCGTCCACCTCGCCAACGGCCTGCTCTCCCAGGCCCGCGGCCGCGCCGCCGACCACCGCCTGGAGCTGATCTCCCAGCGCGAGCCCGGCACCGACCCGGTCTACACCGAGTACGCGGACGAGCCGGCCGAGGCGGAGGGCGCCGCCCGCCGCATCCGCACCCTCATGGCCGACGGCGTCCCCGCCAGCGAGATCGCGGTCCTCTTCCGGACGAACTCCCAGTCGGAGATCTACGAACAGGCCCTCGCCGACGCGGGCGTGCCCTACCAGCTCCGGGGTGCCGAGCGGTTCTTCGAGCGCACCGAGGTGCGGGAGGCGGGCGCGGCCCTGCGCGGCGCGGCGCGCTTCGGGGGGAACGACGCCCTCCTGGACGACGTGGTCGACCTGCCCTCCCAGGTCCGTGCCGTGCTCTCCACCAAGGGCTGGACGACCGAGCCGCCCGCAGGCTCCGGGGCGGTCCGCGAGCGCTGGGAGTCCCTGGCCGCGCTCGTGCGGCTCGCCGAGGACTTCGCGCGGGCCAAGCCGGACGCCACCCTGGCCGACCTCGTGGCCGAGCTCGACGAGCGGGCGAACGCCCAGCACGCGCCCACCGTCGAGGGCGTCACGCTCGCCTCGCTGCACGCGGCCAAGGGCCTGGAGTGGGACGCCGTGTTCCTCGTCGGCCTCGCCGAGGGCATGATGCCGATCACGTACGCCAAGACCGACGAGCAGATCGAGGAGGAGCGCCGGCTCCTCTACGTGGGAGTGACCCGCGCCCGCGTCCACCTCTCCCTGTCCTGGGCCCTGTCCCGCTCGCCGGGAGGCCGCCCGGGGCGCCGCCCCAGCCGCTTCCTGGACGGCCTGCGTCCGGGCTCCGGAGCAGGTGGCGCGGCCCGTGCCGCGGGCGGGGGTCCCGGCGGCGTCGAGCGCGGCAGCGGCGGTGCGGGCGAGGGGCTCGGCGCGGTGGCGGAGCGCCGTCGGCGCAAGGACCGCACCCCGGCCCGCTGCCGGGTCTGCGGCAGGACGCTGACCGAGGCGGGCGAGATGAAGCTCATGCGGTGCGAGGACTGCCCGTCCGACATGGACGAAGGTCTCTATGAGCGGTTGCGGGAGTGGCGCGCGGGTCAGGCGAAGCAGCTGGGACAGCCCGCGTACTGCGTCTTCACGGACAAAACCTTGATCGCCATCGCGGAGGCCGTGCCCGACGACGAGGGCGAGCTGGCGCGCATCCCGGGAGTCGGTGTCCGCAAGTTTCGCCGCTTCGGAGCCGAGGTTCTCGCGATTTGTGCAGGTCAGGAGCATGTAAGGGGCGCCGACGACGAATGATTCAAACTCGTCGAAAAAATAGTTTGCGCAGGCGCCAGCAATCCCCATAGGTTCTTAAGCACAGGAACGGCGGCTTCTCCGAAGCCCTGGTCCTGTGCTGTACTTGTCAGTCCGCAGGATCGGTTCCGGCCGCTCCCCTAGACGCCGAGAGGAGGCGAATTCCAGTGATCAGCATCAACGAGAGCTTCATCAGCACCGCGAAAATGACCGATCGCTCGGTCGTCGCCTCTTGCCTGCTCGGCTTCTCGAACCAGGGCACCGGTCTGTCCGGCGGTATTGCCGCCAGCCGTCCGCTGTCCGCCTCCCTGCCTCTCGCCGGTCTTCCCGTCAGCGAGGCCAATGGGGGCAATGAGCGACCGACCAAGGCACCGGAGGCAGCAGTAGCGGAGGCCCAGGCGCACGCCTATGCCTTCGCGGCAGCCGGTGCCGGATTCCGGAAGCAGACGACGCAGCACCACACGATGTGGGCCTTCCGTGGGCTCGAACCCTGGAGTGATCCAGTCTGATCCTCGATCAGACCGGCGCCTTCAGGGCCGCGGAACCCCACCCGGGATCCGCGGCCCTTCTGTTTTCCCCAGAACAGGGAGAACAGCGCGAAGGGGCCGACAGCAAGACCCGGTACCAGCCGCCAACCGGCCGAACCAGGCCGGCACGACCAGACGAGGAAAACACCACCGTGCAACTCGAAGCGCACGCCCCGTCCGTACCGCCTTCACAGACGCTCCCGCCGCCCGCACCCACGGAGGACCCGACCTTGACCCCCCTGACTGCGCTCACCGCGCTCGACGACGCCATCGAGAACCTCGGCGTACCCGTCCCCTGCCGTGCTTACGACCCCGAGGTCTTCTTCGCCGAGTCCCCGGCCGACGTCGAGTACGCCAAGTCCCTCTGCCGGACCTGCCCGCTGATGGAGGCCTGCCTCGCCGGCGCCAAGGAGCGGCGTGAGCCGTGGGGCGTCTGGGGCGGCGAGCTGTTCGTCCAGGGTGTCGTCGTTGCCCGCAAGCGGCCCCGTGGTCGCCCGCGCAAGAACCCGGTCGTCGCATGAGCACCGCCGGCACGATCGATCGCCCTCTGACGCACGACCCCCAGAAGCAGGCCCCGATGAAGGCAGCCACCAGCGAGCCCGCAGGCTCCGCTACCCCAGACTTCACCACCACCGGCGCGCACGTCTCGCGCCAGAACAGGAACCGTGAGATGCAACTCATCCCAGAAGCCATGGCTCGTGCGCATATGCACGAACGCCTGCGTGAGGCCGAGGCCCACCGCCCGGCCGAGCGCCTCGTGGCGGCCCGGCGCATGCAGCGCCGCGCGGAGCGCGCTTCGCTGCGTGCCCGGCGCGCGCTCGCCATCGCCGTCATGCAGTAATCAGGCGGCAGCAACGCCTGGCGAGAGCCATTGATCCCGGCGGGGGCCGGTCCGAACGGACCGGCCCCCGCGGTGCGTTGTGCCCACCGATCTTCCCGGTGCGGCGATATGGTCGCCGGGTGGACCAGCAGAATTCCCGGCCCGCGGAGCCCGAGAATCTCGTGTGCTCCCGCTGTGGCACGGTCGCCGAGGGCACGCCGCCGACCTGGACCTGCTCCGTGGAGAACGGCACCCGCCACTACTTCTGTGACGCCTGCGCGCGGGACAACATCAGGGCCATCGAAGGGCGCCTCGACTCCCCGTGGTGGTGAGCCACCGGCCGGCCCGGCCGACCGCCTCCACCGCGGCCTAGGCCTCTTCCGCCTCCACCGCCACGTCCGTGTCCTCTGCCTCCTCCGGCTCCTCTGCCTCCACGACGAAGCCGGGCAGCCAGGCCTCCAGCTCGTCCCGCATCCGCACCGTCGCACCCATCTGACAGAGCACCCCGATCGTGCTCAGCGTCACGCGGTGGATCAGTAGATACGACGGGGGCAGGTTCAGACGCTTGCCCAACTGGTAGGCGGGGGAGCGGGGATCGGCGACCCGGGCCGCCTGGCTGCGCATCCAGTCGCGCGTGAACGTGAACTCGTCCACCAGCATCGGCTCGATGATCGGCAGCAGATAGTCGAGCACCGCGTCCGGGTCCAGCTCGACGGACTCCTTGACGAAGCCCTCCTCGCACAACATGTCGTAGACCGCCTCGGCCTCGCCCTCCAGCGTCATCCGCAGGGACGTCCCGATGGTCGAGGGCAGCCCGCCGGGCAGCCGGTCGACCGTGCCGAAGTCCAGGACGCCGAGGCGGCATCCGCCCTTCTCGTCCGGGAGCAGGCGGAAGTTCCCGGGGTGCGGGTCGGCGTGCAGCAGGCCCGTGCGCGCCGGGCCCGAGAAGAGGAAGCGGGCCAGCAGCTGGCCCGCCCGGTCGCGCTGCTCCCGCGTGCCCTGCGCGATCACCTCCGACAGCGGGGTCCCGTCGATCCACTCGGTGACCAGGACCTGCTCGCCCTGGTGCACCACCTCGGGCACCACCACGTCGGGGTCGTCCGCGAACTCCTCCGCGTGCGCCTGCTGGGCCTGGGCCTCCAGGGCGTAGTCCAGCTCCTCCGAGACGCGGTCGCGCAGCTCCGAGATGAGCGGCTTGATGTCCATCCCCGGGATCAGCGGCCCCAGGAGACGCGCGAACCGGCTGAGTTGGTTGAGGTCGGACAGCAGCGCCTCGCCCGCTCCCGGGTACTGGACCTTGACCGCGACCTCACGGCCGTCCGCCCACACGGCCCGGTGCACCTGACCGATCGACGCGGCGGCCGCCGGCTTGTCGTCGAACTCCTGGAACAGGTCGCGCCAGTCCTCACCGAGGCGCTCCGCGAGGACCGCGTGCACCGTGCGGGTCGGCATCGGCGGCGCCGCTTCCTGCAGCTTCGTCAGCGCCGCGCGATAGGGCCCCGCGACCTCCTCCGGCAGCGCCGACTCGAAGACGGACAGGGCCTGCCCGAACTTCATGGCACCGCCCTTCAGCTCTCCGAGGACCTTGAACAGCTGCTCCGCCGTGCGCTGCTGCAGTTCCCGGCCGACGAGCTCCGCCGACTTGCCCCCGATCCGCTTGCCGAGCCCCCAGGTCGCGCGTCCCGCGAAGCCGAGCGGCAGCGCGGCCAGTTTGGCGGTACGGGTGACCGCCTTCCGGGGAAGATCAGACATGCGCCCCTCCAAGTCCCAGACAGCCGCGCCGTGTCAGGCGGTTACCCGGCCATTGTTGCGTGTGGCTCCGTGCCCGCGTTGGCCTGATCCCCCTTAACGCTCGCACCCGCTCCGCACGGGCACTCGGGATGCGGCCAAACCGGGCGCGAGCGCCAGTCGAACCCCGGCACGGAAGCCTCCCAGCGGACCCCCGCACACGCCGGGCTCGCCCCGTCCAGGAAGCCGAGCGCGTGCCCCGCGGCCAGCCCGGCGACCGAGGTCGACAGGGCCAGGTCACAGGCCGGCGCCTGCCGCGCGGGGCCGGAGCGCCACTGGGCCAGCATCCGCGGCCAGGTCGGATCGCGATCCGCGCGGTGCCGGAAGAGGCAGCCCGCGCAGGCGGTCGTCCCGGGCAGGACCAAGGGGCCCACCACACCCGTCCCCTCGATCACTCCCGCGTACAGATGAGGGGTGCCCGACGCGAGCAGTTCCTCGGCGGCGGCCGGGGCGGGAGCATAGGCATCCAGGCCGTCCCGCGGGGCGACGATCACCAGGGACAGCCCCGCGTCCGCCGGGGGCTCGGTGGACGCGCGGGGCGCGCGGCCGGGGGCCGACCGGCGCACGAGCCGACGCGCGGTCGTGTCCCTGCGCTCCCCGATGGACTCGGCGGGCGCCCCGCCCGGCGCGACGTCCCAGGGCTCCACATGCCCGCCGTCCATCACCTCGACCCGGCCCACCCCCGCGCCCGCGAGCACCGAGGCCAGCACGGCGCCCACCCGCCCGGCCCCCTGGACCCGCACCCGCACGGCGCGCCGCGCCACCGCCTTCGTGATCGCCCCGGCCGGTTCGGGGGAGAGGAGCGAGAGCGAGGCCAGATCGGCCCGCAGCCGGTCCATGACCCCGGCGCGCCCACGCAGGGAATCGGCCGCCGCGCCGCCTCCCGTCGCGTCGTCGAGCAGACCTGCCCGCGAGAGCTCGCCCATCAGCTTGTCCACATGGCCGTCGGGCAGGCCCATCCGCCGGGCCTCCTCGCGCAGCAGCGGCAGCCCGCGGGTGCCGTCCAGCAGGCCGAGGAAACTGCTCGTCGCCGTGTCCATCGGCCCCAGCACCAGGGCATGCGCGGGCGCCACCCCGAACTGCACGGTGCTCAGGTCCCGCCAGCCGCGCCGCAGCGCGGGCTTCACGATCGGATGCATGGTCGTCCCCCGTCGGCCGGTCGGCGCGGCCCCGTCCGCCACGCCGATCGAGTGCCAGAATGCCCGCCTCGCCAGCCTCCCGCTCCGCGCTGTCCACAGGCGGTGTGCATTCGTCGTACTAATCAAACGTGTGGGGGCGCGGAACACCGCCGAACCGCCCCGGAGGCGGGACTTCCCCCATGCCCAGCGGGTAACGTCGGGGCGTGCCCGCCGACCCGTCCCCTCGCGTCGCTGGGGAGACCTCGGCGCGTCGCGCCGGAACTCCGCAGCGCAGCACGACCAGTCCGCCGTCCTCCGGCGCGGGGCCCAGCGCGGTCGAGGTCAGACGGAGCGCCCGCCGGCGCAGGACGGTCTCGGCGTACCGGGAGGGCGACCGCACCGTCGTCCTCATCCCCGCCCGCATGTCCGAGGCGGAGGAGCAGCGCTGGGTCACGGTGATGCTCGACAAGCTCGCGGCACAGGAGAGCAAGCGCCTCCTCGGCGACGCGGAGCTCGCGGAGCGGGCCGGGCAGCTGTCCGAGCAGTACTTCCAGGGCCGGGCCAGGCCCGCCTCCGTTCGCTGGGTCACGAACCAGAACACCCGCTGGGGTTCCTGCACCCCGGCCGAGGGCAGCATCCGCCTCTCGCACCGTCTCCAGGGCATGCCCGAGTACGTCGTGGACTACGTCCTCGTGCACGAGCTCGCCCATCTGCTCGTCCCCGGCCACGGCCCCAACTTCTGGCGCCTCCTGGAGGCCTACCCCCGTACGGAGCGGGCCAGGGGATACCTCGAAGGGGTGGTCGCGGCGGATCGGCTGCCGCACCTTCCCGCCGCTCGCGAGGAGTGAACGTCCACCGGATCCGACGGTTGTGTAGCGGGTCTGTACCGGCTTGGTCCGCTGTCGGAGTTAGCGGTTAGCCTGGCGCGACGCATTCACATTCGGGATGGGGGACGGTCGTTACGTATGGCCAGGGATTTCCAACGCGGCCACAAGGCCAAGATCAGTGACCTCACCGCGGGGACCGATCTGTACGTAGGTGTACAGATTTCGGCCCCCGGGCTGACCTTCGACATCAGCTGCTTCGGCCTGGACGCGAGCGAGCGGCTCTCGGACGACCGTTACTTCGTCTTCTTCAACCAGCCCAAGTCGCCCGAGGAGTCGATCCAGCTCCTGGGCGCGCAGGCGGGCGACACCGAGTCCTTCCGCGTCACGCTCGACCGCATTCCGCAGCAGATCCAGCGGCTGTCGTTCACGGCGACGATCGACGGCGCCGGCCAGATGTCGCAGGTCGCGTCCGGGTACATCCGCATCGTCGCGGGCGGCGAGGAAGTGGCGCGCTACGCCTTCACCGGCGCGGAGTTCTCCACGGAGCGCGCGGTCATGCTGGGCGACTTCTACCTGAAGGACGTCTGGCGGTTCGCCGCGATCGGGCAGGGCTTCGACGGCGGGCTCGACGCCCTGCTGCGGAACTTCGGCGGCGAGGTCGCCGAGGAGGAGCCCGCCGCCCCGCAGCCGCAGGCCACGCCTGGTTTCGCGCCGCCCGCGCAGGCCTCCGCGCCACCCGCGTTCGGCGCCCCGGCGGCCGCCGCGCCCGCCCCGGTACCCGCCCCGGCCCCTGCTCCCGCACCGGCCCCCGCGCAGAACTTCGCCCCGCCCCAGGGCGCGACCCCGCCCCCGGCGCCCGCCCCCGCGGACCCCTCGGTGCACGCCGCGCAGACCGTCGTGGCCCCGCTGAACCAGCCGCCCGGCACCGTGCCGCCCCCGCCCGCCCCCGCGCCCTACGGCCAGCCCGGCCAGCAGCCCCCGCAGCAGCCGCAGTTCGGCCAGGTCCCCGGCCAGCAGCAGGCTCCGGGGCAGAGCGCACCCCTGCCGCCCGGCTACGGCCAGCAGCCCCAGGCCCCGATGCCTCCGGGCTACGGGCAGCAGCCCGCCGCGCCGATGCCTCCCGGGTACGGCCAGCAGCCCCCGGGCGGACAGTTCCCCGGCCAGCCCCCGGCCCCGCAGGGCGCACCACAGGGCGCCGCTCCCCAAGGCGCCGGTGTGGCCGCGGCCCTCCAGAAGTACCGCGAGGCCCCCACGGGACAGCGCTGGACGCAGCAGAACGAGAAGCTGGTCCGCGTCGACCTGGGCGTCGCCGACCAGCCGATCCTCGCCCGTCAGGGCAGCATGGTGCTCTACCAGGGCAAGGTCGAGTTCAGCTACAAGGGCGCGGGCTTCGCGGGCCGCATCGTGGGCAACGCCACCGGCCAGGAGATGCAGCTGATGCGCTGTTCCGGCCGCGGCCAGGTCTTCCTCGCCGAGGAGGGCACCCACCTGCACCCCATCGAGCTCCAGGGCGACGCGATCTGCATCTCCGCGGAGAACGTCCTCGCCTTCGACGAGACGCTCCAGCACGAGGTCCGCAGGATCGAGGGCCACGGCATCCCCGGTGGCGCGCTGTTCGTGATGCAGTTCCAGGGCACCGGCACGGTCATCGTGAAGACCCACGGCGTCCCCGTCGTGCTGCCGGTCACGCCGACGACGTTCGCCGACTGCCACGCCGTGGTCGCCTGGTCGGCCGCCGCCCAGGCGATCGTTTCCAGCCAGGTCCGGCTGCGCAGCAACGCGTACGCGGGCTCCACGGGGGAGAGCGTGAACCTCCAGTTCCGCGGCGCGCCCGGCAATTTCATCGTCGTCCAGCCGTACGAGGTCTGAGGGAGCCCGTCATGAATCAGCAGCTCGCGGGCTTTGCTCCCGCACCCGTCGCCGCCCGCATGGAGAACCACGGGCACCACATGGTCAAGGTGGCCATGCAGACCGGAAACGACCTCCTCGCGCGCGTGGGCTCGATGGTCGCCTACGAAGGGTTCGTGCAGTACGAGCCGAATCCGCCCGCCGTCCGTCAGGTCGCGCGCGAGTGGATGACCGGCGAGGGCGCGCCCCTGATGAAGTGCTCCGGAGACGGCCTGCTCTACCTGGCCGACTACGGAGCGGATGTCGTCGTCATCAACCTCGCCGGCGACTCCCTCTCGGTGAACGGCACCAACCTGCTCGCCTTCGACGCGTCCCTCCAGTGGGGCGTCGAGCGGGTCAAGGGCATGGCCAAGTTCGCCGGACAGGGCCTGTGGAACATCAAGATCTCCGGCCAGGGCTGGGTCGCGCTGACCTCCCGAGGCACCCCGATCGTCGTCGACTGCGGCCGCGGCGAGGACGAGACGTACGTCGACCCGGACGCCCTGATCGCCTGGTCCCCGAACCTCAAGGTGAAGGGCAAGCGCAGCTTCAAGGCCGGTTCCCTCATCGGGCGCGGCAGCGGCGAGGCCTACCAGATGGGCTTCTCCGGAGAGGGCATCGTCGTCGTACAGCCCAGCGAGGACAGCACCGACCGACTCCGAGCACGGGGCTGAGGGGGAGCGACACACCATGCAGAGCCCACTTTTCGCGCATGCCGAGCAGCAGACGCAGGAGCGCTACTCCGTCCAGAACCCGCAGCTGCTGCGGGTCGCCCTGGAGGGGCACGACGACGTCCTCGCCCGCAAGGGCGCCATGGTCGCCTACCAGGGGCTGATCGAGTTCGACGCCGAGTACCAGAGCCGGGGCAACCAGCGCGCCCGCGCGCACACCGGTGAGGGCCTGGACCTGATGCGCTGCCACGGCCAGGGCACGGTCTACTTCGCGAACCTCGCCCAGTACATCCACGTGGTGGACGTGGACCAGGACGGCCTGACCGTGGACAGCAGCTACGTCCTCGCCATGGACTCGTCGCTGACCCACCAGGTCATCGCCGTGGACAGCCAGTACGGCATCTCCGGCTCCGGCAAGTACCAGCTCAACATCACCGGGCGCGGCAAGGTCGCCCTGATGACGTCGGGCCAGCCGCTGATGCTGCAGGTCACCCCGGACCGGTACGTGAACGCGGACGCCGACGCGATCGTCGCGTGGTCCAACGGCCTGCGGGTCCAGATGCAGGCCCAGACCCACTCCTCGGGCGTCTGGCGGCGCCGCGGCAACACCGGCGAGGGCTGGGAGCTCAGCTTCATGGGCCAGGGCTACGCCCTCGTCCAGCCCAGCGAGATGCTGCCGCCGCAGAACGCGGTTGTCGGGCGGGGCGCCCAGGCGCAGTTCGGGATGGGCCAGCAGGGTGCCCGCGGACAGAACCAGGGCAACGTCTGGAGCTGAGCCCTCCACCCGGAGGACGGGAAACAGGTCGCGGGGAACTGCGGGCCGGCTGTGGCTGGTCGCGCAGTTCCCCGCGCCCCTTCCAGGGGCGCCCCCGCTACAGGCGTGCCCTTGTCGCCTCGACCAGGCGTACGACCGACTCGTCGGCGACATCCGCCACCTCGTCGTACGCGAACCAGCGCAGGTCCAGGGACTCGTCGCTGATCGTCTCCACCGCTTCGGCGGGGGCGAGCGCCGCGTACTGGACGTCGAGGTGCTGGGTGCACGGGCCCGGGATCGGGTGCCGGTCCAGGCGGACGGGGCCGCCCGCGAGCAGCGTCAGACCCGGTACGCCGGACTCCTCGGTGGCCTCGCGCAGCGCCGCCGCGGCCAGCGACGCGTCGCCCGGCTCGCAGTGGCCGCCCATCTGGAGCCACATCCGCAGCTTCTTGTGCAGGGTCAGCAGCACGCGCCCGCGCGAGGGGTCGACCACCAGGGCGCTCGCCGTCACATGGCCCGCGGTGCAGGGCTTCCACAGGCCGGCCTCACCGTGCTCGGACAGGTGGTCCAGATAGGCCTGGCGCAGCTCGGGCTGGTCCTCGTACCCCTTGAGCACGAGGACCGCGTCGTCGTGGAGACTCACTTGCCGTCTTCGCCCTTGTCCTCGTCGCCCTCGTCCTTGGTGAGGTCCGGCTTCGCGGCGGAGCCGCCGCCCGCCGCCTCGCCGAGCATCTTGTCCAGCTCGGAGAAGTCCAGCTGCTCGCGGTGGACGAAGCCGTCCGGGTCGTCCAGGTCGGACGCCGTCGGCAGCATGTCCGGGTGCTCCCACAGGCCGTCACGGCCGTCGACACCGCGCGCGTCCGTGAGCGAGGCCCACAGGCGCGAGGCGTCCCGCAGCCGGCGCGGGCGCAGTTCGAGGCCGATCAGCGTGGCGAACGTCTGCTCCGCGGGGCCGCCCGTCGCGCGGCGGCGGCGCAGCGTCTCCCGCAGGGCGTCGGCCGACGACAGCCGCGGCTTCGCGGCGGCGTGCACCACGGCGTCCACCCAGCCCTCGACGAGGGCCAGAGCGGTCTCCAGGCGGGCCAGGGCGGCCTTCTGGGCCGGGGTGTCCTGCGGCTGGAACATGCCCTGCTGGAGCGCCTCCTGCAGCTGCTCCGGGTTCTGCGGGTCGAGCTGGCCGACGACGTCCTCCAGCTTGGAGGTGTCGACCTTGATCCCGCGGGCGTATCCCTCGACGGCGCCGAACAGGTGCGAGCGCAGCCACGGGACGTGGGCGAAGAGGCGCTGGTGGGCGGCCTCGCGCAGCGCCAGGTACAGCCGCACCTCGTTCTTGTCGACGCCCAGGTCCTTGCCGAAGGTCTCGATGTTCACCGGGAGCAGCGCGGCCTTGCCGGCCGGGCCGAGCGGCAGGCCGACGTCGGTGGAACCGACGACCTCGCCCGCCAGCACGCCCACGGCCTGGCCGATCTGCTGGCCGAACATGGCGCCGCCCATGGAGCGCATCATGCCGATCAGCGGGCCCGCCATGGCCTGCATCTCCTCGGGCAGCACATCGCCCATGGCCAGGCCCACGCGCTCGGCGACCGGGTCGACGAGCTCCTTCCACACCGGCAGGGTCGCCTCGACCCACTCGGCGCGGCTCCAGGCCACGGCCGTGCCGGACCCGGAGGGCAGCGACGTCGCGTCGTCCAGCCACAGGTCGGCCAGGCGCACGGCCTCCTCGACGGCGGAGCGCTCGGCGGGGCCGACGCTGGCGTCCTTGACGCCGTCCGCCGTGCCCTGCGAGACGGTCTGGCGGGCGATGTCCTTGGCCATGTCCCAGTTCACCGGGCCGCCCTCGTACGAGAGCATCTGGCCGAGCTGCTGGAAGGCGGCACCCAGGTCGTTCGGGTTCATCGAACCGAACATCGCGGCGAACGGATTGTCGCCGCCGGGGGCGCCGGCTCCGGGGAACCCGAAACCGAACGGGTTCGCGGGGCCACCGGCCCCCTGTCCCCCGCCCTGGGCCCCTCCAGGGGATTCCTTCTTCTTGCCCTCGTCGCCGTCTTCCGGCTCCTCCGGCGGAAGGCCGAATCCGAATGGGGTGTCACTCACGGGATTCCTCGGCTCGTCAGGCCGCCGGTATCGTTCCGGCGGCGGCGCTACAACACCACCCAGCGTAGACACCGTGACGGGATCGGGCCTCGGTGCTTCGCCGACTCATGGCCTGCGGCAGGATGGATGCCACCTGGTACGTACGCGTCATGCGCTTACGTACTGAAGACAACCGCTGGAGACGCCCGGTGAGTTCCCCAGATCCACAGGTTCGCGCAGCGCGAAACCCCTCAACCCCGGCGCCCGTCCGTGGGCCCGTAGTCGCCGTCACCGGCGCCGCCACTGGCGTGGGCGCGCTGCTGACCGAGCGCCTCGCCGCGTCGGAGGCGATCAAGCAGGTCATCGCCATCGACGAGCGCCGAGGCGAGTGCTCGCAGGCCCAGTGGCACATCCTGGACGTGCGGGACCCCGCCATCGCCGAGAAGCTGCGCGGCGCGGACGTCGTGGTGCACCTGGCACTCGATCTCGACCTGGAGACCGACGGCGCCGCCCGCACCGCGTACAACGTGCGCGGCACCCAGACCGTCCTGACCGCTGCCGCCGCCGCGGGCGTCCACCGCGTCGTGCTCTGCACCTCGGCGATGGTCTACGGAGCGCTGTCCGACAACGAACTGCCCCTCTCCGAAGACGCCGAACTGCGCGCGACCGCCGAGGCGACCGGCGTCGGTGACCTCCTGGAGGTCGAGCGGCTCGCCCGCCGGGCGCCCCGCGCGCACCCCGGCCTCAACGTCACCGTCGTGCGGCCCGCGACCCTGGTGGGCGGCACGGACACGGCCCTGACCCGGTACTTCGAGTCGCCGCGCCTGCTGGTCGTGGCCGGGTCGCGGCCGGCCTGGCAGTTCTGCCACGTCGAGGACCTGTGCAGCGCCCTGGAGTACGCCGTCCTGGAGAAGGTCGACGGCGAGCTGGCCGTCGGCTGCGACGGCTGGCTGGAGCAGGAGGAGGTCGAGGAGCTCAGCGGGATCCGGCGCATGGAGCTGCCCTCGACGGTGGCCCTCGGCGCCGCCGCCCGGCTGCACCGCATCGGTCTCACTCCGTCCCCGGCCGGTGACCTCGCGTACACGATGTACCCCTGGGTGGTCAGCGTGAGCAGGCTGCACGACGCCGGGTGGCGGCCGCAGTGGACCAACGAGGAAGTGCTCGCGGAGCTGCTGGAGGAGGTGTCCGGGCGGCGGACCGTGGCCGGACGCCGGCTCGGCCGCAAGGACGCGACGGCCGCGGGCGCCGCGGGTGCGACGGTGGCGCTGCTGGGCGCGGCGGCCGTGGTGCGCAGGGCGCGCAAGGCGCGGCGGCGGATCTGAGGCGCGCGGGGCGGCGTCCCACGCGGCGGCCGGGATCCTGCGGGTCCTGCGGGGTTCCGCGGGGCCCGGTGGGCCTCCTGTAGGGAACTCCAAGGGGGCACGCGCGCGTGCCGGGCGAAAGGTCTATTCCGAGATGTCCGTGCCGTGCGGCACCATGGCCGCATGGCACGCACCACGATGGACCACCCCGGCGAGCAGGCCGCCCAGGACCCGATCCGCCTCCTCGCGATCCGTGACACCCCGCTCTCCCTGGACGAGGTCTTCCGGGCCGTCGGCGACGACGCGGCGGGCGGCACGGCCCTCTTCGTGGGGACCGTGCGCAACCACGACGGCGGCGCGGACGTCGACGAGCTCGGCTACTCGACGCACCCCACCGCCGAGGCCGAGATGCGCCGGGTGGCCGAGAAGGTCGTCGCCGAGTATCCGGTGCGCGCCCTGGCCGCCGTGCACCGCGTCGGGGACCTCGCCGTCGGCGATCTCGCGGTGGTCGTGGCGGTCTCCTGCCCGCACCGCGCCGAGGCCTTCGCCGCCTGCCGCAAGCTGATCGACGACCTCAAGCACGAGGTGCCGATCTGGAAGCACCAGCGCTTCTCCGACGGCAAGGAGGAGTGGGTGGGTGCCTGTTGAGCACCCCCGCCGTGCCGGACGGGACAAGATGAGGCCCCTGAGGGCCGATTGACCCGTGTGGCTCCGGTTGCGTAACCCGACCCCTGCGGTGAGCGTTGACCAAGCAGATGGTTAATCTGCTGATCAGTCAGTTGCGATGGCTCATGGGGTCGGGAGGTCGACATGGCATCACTTGCCTGGTTGCTGGTTCCGGTTCTCACAGCCGTCGGAGCCGGTCTGTGGGGCAGCTGGGCGGCGCGCAACCGCAAGTCCGGCAAGACCGGTGACGTCACGGAGCTGAACGGCTACGCCGCCTTCCGCGAGGCGATGGAGAAGTCGCACTCCGCGCCGGTCGAGCGGCCCCGCCCGGTGGCGATGGAGAAGTCCCCCTCCGGTACGTGAGTTCCCCGGACGGACCGGCCCCACAGGTGGGCCCACAGGTCTGTCCCGTACTGTCGTTCCATGCCACGCCGCACCGGGACGATGCTCGCCTCCACCTTGATGCTGATCGCGCTGCTCTGTGCCGGAGTGCTCATCAAAGTGCCCTACTCGGAGATGTCCCCCGGCCCCACGGTGAACACCCTCGGCGACCACGACGGTGAACCGGTGCTGCAGATCTCGGGGCACAAGACGTATCCCACGACCGGCAACCTCAACATGACGACGGTCAGGGTCACCAGCGCCGACTACAACATGAACCTCGCGGAGGCCGTCTACGGCTGGCTGGCCCACGACAACATCGTGGTGCCGCACGACACGCTCTACCCGGACGGCAAGACCGAGCAGCAGTCCTCCCAGGAGAACGCCGAGGAGTTCAGCCAGTCCCAGGAGAGCGCCAAGGTGGCCGCGCTCCGGCAGCTGGACCTCCCGGTGAAGACCCAGGTCATCGTCGCCACCGTCGGCAAGGGCGACCCGGCCGAGGGCAAGCTGCACGCGGGCGACGTCATCAAGGCCGTCGACGGCACGCCGGTCAAGGAGATGACGGACGTCGCCGGGCTCGTCACCAAGCACGAGCCCGGGGAGTCCGTCACCTTCACGGTCGTCCCGGTCAAGGAGGCCGCCGCCGCCGAGAAGGCGGGCAAGGAGCCGACCGTGACCGAGGACATCAAGATCACGACGAAGCTGGCGAAGGCGGAGAAGAAGGGGGAGAAGGACCGTGCGATCGTGGGGATCCAGGCGGGCACCGACCACACCTTCCCCTTCACGATCGACATCAAGCTGGCCGACGTGGGCGGGCCGAGCGCCGGCCTCATGTTCGCCCTCGGCATCGTCGACAAGCTGACGCCGCAGGACCTCACCGGCGGCAGGTTCGTGGCCGGCACCGGCACCATCACCGACGACGGCAAGGTCGGCCCGATCGGCGGCATCGAGATGAAGACCGTCGGCGCGCGCGCCAAGGGCGCGGAGTACTTCCTCACGCCGAAGGACAACTGCGCGTCCGCCGCGAGCGACGTCCCGAGCGGGCTCACCCTCGTCAAGGTGAACACCATCGGCGACGCCGTGAAGTCCCTGGAGAAGATCCGCAAGGGCGACACCGACGACCTGCCGCAGTGCACCACGGGCTGACGGCCGACCACGCGGACGGGCGTACGCGGGCGGGGCGGACCCCACCCGCGTACGGAATCGAAAGGCGGACCCCTGTGCCGCTAGGCGAACGTCGCCGCCAGCGCCTCGGCCAGGCCGGGCACCAGGTCGGAGCCCGTGAGGACCTCGGTCGGCGAGTCCTTCTCGCGCAGCCGCAGCGCCGACTCGCGGGCGCCGTCACGGAGCACCGCGACCGTCATGCGGACCTCCTGGCGGTCCGGGTGCTTGGCCACCCACTTCGCGAGCTGCGCGTCGTCGAGGCCCTCGGGCACGGACGTCTCGGCGGACGGCGGCAGCATCAGACGCTCGACCGTGAGGGCGCAGCCGGCCACCGCGTCCGGCCAGGCGATGGTGCCGAGGAACTCGTCCAGCGGCTTGCCTGCGGGGATCTCCTCCTGCTCGATGGGGGTGAAGCCGGTGTGTTCCACACCGTCGTCGAGGCCGAGCTGGGAGGCGAGGCCGGGTTCCTGGGTACGCAGTCGCGCCGTGTCGACGAGCGCGAAGAGGCGGGCGGGCCGGTCCCAGCCGAGGCCGGAGACGTACTCGTCGATCTCGAGCACGGCCCGGGTGAGGGGGCTCGCTGCCATGGGAGTGTTGGACATGGTCACAATCCTGCCTCGTTCGTCCCGAGAAACGGGAACCGAGTAAAGCGTAGGTAAGTTGCATAGGTGTGGGTCCGCGATCTCGGGGGCCTGACGGACCAACAGAGAATCAACAGCGAACTTCGAGGTGCGCACCTTGGCTTTCCAGATGCCGGACCGCGGCGGAGGCCCGACGGGGCCACGGATCAGAGTGGGCCGACCCTCCCGGCGTGTCCGGACCCTGCTCATGACACTGGGGGTGCTGGCCGTCCTGGCCATGGCCTTCGTCATGTTCTCCGGGTTCTGGACGGACTGGCTGTGGTACCGCTCGGTCAATTACTCCTCCGTCTTCACGACGACCCTGTGGACCAAGATCGGTCTGTTCTTCGTCTTCGGCCTCCTGATGGCGGCCGCGGTCGGGGTGAACATCTGGCTGGCGCACCGGCTGCGCCCGCCGCTGAGTGCCATGTCGATGGAGCAGCAGAGCCTCGACCGGTACCGCATGGGCATCGCCCCGTACAAGAAGTGGCTGCTGATCGGGATCACCGCCCTGGTGGGCCTGATCGCGGGCGCGTCCGCCGCGGGGCAGTGGCGCACCTGGCTGATGTGGATCAACGGCGTGTCCTTCGGCCAGAAGGACCCCCAGTTCCACATGGACGTGTCCTTCTTCGCGTTCGACCTGCCGTGGTACCGCTTCCTGCTCGGCTTCGGCTTCGCGGCCACGGTGCTCTCCCTGGTCGCCGCCGCGCTGACGCACTACCTGTACGGCGGGCTGCGGATCACCAGCCCCGGCGCGCGCGCGACGGCGGCGGCCACCGGCCACCTCTCGGTGCTGCTCGGTGTCTTCGTCTCGCTCAAGGCCATCGCGTACTGGCTGGACCGGTACGGCCTCGCGGTGAAGTCCAGTGACTTCAAGGCGACGGACAACTGGACCGGCCTGAAGTACGTCGACGCGAACGCGTACCTGCCGGCGAAGACGATCCTGTTCTGCATCGCCGTCATCTGCGCCGTGCTCTTCTTCGCGACGCTGTGGCGGCGCACCTGGCAGCTGCCGGTCATCGGCTTCGGTCTCATGGTGCTCTCGGCGATCCTCATCGGCGGGCTCTACCCCGCGATCGTCCAGAAGTTCCAGGTCCAGCCGAACGAGCAGGCCAAGGAAGCGCCGTACATCGAGAAGAACATCGAGGCCACCCGCGACGCCTACGGCATCAGCGGCGTGAAGGCCGAGGACTACAAGGGCGCCGGCAAGGTCGACGAGAACTCGAAGCAGAAGCGCGAGAACGCGGACACGGCGGCCAACTACCGGCTGAACGACCCGAACATCGTCTCGCCCACGTTCCAGCAGCTGGAGCAGGAGCGCAGCTACTACCAGTTCCCGAAGACGCTGGACGTCGACCGCTACAACGGCCAGGACACCATCGTCGGCCTGCGCGAGATCGACGTGAACAAGCTCGACAAGCGCAACTGGATCAACGACCACTTCGCCTATACGCACGGCTACGGCATGGTCGCCGCCAAGGGCACGGAGACGAAGAAGGGCTCCAAGGGCGCCCCGGCGTTCACCGAGTCCGGCCTGCCGACCACCGGCAACCTCGGTGAGTACGAGCAGCGGATCTACTACGGCGAGAAGACCACCCAGTACTCGATCGTGGGCGGGCCCCAGAAGGAGCTCGACTACGAAGAGGACGGCGGCGGTCAGAAGACCTACAGCTACAAGGGCGACAGCGGGGTCAACCTCTCCAACCCGATCAACCGCGCCGCGTACGCGGTCTCCTTCGGAGAGCCGCAGATCCTCTACTCGGGCGCGATCGGCGAGGGCTCGCGGATTCTCTACAACCGCACCCCCAAGGAGCGCGTCGAGGCGGTGGCGCCCTGGCTGACCATCGACGGCGACGTCTATCCGACGGTGGTCGACGGCCGCATCCAGTGGGTCGTGGACGCCTACACGACCAGCAACGGCTATCCGTACGCCTCGCGGACCACGCTCGGCGACACCACCGCCGACTCCCTGTCGCAGGCCGACAGCCAGCGCACGGTGATCGCCCAGCAGAACCAGGTCAACTACATCCGCAACTCGGTGAAGGCGACCGTCGACGCGTACACCGGTGAGGTCAAGCTCTACACCTGGGACGACAAGGACCCGGTCCTGAAGACCTGGAAGAAGGCGTTCCCGGGCACGGTCAAGGACAAGAGCGAGATCCCGCCGCGGCTGATGGACCACCTGCGCTACCCGCAGGACATGTTCAAGGTCCAGCGCGAGCTGCTGACGAAGTACCACGTCACGGACGCCGGCCAGTTCTACAACGCGAGTGACGCCTGGCAGGTCCCCAACGACCCGACGAAGAAGGACGACAGTGCGGTCCCGCCGTACTACCTGTCCATGAAGGCGCCGGGCCAGTCGCAGCAGCAGTTCTCCCTGACGACGACGTTCACTCCGAGTGAGCGGCCCAATCTGAGGGCCTTCATGTCGGTCGACGCCGATGCCAGGAGCGAGAACTACGGCAAGATGCAGCTGCTCAGAGTCAGGGGCGACGTCGACGGACCCGAACAGGTCCAGAACAAGCTGAACTCCATGACGGAGGTCGGCAACTTCGTCCGCGACATGAAGGGTGCCGACTCCGACATCCTCTACGGCAATCTGCTGACGGTGCCGCTGGACGACGGCTTCCTTTACGTCGAGCCCGTCTACGTACAGGGACGCAAGTCGGCGTATCCGCTGCTGAAGAAGGTGGCCGTGTCGTACGGCACGGAGACCGCCTTCGCGGACTCGCTCAGCGACGGCCTCAACCAGGTCTTCGGGGCCGAGGGCAGTACCAAGCCGCCGGGCGAGGACCAGGGAGGCGACGAGCCGACCAAGCCGCCGAAGACGAACGACCCGACGGTCCAGGCCGCGCTCGACGACGCCCAGAAGGCGTTCGACGACGGCGAGAGGGCCATGAAGGACGGCGACTGGAAGTCCTACGGCGAGGCGCAGGAGCGCCTCCAGAAGGCGCTGGAGCGGGCCGAGGAGGCCTCGAACAAGGCCGCCGAGAAGAGCTCCGACAAGGGTTCCGACAAGAGCGGTGACCAGGACAAGGACCAGGGCAGCTGACCGAGTGGTCAAAGCCCCGCCCCGCGCCGTGGTACGGTTTGATCACAACGGCGCGGGGTGGAGCAGCTCGGTAGCTCGCTGGGCTCATAACCCAGAGGTCGCAGGTTCAAATCCTGTCCCCGCTACTGCAAGGTGAAGGCCCGGATCCTTACGGATCCGGGCCTTCGTCGTGCGTGATGGGTCCTGTCGTGTGCGGGTGTCCTATGCCAACAGTGGTGAACGGCGCGCGCCCGGAGGCGAGTTGAGAGATCTGTGTTTGACTTATCTCTCTGTGGGCATGTCGACAAAACGCTGAAGTGACCTCACTGGCTGCGGTATACCAGATGTACCCAGGTTGCAGGTGGTGCGACGATGGACGTTATGGGGGACAAGGCAACTCTGTTGGAGACAGGGCGGTTTGTGCAGCCGGCCGACCGGGAGGATCCCGGGGCGGCCGCCGAGGAGATGCGCCACCGGCTGGCCGCCGAAGCCGGCGACGTGGCGTCGATGAGCGTTCTCGGGAGCCTTCTGCTGCGCCGCGGTGACCTCGACGGAGCCGAGGCCCTGCTGCGCGCGGCGACCGCCGAGGGCGACCGCGCCGCGGCCAACAACCTGGGCGTCCTCCTCCACCAGCGCGGGTACGTCGACGAGGCCGCGGGGTGGTGGCGGATCGCCGCCGTCGCCGGTTCCGCGGCCGCCGCGCACGCCCTCGGCCGCCACCACAGGGAGCGCGGCGACGAGCCCGCCGCCGAGTACTGGCTGCGGCAGTCCGCCGAGCAGGACCACACCCTGGGGGCGTACGCGCTCGCCGACCTCCTGGAGCACCGCGGGGACGTCGGGGCCGAGCGCTGGATGCGGGTCGCCGCCGAGCGCGGTCACCGCGAGGCCGCGTACCGGCTCGCCCGCGCGCTCGACCGGCGGGCCACCGCCGAGCGCGGCGAGCGCCCGGTGCGCCCCGCGGACGCCGAGGGCGAGGGGACGCGTTCGCCCGCCGACGAGGCCGAGCAGTGGTACCGCCAGGCGGCCGCGCGCGGACACCGGCGCGCCGCGCTGCACCTCGGCGCGATCCTGGAGCGGCGCGGCGAACTGAAGGAGGCCGGCCGCTGGTACCTCAACTCCGCCAAGGACGGCGAGCCCCGCGCGGCCTGCGCGCTGGGCTTCCTGCTGCGGGACGCGGGCGACGAGGAGAGCGCCGCCGTGTGGTGGCTCAAGGCCGCCCAGGACGGCGACGGCAACGCCGCGAACGCGCTGGGCGCGCTGCACGCCGAGCGCGGCGAGACCCAGACCGCCGAGCGCTGGTACCGCGCCGCCATGGACGCGGGCGACGTGAACGGCGCGTACAACCTCGGGCTGCTCTGCGCCGAGCAGGGCCGCACCGCCCAGGCCGACCAGTGGTACCGCCGCGCGGCGTACGCCGGACACCGTGAGGCGGCCAACGCGCTCGCCGTGCTGCTGCTCCAGGGCGGCGACGCGGCCGGTGCCGAGCCGTGGTTCTCCAAGGCCGCGGAGGCCGGCAGCGTCGACGCCGCGTTCAACCTCGGGATCCTGTTCGCGAGCCGGGACGACGAGGCCGCCGCCCTGCGGTGGTACGAGCGCGCGGCCGCCGCCGGGCACACCGACGCGGCCCTCCAGGTCGGCACCGCCCGGCTGCGGGAGGGCGACGAGCAGGAGGCCGAGCGGCACCTGCGGTGCGCGGCGGGCGGCGGCAGCGCGGAGGCGGCGTACCGCCTCGGGACCGTGCTCGACGCGCGGCGCCCCTCGGCCGGGCCGCCCGTGCTCGGCGAGCCCGCCGCGGAGAAGACCGAGTGCGAGGAGTGGTACGAGCGGGCCGCCCAGCAGGGGCACCGGCGGGCCCAGGTCCGGGTCGGCATGCTGGCCGCGGGCCGGGGCGACGTCGTCGAGGCCGCGCGGTGGTACCGCCTGGCGGCGGAGGCGGGCAGCCGGAACGGCGCGTTCAACCTCGGGCTGCTGCTGGCGCGGGAGGGCAGCGAGCCGGAGGCCGCGCTGTGGTGGACGCGGGCCGCCGACGCGGGGCACGGCCGGGCGGCGCTGCGGCTCGCGCTGCTCTACGCACGGCACGGGCAGCTGGCACAGGGGCAGCGGTGGGCCGCGCGGGCCGTGGAGCTGGGGCCCGCCGAGGTCGCCGAGCGGGCGGCCCGGCTCCGGGAGGCGTTGCAGCAGGAGCTCTCCGCCTAGGCACGCCGGTGGTGAGCGGCCGGGACACCCACGCCGCGCCACCGGTGTGCGTGGGGTGAGAGAGAAGCGATTTGCGCTGGTCGAGGGCCTGACGTAGAGTTGTGTTCACCGACGCGGGGTGGAGCAGCTCGGTAGCTCGCTGGGCTCATAACCCAGAGGTCGCAGGTTCAAATCCTGTCCCCGCTACTGAAGGCCGAGGGCCGGGAAGCATCAGCTTCCCGGCCCTCGGTTGTTTTTTCGGCCCCAGGCGCCGCCGGTCAGGGCTTGTGGCCCACCGCCTCCTCGTAGAGCGTGCGGTCCACCGCCTTGTTCTCGGGCACCTCCTCGCCCTTCGAGACGCCCGCCGCGCGGTACGCATCCTGGAGGCGGTCCGTCGTGCCCCCGCGGATCTCCCAGTCCATGCGCAGCGACGGCGTGGAGAGCAGGACCTCCTCGTCCGTCTTGAGCAGTTTGGCGAGTTCCGTCGCGAAGGCCTTGTCGGCCTTGTAGTCGCCCGCGAAGTACGTGTTCACCGTCCTGATGTACGCGCGCAGCAGCGCGACCCCCGCGTCCGGGTCCTCGCGGAGCAGGTTCGGGCCGAAGAGGAGGCCGCCGAGCGGTTCGGCCCGGGGCTGGCCGCCGAGGAAGGCGTACCGCTTGTCGCCGTCGACCTTGCGCCAGACCGGGTCGAGCAGCCAGGCGGAGTCGGTGCCGCCGTTCTGGAGCGCGGTCAGGACGTCGGCCGAGCCCAGCTGCTGGAACTGGATCTTGTCGAGGCCGCCGCCGTGCTTCTTCAGCGCCTTGTTCATGGGGTACGCGATGACGGACCCCTTGCCGATCATCGTGCCGAGCCTGCGGCCGGCCATCGGGACGCGGGAGGCGCTCTCGTCCTTCTTCAGCCGCACCCACAGGCCGCTCTTGGACCTGGGGTCGGGGGAGAAGTTGCCGGCCGTCCACTTGATGTCGAAGCCGCTGGTGATGCCGTTCATCACGGCGGCCTCCGGCGCCGCCCACTGGGCGTCGATGTCGCCCTTGGCGAGGAGGGGGAGCGCGTCGGGCGTGGGCAGCACCTTCAGGCGGACGTCCAGGCCCTCCTTCTTGAACTCGCCCTTCGCCACGGCCATCTGGAGCGGCGCGACGTACTCGGCGGACAGGGTGCCGGTCGCGATCGTCAGGCTTCGTTCCTCGGGCAGCGGCTTGGGGGCGGGGGTGTCGGGGGCGCAGCGGGCCGGCGCGCGGTCGGGCGCCAGGTCGGCGGGATCGGTCCAACTGCCCTTGCCGCAGCCGGATACTGCGGTGACGGTGCGGGGTTTCGCGGGGTCGGACGGGGCCGCGTCGTCCTCCTTCGCGCAGCCCGACGCGACGAGCAGCGAGCCCGCCACGAGCAGGGTGAGTGCGGTGGTGCGCGTGCGCATGGTGCCTCCGAACACTGTTCTCCGTACGGGAGTTGTCGTCGTCGAGGTAGGGGATGCCGTGCGGCGCGCGGGAGTCGGGGTCATGACTGGCTGCGGCCCCGGTCGCGCGGCGCCCACGGCGTGAGCAACCGGCCCGCGAGCCGTACCAGTTCGGAGAAGACCACGCCGAGCACGGCGACGCAGACGATGCCGACGAACATCACGTCGTTCTGGAAGAGCGCGCGCGAGTCGAAGATGAGGTGTCCGAGGCCGTCGGCCGCCGCGATCTGTTCCGAGGCGACGATCACCAGGACCGCGACCCCGGCGGCGATCCGCGCGCCGACCAGGACGGCCGGGAGAGACGCGGGCAGCAGCACGTGACGGAACATCTGCCACGGCGAGGCGCCGAAGACCTGGCCGGCGTCGCGGTGTCCGGACGGGACGGCGAGCACCGCCGCCATCGTCGAGATCCAGACGAAGAAGAAGACGGTGGCGGCGACGAGCGCGATCTGCGGGCCCTCGCCGAGGCCGAACATGTTCAGGAAGACCGGCAGGAGGGCGAGTTTCGGTACGACGTACAGCGCGTCCAGGGTCGGTTCGAGCGCGGCGCGCACGACCGGGAGCGAGCCCATGAGCAGGCCGAGCGCGTATCCCGCGACCGTGCCGATCGCGTAGCCGGCGAGCACGCGCTTGAGCGTGGCCCACACGTCCGGCCACAGCTCGCCGTCCGCCGCGCGCTGCCAGCCGTCCTCGATGATGGTCTGCGGCGCGGGGTAGACGCGGTCGTCGATCCAGCCGCTCACGGCGGCGAGCTGCCACAGCAGCACCAGGGCCGCGGGCACGCCCACGGCGAGCGAGATCTCCAGGACGCGGCGCCTGCGGTGGGTGCGCACGGGGTGCAGTTCCTGCGGGCCCGGCTCTCTGACCAGGACGTCTTCCGGGGGCGTGGACTTGCTGGTGAGGGTGCTCATGCCGCCGCCTCCGTGCCGACCTCGCCCCGCAGCAGGTCCCACAGCTCGCTCTTCAGCGCGGTGAACTCGGGGGCGTCACGGACGTCGCCGGTGCGGGGGCGCGGGAACGGCGGGCGGCGCTCGGCGATGACGCGGCCCGGCCTGGCCGACATCACCAGGACGCGGTCGCCGAGGACGATCGCCTCTTCGAGGCTGTGCGTGATGAAGAGGGT
The DNA here is from genome assembly GCF_040680155.1 of Streptomyces sp. NPDC052114. Lineage (NCBI taxonomy): Bacteria > Bacillati > Actinomycetota > Actinomycetes > Kitasatosporales > Streptomycetaceae > Streptomyces > Streptomyces sp. NPDC052114. Next base: position 776 of record NZ_JBFAWC010000005.1, on the reverse strand, counting down.
CGTGGTGCGGGTCGTCTGGGTGAGGGCGAGGAGTTCGTCCTGGAGGATCGTGCGGAGCTGGGCGTCGAGGGCCGCGAAGGGCTCGTCCATCAGGAGGATCTCGGGCTCCACGGCCAGCGCGCGGGCGATCGCGACGCGTTGGCGCATGCCGCCGGAGAGGGTGGCGGGGTAGGCGTCGGCGAAGTCGGCGAGGCCCATGCGGGCGAGCCAGTCCCCGGCGCGGGCGTTGGCCTCCTTGCGGGGGACCTTCTGGATGTCCAGGCCGAACCGGACGTTGGCCAGGACGGTCTTCCAGTCGTAGATGCCGTAGTCCTGGAAGATCATCGCGGCGGGGCGCGGGGTGGTGGTGCGGATGCGGAGGTCGCCCGTGCTGGGGCGGAGGAGGCCTGCGGCGATGCGGAGCAGGGTCGACTTTCCGCAGCCTGAGGGGCCGACGATGCAGGTGAACTCGCCTCTGGCGATGGTCAGGTCCACCGGTCCCAGGGCGTGGACCGCCTTGTTCCCTCGGCCGAAGGTTCTGGTCACTGCGTGGGCTCGGAGTTTGGGGTGCGGATCTTCTTCCACGGGGTCTCCTTGCGGAGGGCAGGTGGATGTCTTGGGCGCCGCCGACGATATGACGCACCGTCAGATTCTGGAAGGGGTCGTACTTGGCCGGGATTCGCCGTCGGCTGCGGGCCGTGGTGACCGAGGTAGCGCTCCTTCCAGTGCGTGTCGTAGAGACGCAGGTCCGTCGGGGCGGCACCCGCCACCGCCGCGTGGAAGACGTCCGGACGGTG